>JACPKE010000006.1 GCA_016187205.1 Candidatus Brennerbacteria bacterium | reverse complement strand
TCTGGCCATTACCTCGGTACAGCATCTCGCCGGCATAAAAGACAGCGACCCTGAACGAATGTTCCTTGTTTTCGATCTTGTAAACGGCAAGCTAATAATCGACAACGAATTGTTTCACGATAAGTTAGCGCGGTTAGACGCGGAAAGAGCAATGAAAAAGGCCTTACTTGCCGACTATCAAGGAAATCCCAACTGTGATTTGTTTTACGCGCCGAGACACAATGGCTTTGCCGTGTCTTGTATCGGCGTTGATCATAGCCGCAACCGCAATCTATCCCTCATAGGAAATGTCCCGATATCCGTAATTCAAGAACTTCTTGCTCCGTCAGTGTTAGCTGATATTAGAAAGCCGTACTAGGGTCAGGAGCTTTTTTAGGTCTCCATCTCCCCCGCAGTGTTGACTCCAGCTTAAACGCATCGACCATACGGTCTGTCCGCCAAAGCGGATTTTCTTATTCGCTTATTCGCGCGCTTGTCCCGCCGAAGTTTTAACGCAGGCGGAAATTAGACCATAAGAACATTAGAATAGAAAAAGCGGATGGTCCGAAAAACAGCGCGCAGTACGAACTCAACCGGACGCAAGAAATTATGAGATTATTCGTGGAGGAAAAGAGTACCTGACCCCGGATTTTCCTTATTTTCCCTTCCGCTTCTTTTTGCTCTCTAAAAGTTTTTTCACTTCACGGTCAAAATCGGAGATATAATTCTTATCTTGTTTTATTTTAAATTTTTCATATTCGCCGATCGCCAATGCCTCGGCAACTTCATGACTAATCTTTCCCGCGTTGGTCAATATCTCATACTCGCTGAACTTTAAAAAAGCATTCAACTTCATCACCCAATCTTTCATCGTCATCGCTTTGCCGCGCGCCGCTTGCATTTCCGCATAGTCCAAATACATATTACCGATACGATTCAAATGCCCCAGCTCTTTTTTGTCCAAATAATTTTTAGCGATCACGGTATCGCTCGGCATAATTTTACCTTCCGGTGATCGTCGCCACGAAGTCAGCCCCATTTTTTCTTTATTACTGCTTACGCGATCGGTGATTATTTCCGCCGCAGTTTTGCCGGTTATGGCAAAATGAAGTTTGTTTTGCACCGTCGCAAAAAATTCTTTGCTCTCATATGCTTTGGGCGAATAATCGATCGCAGTCGCGTAGATGTCGGTTATTTTCTGATAGATCATCCGCTCGCTCGTGCGAATATCTTTGATCTCTTCATACAGCTCGTCAAAATATCTGGCGCTAAATCGAGAGCCATATTTCATCCGATTACTGTCTAAAGAATAGCCCTTGTGAATATAATCTTTCAAAATTCCGGTAGCCCATTGGCGAAATTGCGTACCTCGCTCGGAGCCAACGCGATAGCCGACGGCGATGATCGCCTCTAGAGAATAGCATTTTGTTTTATAACTTTTACCGTCTGTGGCAGTTACCGAGTATTCTTCGGTAACTGCATTTTGTTCCAATTCCCTTTCGGTAAAAATATTTTTAAGATGAAGCGAAATATTATCCGCCGAACAATCAAAAAGTTCCGCCATTTTTTTCTGTGTCAGCCAGATATTCTCTTTGGCGAACATCACCTCAATATTCACCGAACCATCCGGCGATTGATAGAAAGCTATTTGATTGTCTGGTAATTTTTTAATTATCTTTGACATAAATTCATTATACCACCCCACCAACAAAAAATCCGCTAAAGCGGATTTTCTTATTCGCTTATTCGTGCGCTTGTCCCGCCGAAGTTTTAACGCAGGCGGAAATTAGACCATAAGAACATTAGAATAGAAAAAGCGGATGGTCCGAAAAACACGCGCAGTGCGAGCGCGGCCGAACGCAAGAAATTATGAAATTATTCGCAGGAGGAAAAGAGTGCCTGACCCCCTTTCCCTAGCACCTTTTGCGACTTTGATTGCTTTTATAAACATTTATTTAAAAATTTATTTTTCAATCATTTCTTCGATTTTTTGTTTGGCTTGTTCTATTAATTCTTTTGCTTCTTGACGTAGTTTAAAAGATTCTTGAGTTAACGAGGAAATTTTTTGTTGTAAGGGTTTAGATAAAATTGGAATTTGCAATTTTTTAATTTCTTCAATGCTTAAATGCAAAATTATAGCGCCGATTGATTCACGAATAGTTTGAGATTTTACAATCAGAGAATTTAAAACTAAAGCCAAATAATAATTGTCAATATCGCAAGAAGTCAATATTAAAATACCGCCGCTAACAATAAATTTATTATCACCCTCTCCAACTACAAAAGCCCGACCAACTGTGCCGTCTTTTATGGTCTTTCTTTAATTCTTCATATAAATAAGGTCTTATATAATTTGTGCTTCCGCTAACAGATAATTCTTTTTCATTGAAATCCTGAACGCGAATAAATGGCATTCCATTATCTGTATAAGCATCGTGTCCAACTTCAACACCCTTTCTAATTTTCACTATCTCGCCTAACGGCGCTGATTTTTGATTTTTAAGTTTTGAAATTATTTTTTTATATTTTGACTGATAATATTCCGGGTCAAAACGGTCGTTAACTTCGGAAAATTTTGTTTCAAATGTATTTTGGGTGGATAAATCCAAATTTTCTAATCCTAATTCTTTATTTAAAATTTCTTCCGCTTCTTTGTATTTTTCATCAGCCAATTTTCGCTTTTCTTGCGATTCCTTAACCATTTCTTCAATTTTTTGCTGGAAGGATTGAGGAGGAATGGGAATTTTAATTGATTTAATGTCTTCAAAATTGAT
>JACPKE010000004.1 GCA_016187205.1 Candidatus Brennerbacteria bacterium | reverse complement strand
CTTCCTTCTTTTTCATATTTTGCTCCATTTTTAATTAATTCCGCATCAGAAAGCGTTCTTTCTTTTCGTATTTCTGAGATTTCCTCTGGCGTTGGTTCTTGTTTTGGTATTTTTTCTTTTCCCATAGTCGTATGTTGTTAATTTAAGTTGTTTATTATTAGTGTACCCCCCCCGAATAATTCTGTAAACCCCATTACTTGTAGATATCTAGCATTTTCCAATCCATAAATGATACTGAAATCAGTTAGGCTAACGAGAGAGGTTTTTTCCGCCTGAAGCGGCTCCGCCTATAGCGGACAATAATTCGGCCTTTTGCTTCATCATAGCATATTCGGTATCGCTCATCCTCTGGGCAACGCAATCAAGCTCGGCGAACGAGACACCCGGCTTGAGATACTGTTCCGCTCCGGAAAGCGATCCGAACCTCTCATACGGGGTTTCATACACGTTATATATTTTCTTCTCTTTGCCTTTAGCATCCACAATCACGGTGGCAAACCCGCAGGGACGGTGGAAATTCAGATATTCGTTGAAACAAGACTGGAGGAGCACTTTGCCCGAGTCGAGGTACTGTCCGATGAGCCGCTTAGTCTGGATGTCGGAATAGCCGGTGATTTTGCGGATAAACTCCCTGACCGACGACCTTTCCTTCTTGCGAAGCCGCGCGTAGCGGAAGCGGATGAGGGTTGCTTCCGCCCAGGCGTACTTTTCCTTGCGCGAACTGCCGCGAAACAGGGCAGCCGCCGTTCCCGCGGTAAACCGTTCGACCTCCTGGATGGTGGACAATTGTCTATCGTCCATAGCGAGAGTGATGGTCATACCTCTCACCGTTGCCGATATACCCCCTTTTTCCAAGCTCCTTGGTATCAGAATCGTTGGAAAGCGGGGGTTATTTCAGTATCATGTTGTATTGGAAGAGACTAATCCTTGACAATTTAATGTTTAAAATATATCATAATTTCAGATTTTTGAAAATTTTTTGAGGAACAAAAAAATGGGGTATAAAATGAGCGTTAAAATACTCTTATTAAGCGTTAGTTTTTTATTAATTAGCGGTTGCGCTACTAGATTTCTAAACCCTTCATTTATAGAATTAACAAACGGAGAAATTATGTCTTGTGAAAACGGAATTTCTTATGAAGTTGATGCAATATATGGAATAGGATGGGTGTATTGTGAAGCAGATAATAATCATAATCATATTGAATGGAAGGCTAGTGAAGTTGCCAATATGTGGTATTGCAAAGATAATCACCATTTTAAAATTCCCCTTCCTAACACTTTAAAAAACAAATCAAATGTTCCTTTCAATCCTCATTGTTAATAGTTGTCAGCCGTCTTTTTATATAGGGCGGCTATTTTATTTAATTTTCTTAAAAAGCTAGTTATGTTATTTTTTAATATTCCAACATTCTTGAGAATATTGGAATGTTGTCATAAAATCAAACACTGTTTACTTGCTATTAAACCGCTTTCAATTCTTCATAACCAACGGCCGGACTATTTGGATGATTAAATATATAAGAAGCTGAAACAATAATATCAGCGCCCGCGGCTTTTACGATTTTAGCCGTATCCAAATCAATGCCGCCGTCAACTTCTATTTTAACAGCCGGATTGCGGGAACGCAAAAATTTTATTTTTTCCAGAACTTTTTCCTGGAATTTTTGGCCGGCTAAACCCGGATCAACCGCCAAAATCTGAAAAAAAGCAAAAGAGCCGAGATAAAGGCCGATGGCATCGGCCGGAGTAATCGGATTGGCCGCTAAAATAATTTCAGCATTATATTGCTTAATCAGCCGCAAAATAAAATTCGGCTCGGTAAAAGCTTCCAAATGAATAACCAAACGTCTGGCTCCGGCTTTCAGCCAATTTTCAATCTGCTGTTCCGGTTTTTCAACCATCAAATGAACTTCCAGTTTCAATTTTGTTTTCAGGCTCGCCAAATCACCGGGATTATCCCATATTTTATTAGGAGTAAAAATTCCGTCGGCAACATCAATATGAATCCAGCTATTTTCAAGCGGTAAAAAATCTTCGGCAATTTTTATTTTTTTTGCAACCTCTTCAAAAGTTTTTTCATTGATAGCCGGAATAACTTCCATATAATAGTCAAATGTCAATTGTTAAATGTTAATTGTCTTTTCTATCTCCGCGATTTTATCCAGCCGCCGTTTATTCTTGGCTTCTCCTGCAAAAGGCGTTTGCAGCCAGACAGAAACGATTTTTTTAACTTTTTCTTCTTCCATGAAATCAGCGGCTAAAGACAAAACATTGGTGTCATCGTCATTCCTGCTGACGGACGCCTGATCCGGCGAAATCGCCAAAACCGAACGAACGCGCGGGAATTTATTAACCACGATATCAACGCCGACACCGGAACCGCATAAAACAATGCCGCGCCGCTCATTGTAATAATCTTCACTGATTATCTTGGCGACTTTGGCGGCGAAATCCGGATAATCGTCTTCTTTATCCAGCCGGCTATTTCCTAAATCTTCTACCGTATACCCGTTCGCTTTTAAAAAATTCTTTAACGCTTCTTTTAATTGAAAACCCCGATGGTCTGAAGCGATGTAAATAATCATTTTTTTAATTAATCATAAAAGAAAAAAGAGTTGGTTATAGATTCCCATGGCTCACCTTCATCGCCTTGAATAAGCTTAAATGAAAACTGGTTTCTTGGAATTAAAATCAGACGAGCGCCAACAGAATCTATGCCAACTGAACTTCGCACTTCAAACGCTTTATAACCGTCAAAAACAATTTCATTTTGAGATTTAATACGATAATCAGGAATTTCTGCATACTGACGCCAATTCTTAATATCAATAAAACCATTCACCACAGAAATAGATGTAATAAACGGTTCGCAACAAAACAACTTATCTTTTTTGTCTGTAAGATAAACTTTATCGCTTGTATTAGTCGGTAAAATAACCTCATTTTTTGCCTGATCAATTGCTGTATAAATCGTAAAATTCCTTGGATAACGAAAAGAGTAATTGTACTTTGTATTATGATACACTGCCCAATTGGCAACTTCATTTTCCGATTCAATAAGCATAGAAGATAATCGATTAGCTATTAAAGTTATAAGCAGTATTAATAACATAGCCAAAACTCCCAAAATCGCGCTGAAAATAAAAAATCCCTTTTTTCCGGAAACCGGCGCTCCGGCAAGTTCCGGTTTTAAATTAACAAAATTCCGATAAAGAAAAAACATAAAAACAATCATAAACGGAGCTAAAATAAGGTAAACAATGCTTCTCGCTAATTCTCCAACCGCATCATTAATAATTGAAGAAATAACAAGATAAGCAGAAACACTCACTAGTATTGCAAACATTAACAGAATCAGATTTCGCCCAACTATAGCCCACCAATAGCCTTTTACGTATTCTTTGCTGCGTAAAATAGCGTTCATGCCCGTAAGCCCCTGGTCAATAAGCAAAAAACTGACAAACACGAACCAAAATGAAAAAATAATTCCCGGAACAATGCCCATCATAAAACCGCCTAAAATAATCAAATTTATTAAAATCGTAATCTTCAAAAACGGGAAAAAAAGACGCCTGGTTTCCTGAAAAGACAAGAAAATGCCGGCATCTTCTTTGATGGAATAAATCAAAGCCAAAAGTGCCCAAAATTCAAAAACAAAAAAAAATATAAAAAATAATATGACGGCCAGAATACCGACGCCGGTAAAAACATTAATGCCTAAAAAATAAATAACGATAAAGGGCGCTGACAGCAAAATTAACGCTATTATGGGCGTTAAAGATATGGCGGTCAGCCTCCAAAATCTGTTTAAATAAAATTCAAAAGATTCTTTGAAAAGTTTTTTAACCGGATCAAGTTTTAATTGATTTGTCATATTAAACTAAAACTTAAACTAATGCGGCGGCATTTAAAACATGTTTGATAAGTGTTGAAACATATCCGGCTTCATTATCATACCATGACAAAATTTTCACCAGATCGCCGTCAACAACTTTGGTAAATTTCAAATCAACAATCGCGCCGTATGGTTCGCCGATGATATCCGAAGAAACAATCTGGTCTTCGGTGACGGCTAAAATCCCTTTCCATCTCGGAGACGCGGCAGCTTGTTTAAAAATATCGTTAATTTCAGCTTCGGTAGTTTTCCGTTTTGCCAGAAAAGTGATATCGGCGACCGAACCCGTCGCAACCGGCACCCGCAAAGCCACGCCGTCAAATTTTCCTTCCAATTCTTTAATGACGCGGGTAACCGCGATAGCCGCGCCGGTTGTTGAAGGCGAAATATTTTGGGCCGCGGCCCGGCCGCGCCGGAAATCCTTGCCCTTGGTCGGCCCGTCAACCAAATTCTGCGTAGCGGTATAGCCATGAACCGTGTTTAAAATCGCTTTCTGAATACCCGGATTTTCGGACATTATCTGGATTACCGGAGACGCGGCATTAGTGGTACAGGAACCGTTTGAAGTCAAAACAATGCCTTTTGCCTCTGCTTCATTCACTCCAATCAAGATTGTTTTCCCTTCAACGCCGTCCGGATCTTTTGCCGGAGCGGTAATAACAACCCGTTTGGCTCCGGCGCCGATATGCGCTTTAGCTTTATCATAGGATTCAAAAAATCCCGTTGATTCAATCGCAATATCTATTCCCAAATCTTTCCAGGGCAGCCGCGCCGGATCTTTTTCCTGAATAAATTTAACTTCTTTATTATCAACAATTAACTTATCGCTTTTTACTTTTATCTCTTTGGCGAACCGGCCGTAAACAGTGTCGTATTTTAACAAATAAGCCAAATTTTCAATATCGCCCAGATCATTAACGGCAACGATATCTAAACCTCCGCCAGAGGCGGATCCGCCTTGGGCGGAAAAAGCCTGGCGGAAAAAAAGCCGGCCTATCCTGCCAAACCCGTTTATTGCTATTTTTACATTTTTCATTATTAATTCAAATAAATCTGCTTAAAATCTAAAAGAATTAGGCGTCTGTCCCGATTCTATCCAAAACAAATTCTTTAATTTTTATCACAGCTTTATATGCTTCTTCTGCCATTTCCCAAGTAAAATTTTCCAAAGGAATATCGGCTGGATAACGCGCTTCAATATAATAAGGATCTAATAAAATTGCTTCTTCTTTTAATTTTTCCACAATTAATTTTTCATAAGGTTGAATTAATTCAATTAAAAATCCAATGGCATGAATTTTCGGGCAATTTCCGCCATAAAACAATAATAATGCTTTTAGATATTTTTCAGCGATTTGTTGAGAAATAAAACAAATGTGCGCCGGAGTGCCATCATGCTCTTTAAAAAGAGCGGATATATTACGCTCATCGTCTCGCGCGCGCAAAATCCATTCTTTTACAAACTCCTTTTTATCTTGCTGATTGTTCATAAATAATTTGACCCTTATTAATTATTTCTTGAACAAATTGGTCGCCTAATTTTTCTCTTCTTATTAATTGTTTCGGAGTATAAACCAAAACATCAATAGGAATGCCGCTTCCAAATATGATCCGTTGCGCCTCTCTATTTCTTTCAAAAATATTTTTATCGGTTTCTTTTATAATAAACAAATCCACGTCGCTATCTTTATCCGGCTCACCCCACGCATAAGAGCCAAAAAGAATAATTTTTTCCGGCTCAAATTCTTTAACAATCTTATCAACAACCTGTTTAATTTTTTCTTGAGTAATAACCATAATTTACATTCTCATGATAAATCATTTAATAAATTATAACACTTTCCCTAACTTTTCAAAAATAATCTATGGAAGTTCAACTCCCATAGATGAAAAATAAACCGCATCTCCCACCATAAAATTAAATTTATCAACTGTCCCTGCGGTAACTTCTAATACCATATCAACTTCCAATTCGGGATAAAACGCCTTTGGATAAGATTTCGGGGGAATATTTTTTTCAAAACCAATTATTTTATTGTTTTTAATCCAGATAATATCAATCGGAAATTTCATATCCTTCATCCAAAAACCATAAATTCCCGGATGTTCAAAAATAAAAAGCATCGCCATGTCTTCCGCCAAGCCCGGCTGGCCTGACAAACCCTTTTCTCGCTTATCCGGAGTATCGGCTATATCAACGGTAAATTCTGTTCCATTAATAACCACCTTTTCAAAAGACCTGTCTCTAGAGCCGTAATCGTAGCCGTAAATTAAAATAGCCAATAAAAACAATGGCAGAAAAAGAATGATTAATTGAATATAACGTTGCATTTTTTGAATCTTAAAAAATAAGCGATAACGCCGAAAGCAACTGATACATTCAACGATTCTTTTCCGCGGCCTAAACTTCGCGGATGGTGAGCCTGCCGAACCATTGCCCCTCTCATCGGAATTTCCAAAACCTTGTCGGCTTTTTTTAAAATCGCCGGCGGCAACCCTTTAACTTCGCCCCCTAAAATCAAAACCAATCTATCGCGGTCGGACCGCGATAGATTGGTTTTATAATAAAGAATTGATGTTTTTGACTGCTCAATAGCAAATATTTTATACCCGTCTTTTTTTAATTTTTCAATAATTACGCCTGTCGCTTTTACCTTTGCCCATTTAACTAATTTTTCCGCGCCAAGAGAAACTTTGGCAAATTGCGGCCTAATTTTTCCGAAACGGTCAATCGGCGCCGGAGTTATTCCGCAAAGATAAATTTTTTCAGCGCCAACCGCGTCCGCGGTTCGGAAAATTGAACCGACATTATAAATACTCCGAATATCAGAAAGTACGACTATCACTTATTCTTCAAAAGATAATTATAAGCCGCCAAAGCCGCCTTAACCGCGTCGCCTACGGAAATATTATTCTGCTTGTAAGGATCGTCGGTAACGTCTCCAGCCGCGAAAATTCCCGGTTCGGAAGTGGTGCTGTGTTTTGAATCAATAATCACCTGGCCATATTTATCCAGCGCCACCAAACCTTTAACCATTTCGGAATTGGGAACCGAACCGATTTCAACAAAAACTCCTTTTACATCCAAAATTTTTTCCTCGCCTGTTTTGCGGTGGCTGTATTTCAATCCGGCAACAAACTTATCCCCCAATATCTCGCGCGTTTCGGCAAAAAAAAGAATTTCAACTTTCTGGTTCTTTTTCACCTCTTCCTGGGAAACCTGGTCGCCTTTGAGAGTTTCACCGAATTCCAAAAGATAAATTTTTGACGCGTAAGGAAAAAGATCAACTACCGCTTCCAAGCCGGCATTGCCTCCGCCGACAACAGCCACCGCTTTATCTTTAAAAAGCGGGGCGTCGCAAGTTGAACAATAAACAACTCCTTTTCCGTTCAAGCGGTCCTCTCCCGGGATATTTAATTTTCTGCGGCGCGCTCCGCTCGCTAAAATCACCGCTCTTGCCTGATAAACATTATTTTTATCGGTTTTCACTTCAAATCCCATAGCCGTCAAACCATCGCCGATTCTTTTCACCTCAACGGCTTTTTCCGGAATTTTAATATCAACATCATCGGAATAAGTCCGCAAATGCGCCTCAAGTTTTTTCGCCAAATCAAAACCGGAAATGTGGGCATCGCCAATCCAATTCTGAATGTCATCGGACACGATTGACTGGCCGCCGAATTCCTCTGTCATTAAAAGCGTTTTTAATTTTTTCCTGGCGGTGTAGATTCCGGCGGCAACTCCAGCCGGCCCGCCGCCAACAATAATTACATCGTACATTATTTTATATTCAAAGCCTTTAATAAAGCGCTCTTGTCAAAACCGACAAAAATTTCGCCGTTTATTTCAATAACCGGCACGCCCAGCTGATGAGATTTTTCAACCATCTCATTTCTGGCTTTTTCATCAACAGCGACATCATACTCTTCGTACTGCACGTTATTTGTTTTGAAAAATTCTTTTGCCATCTTGCAATAAACGCAGGACGACGTTGTATAAATTTTAATTGTTTTTTCCATAATTTTAATTATAGAAAATCATAACATTATTTACATTATTATTCCACTTGGGAAAAATACAACAGCAAATCTTTTTCAGGGCCAGCATGGTCGTAGCAACAGCCGCAAATTACCGAGTAAGGAGGAAAGAAGCAGAAAAATTGAGATGTTTGAGCTAAAGGCGAGTTCTCAATTTTTCGCAAGCTTCTGACGACGAGCAAAGATAATTTGCCTGTTGCGAAGACGGCTGGCAGAAAAAGATTTGCTGTTAAACCCATTATTTATGCTCTTCCCCATAAATCAACCATAAACTTAAAATAACAATAGCGATTCCGGCTATCAAATTGCTCCATAAAGCCAAATTAATCTCATAAAAACCAAGCAGCCACGGAGAAACAAAAATCCAAACGCCTAGAATTAATTGAACCCAGATGTTTTTTTTAAAATGCATATTAAAGTTTATCTATCTATTATATATAGCACAAAGCCCGCCAGTAAAAAAGCGGGCCATGCTAATCTCAAGTTTTAATTTTCTTATTCGGATGAATGTTGAAATCTGTCGCCTCCTCCCTGAAACCTGTTTCCGCCGCCAAAAGACCTTGGCTGCGATTTGTAGCAGTCGCGGCATTTCAGCTGATTCAAACGGGCCGGATCCGGCTCAAAAGGCAGCTTGTCTATTTTGGCATGGCACTGCGAACATTCCCAGTCGCCGGTAAACATCGGCCGCTGAAAACCTCCGCCGCCCTGATCATTATTAAAAGCCATTTTTGTTTATTTTGTTTCGTCCCTTTTATCCCTAACCTTTTCAAAATTTCAGATATTTTTGCCGCGAAGCGGCCGATCTTTAAAAGGCGAGGGATTTATACGATTTATCTCTTAAAATAAAATAATCCTGAATCATTGAGTTTCAAAATTAAACGCGTTTAATATATTATTGCTGCGCCAAAATTTTGTCAATAACTTCCTGAAAAACCGAAAACGGCAAAGCTCCTTCAAATTTCTGATCGTTTATAAAAATGGTGGGCGTTGCTTTAACCCCAAGCGCTTGAGCTTCATCGTAATCGCCCCTAACTTCAGCTTCATATTTTTTTGAATCAAAACAAGAATCAAACTGGCTTTTTTGAAGGCCATTTTCAACCGCAATTTCCTTTAACCTGTCGAAAGTAAGATTGCCGTTGTTTTCCTGATTGTCGGCGATTTCTTCATTATATAAAGCGTCGTGATAAACCCAATACTTTCCCTGGTCTTTGGCGCACTCGGCCGCTTGGGCGGCGGCGTCAGATTCCGGCCCAAGAAAAGCGAAATCTTTATAAACCATCTTAGCTTTGCCGGTTTCTATATATTCTTTTCTTAATCGAGCTTCTGTTTCGGAAAAAAAGCGGCCGCAAAAAGGACACTGATAATCGCCGAATTCAACAATAGTAATAGGAGCGTTTTTGTCGCCAAGAATAACATCATCGCCTATTTGCGGAGTTGTCGCGATAATGCCAAGATCAGCCTGAAGCGGTTTTATCGGAGTATTTTTAAGACCGGTGCTGTAAATAACCGAACCGGCAATCAAAACTCCGGCAACCAGAATGCTGGCCGGCAAAAAATAATCTTTTTGCTGTTGGTTTGGCTGTTGAATTTTTTCTTCGTCCATAATAACTGCTAAAATTTATCTACTAGATACTAGATACTAGATACTAGATACTAGATACTAGATACTAGATACTAGATATTATACTATACTAAAAATGCTTAGCCAGTCAAAAATAAGATCACTTATCCTTTTTTTAGGCGATGCCGCGGTTCTTTATTTTTCGCTTTTTTTAACGCTTATATTGCGCTACGGCTGGTTTCGGCTAGGCGAACAATGGGCCGGCCATTGGCGGCCGTTCTCCATTATTTTCGGCCTGTGGATAATTATTTTCTATATTAACGGCTTATATGACCCTAAAAAATTGAAAATCGGAAGCGGATTCGGCGGTTTTTACTCCGCCGGTCTGATTACCGGAACTTCTTTAGCCGCGCTTTTTTTCTATCTTATTCCTTATTTCGGCATCACTCCAAAAACCAATCTTTTTATTTTAATATTTATTTTCGGCCTGCTTGATTATTGGGCAAGAAAATTTCTTAACAAGCTTTTCATCTCAAAAGGATTCCAGACTAAATTGCTTTTTACCGGATCCGATACAACAACCGCGGAACTAATCGGTATCCTGGCAAAAAATCCCCAGCTTGGCTACCAAACAAAATTATGGCTAAAAACAGGCCTGAAAAATAAAAACGTAGATGAAGTTAAAAAAATAATCAAAGACGAAGAAATTGATTCCATTATTCTTTCTCCCGAAATCCAAAATAACCCTGAAAATGCCAAGCTCATTTACCGGCTTATCAGTTCAGGCACTAGCGTCACCGGCCTTAACGCTCTTTACGAATCGGCCTTACAAAAAATTCCCCTGGCGATTATGGAAGAAAATTGGCTAATGGAAACAGCCGCCGGAAAACAAAAATTCATTGATATTATTAAAAGAATGGAGGACTTAACTATTGCCGCTATAGCTCTTGCCGTCGCATTGCCAGTATCAATATTTTTACTACCGGTCATAGCTTTAATTTCCGGTTTCCCGATTTTTTACAAACAAAAACGGATGGGCAAGAATGAAAAAGAATTCTGGATTTACAAATTAAGAACTATGCGCTTGAATGCCGAAGCCGAAGGGCCGCAATGGTCGTCCGGAAAAAACGACGAACGGATTGCTCCGCTGGGCGGTTTTTTGCGGAAAACTCACATTGATGAAATTCCCCAGCTTTATAATATTTTAAAAGGCGAGCTTTCTTTTGTGGGTCCCAGGCCGGAACGCCCTGAATTCGTAAAGCCATTAAAAGAACAAGTGCCTTTTTATGAAATGCGTCATTTGATAAAACCGGGAATCACCGGCTGGGCTCAAATTAATTACCGCTATGGCTCATCCATTGAAGATGCTTACCAAAAATTGCAGTATGATCTTTATTATTTAAAAAACCGCTCGTTTTTTCTTGATATTTCCATTATACTTAAAACAATAAAAATGATTTTTATATCCCATGGCTAAAATACTAATCACCGGCGGCGCCGGCTTTATTGCCAGCCATATAACAGATAAATACATAAATCTTGGCCATCGCGCAGTAATTATTGATAATCTCGCTACCGGCTTCCGCCGCAATATCAACAAAAAAGCGAAATTTTACAAAGCCGATATCCGCGATAAAAACGCCGTTGAAAAAATATTCAAAAAAGAACGGCCGGAAATCGTGAACCATCATGCCGCCATTGCCGAAGTAGTGAAATCGCTTCGCGATCCGATTCCGACTTACCAAACCAATGTTCTGGGAACCGCCAATGTTCTGGTTGCCGGCGGCCTGGTAAAAATAAAAAAATTTATTTTTTCTTCAACCGGCGGCGCGATTTACGGCCAGCCGGACAAAATCCCGGCTGATGAAAAAACTCCGGCAATTCCCCTTTCTCCTTACGGACTTTCAAAATTACTGGGAGAAGAAATGATAAAATTTTACTCCCGCGTTTACGGGTTTAATTATCTGATATTCCGCTATCCCAATGTTTACGGACCGCGCCAAAATCCAAAAGGCGAAGCCGGGGTAGTGGCGATTTTCGGCGGACTGATGAAATCCGGCCTCCAGCCAAAAATTTACGGCAACGGAACAAAAACCAGGGACTATGTTTATATTGACGATATTGTTAATGCCAATATCATTACGCTCAAAAAATGCGTTAACGAAATTATAAATCTTGGTTCTGGCCAAGAAACCAGCGATAAAAAAATATTTAATCTGACAGCCAAAGCCGTTAACTTTCAGGGAAAGCCGGTTTTTTCTCCGGCGCGCAAAGGCGAAGTATACAGAATAGCGATATCAGGAGAAAAAGCCCAAAAAAAACTCGGCTGGAAAGCAAAAACAGACGTTGAAACAGGAATTAAAAAGACGATTGAAAAATTATAAATTTATTCTTTCTCTTCTATAACTTTCTCCAATTCTTTTTCTAAAAGCTTGCGCGCTTTTTCACCTTCCTGCTGTTCTAAAATCTTGCGGCGGCGTTCGCTTTCTTCATGCGCTTTCTCTTCTTCCGGCGTTAATTTTGGTTGAAAAAATTTTTCTTGTTCCATTTTTTAATATTTACGAAATACTCTTACGAGGCTCGGCCTCATAAATTTATAAGGTTTTAATATGCCTGTCCAAAAGTTTTTTAACGGCTTCCGGTTTGGCTCGGCCTTTAGATTTTTTCATTGCCTGTCCGATTAAAAACTGAACCGCATTTTGCTTACCTTTTTTGACGTCTTCCACCGCCGGCAAATTTTCTTTAATTACTTCCTCAATTATCGCAGTCAGGTCCTCTTCGTCTCCCATCTGCGTTAACCCGGATTCTTTAATAATAGCTTCCGGATCAAGTCCGCTGTCAAACATTTTCGCCAAAACGTCTTTGGCCATGCGGCTTGAAAACGTTTCATCGGCTATTAATGAAACAAGGTGCGCTAAGTGTTCCGGCGGAATTTTCAAATCCCCGAATCCGATTCCTTTTTGAGCCATTAAACCCCATAAATCGCTGGTAAAATAATTATAAAGCAGGCTGAAAGGCGTCAATTCCGGCTGAAATTCAAGAAGTTCGGAAACTGCGGATTCAAAATACTGGGCCGCGAAACGATCGGCAATGATAGTTTCGGCTTGCTCCCGATTAAACCCGAATTCTTTCATGAAACGGATTCTTTTTGCTTCGGGCAGTTCCGGCAATTCCAGTTTTATTTTTTCAAGCACAGCATCGGAAAATTCCAAAGGCGGCAAATCCGGCTCCGGAAAATAACGGTAATCATGGGCCGATTCTTTTGTCCGCTGGGATTTAGTGATTCTTTTAACATCATCCCAGCCGCGCGTTTCCTGAATTATTTTTCCTGCCCCGTAGGTCCCGCCTTGTCGGGATCCTTCGGGGTCTCCCGCCTCAATAACCTGCTTCTGCCGGTTAATTTCATAATCTATAGCGTCTTTAACCGCTTTAAAAGAATTTATGTTTTTAACTTCCACCTTCACTCCCATGTCGCCGCTATCGGATACGCTGATATTGGCTTCAACCCGCATCTGGCCTTTTTCCATATCCGCGTCCGATATCCCAAGATACCGCAAAATAAGCTGAAGCTCCTTTGCAAATTTTACGGCTTGTTCGGCATTTTTAATATCCGGCTCGGTAACCAGCTCCATTAACGGAATACCGGCGCGGTTAAAATCGACCAGCGAAGCCGGTCGCCCTGAGCCTGTCGAAGGGCTACTATGTATTAATCGCCCCGTATCTTCCTCTAAATGCACTCTTTTTATTCTGACTCCCAACAAACTTCCGCCTTCAACCAAAGGATTTTCATACTGCGAAATCTGATAACCTTTCGGCAAATCCGGATAAAAATAACTCTTGCGGTCAAAATGGGAAGTTTTAGGAATAATGCCGCCGACAGCATAACCAAGTTTAATAACCGCTTCAACGGCCTGGCGATTAATAACCGGCAAAGTCCCGGGGTGAGCAAGGCAAATCGGGCAAACATTTACGTTCGGATGTTTTTCTTCCGGATCATTCAAACAACCACAGAACATTTTGGTGTTTGTCTTAAGTTCCGCGTGAATTTCCAAACCAATTGTGGGTTTATATTCAGACATAATTAAACTAACCTTTTAAATAATTCTTCCGGCGTTGATACGATCTCATGAATAAGTTTCCGCGTTGACGGCTCTTCGTATAAATCATGCGGATAATTTCCCATTAAAGTCTTTTCTTCCAGAGCATAACAAAATTTGCCTGCCATGGCGGCGGCAAAAAGCTCGCCGTTGGTATTGGCGCCAAGATAACCGTTTTTATTAAAAACAAAACAAACATCGGCCACCCTGACCTTTCTGAACAAATGGTCATAGACTTTTCCGGCAACCGTTGATTTATATTGCGCGTCTTTCAACCGGTCTTTTTCATGCGCCTGGTCCAAATGATCCGCATTATCGTCAAAATTAGGTTCAAGAATAACCAAATGACCGCCCTTTGCATGAGCTAAAATACGGAGCTCCTTAACGAATTCCTTGAGTTCCTTTCTAAAACGCTGGCTTGAACAAAAAACTACCGATTTCATAACAATTTGCTAAATTAATATCTTTTTATTATCCTAACAGAAGCTGATTTAAAGTTCAAAACTCCGCATTGAAAAAAAAATGAAAGGAAGAAAAATGGCTATTATAGCTATAAGCGGGTATCCCGGAGCCGGCAAATCAACGCTGGCTGAAAAACTGGCTCGGGAGCTTGATTATGAGAACATTAACATTGGCGCGATATTCAAAAAACTCGCCGAAAGAGACAATTGCGATATTACGCAATTTTATAAAAATCTGAAACATAAAATTGATATTGAAAAAATGATTGACCAAGAACAAGAGGAATTAATGCTCACCAAAAACAACAAGATTATACAAGGCAGAATGGCGCCTTTTTTAAAAAGTTCTTTTAAAAAAATAAATATTCTTTTAAAAGTGGAGGATAAAGAAGGAGCGCGACGCCAGATGAACCGACCAGAAAATCAAAAAAAACTTTTGATGAAATTCTAGAACTTTCTAGAGAAAGATTAAGAGAAGAAAAAATGCGCTACCGTAAACTTTATAAAATCCAAAATCATCTGGATGAAAAATATTTTGACATTATCCTAAACACAACTTATCTTAATGAAAATCTTACTTTCCAAAAAATCTGCCTGGATCTTGCAATGATTATTTAAAAATCCTCATTCTTGAAAAAACTAATATAAAAAGCGGCTGTAGTTTCAGCCGCTTTGTTATTTAGCAATTCTCTTAAAATCCATCTCATCCTTACCTTTACAGAAGAAGATTTGCTGTTGGAATTAAATTTCCAGAAAATAAAAGATTAAAAAATATTCAGAGTTTTTAAAATATTCAGCCAGGCCGGATCAAAAACCGGCTGGCCTTTCAACTTTTTCATCATTCTTTTATTCAAGGGCATAAATTTAACGAATTTATGCTTGCCAGGCTCTTGCAACCGCGGCTGTCCTCTCCATTCACTGATGTCATAAATCCACCATTGATGAGCATTGTAATAAAAACCATTTTCGTCTTTTAACGAACATTCGTTTTCAATAAAACCTCTCCAGATCAAATCAGCCTTATCAACCATTAAACCTGTTTCTTCCAAAACTTCCCGCTTAATCGCCTGTTCCGGAGTTTCGCCTTTTTCTATATGGCCGGCCGGCAAAGCCAAGCCAATTGGTTTTTTCAAACGGAAAAGACACAAAAAATCTCCCTTTTTATTTCTGATAATCGCTCCGACGCTTTGGCCCGGGCAATATCTTTTAACGGATTGAGGCATTATTCTTCCTTTCTCTTAAAATAGTTTCAAAAACAATTTTCAGAGCTTTTTCTCTCACGTTTTCACGCGAAGAACTGGCGTCTATATGCCGCCAGTTGCCGTCATTGTCGTCATACCATTGTTGCAAATAACCTTTTCTAACTCGTTGATGAAATTCTATATCCTTTTTTTCAAATCTGCTTTCAATATTTTTGCGTTTCAACCCCGCAACAGGATCAACAATATCCAACAATAAAATTAAATCAGCGCTTACATTTTGCCGCGCGATAGCGTCGGCTTTTAAAATCTCGGTTAAATCAAAACCGGCGCCATAATGCTGGTAAGCGATTGTTGACGGATAACTTCTGTCGCATAAAACAAACTTGCCGGTTTTTAAAGCCGGTATAACGATTTTACCGAAATTTTCTTTGCGGCACTCAATCATTAAATCAAGCTCTTCGGCTACGGTTAAAGATTTTTCAGGACTTAATAAATCTTTACATATTTGCTTACACCGTGGAGTTCCGCAATCCGGCTCTTTAGTTGCTACAACTTTATAGCCAAAATTTTGCATATTCAACTTTAAACTTTTAATTAGAGTTGTTTTACCGGCTCCCTCACAGCCTTCAAGTATTATGAATTTTCCCGGATAATCATGATTAGGTTTCATATTATTTATCCTCCTTTTTTCTATTTAATAATACCAAACTAAGTTGAGGCAGGTCTTTTAAAGGCCCGCCCGGACCTTGAAGAAACTCCAAAGCTTTTTGCAAAGACGCAAGAACTTCATTAATATCAACAAACTCCATAATAACGGCTTTTTCTTTGCAAAGCCCTTCAACCAAATTCCCTCCGGCGGCATTATTATAAACTCCTATATAACGAAGTCTTTTAATTTTTTTACCGATAAGTTTTCTGGCGCAGGGATAACAAGGATTGCCGATAATCGTCGCTGTCCCGCCGTTAAGCTTTGCCAAGTCAAGGCAATTCAATATCGCGTTATCCTCGCCATGATTAGTTCTCATGCAATGATTATCAACCATTAAATGGCCGATTTCATCGCAATGAGGCAACCCAGGCAAAGAACCGTTATAACCGGCGGCAATAAACACATTTTCATCGCTCCTGACAACCGTTGATGTTCGCAAACGATCGCAAGTTCCACGGCAGGCAAAAAATAAAGCAACCAAATCAAAAAGTTCGTCAAAAGTCAGTCTGGCTGGTTTTAATTCCATGCTTCTTCTCCTATTAAAATTTCAAAATTGTGAAAACAAAAACTGTTCCCAAAATAACACAAAACCGAAACAGTTGACAAGCAACCCGATTATTAATTATTATTGGAAAAGTTTTTTAAACCAATCAAATATCACAGGAGGAAAAATAATGACAAATATCTCAATTATTGTTGCGGTATCCGATAACAACGTTATTGGCCGTAATGGAACTTTACCATGGCAAGTTAAAGCGGATATGAAATACTTCCACCAAAAAACCAAAAACCATATTATTATTTGCGGTCGAAAAACTCATGAATCAATAGTAAAACGGCTTGGTCATCCATTGAAAAACCGGAAAACAATTGTTATGACTAAACAAAAGCATTACAAAATGCCTAAAAATTGCGTTCAAGCTTTATCATGGGAAAAAGCGATAAAAGCCGCCAAAGCCAAAGAAAGAAGAAAAGTTTTTGTTATCGGCGGCGAAGAAATATTTAAAATCGCTCTGCCGCATGCGAAAAAAATGTATATTACGCGCATTCATAAAATCGTTGATGACGGAGATGCATTTTTTCCGGAATACGACAAAAACGAATGGAAGCTTGCGGACTATCAACATCACTGCTGCGACACGATAGAAAACAAAAGCCCATTCACTCTGGAAACATGGGAAAGGAGAAAAAAATGAAAAACAAAAGCCCCTAATGATTGATGGGGCTTTTAAATTTTAAATAAAATTACTTTAACAGCTTGTCCGTCTTTGCCTTAATCTTTTCTTCAACGCCTCTTCTGGCAAAAAAATAATCTTTTGTGTCAACTTTCATATATTTTGCCAATAAAGGAAACTTTTCTTTCACCAGTTTGAATTTCATTTGTTCAATCATGCGATAATCCGGATGGCCCTGCGAAATAGTCCGCAATTCGCTTTCCCAGAAAAACTGCCGGAAATTCTGCCACTGATAAAATCTCATTCTGTAAGCCATTGGCACAACGTATTGAGCCAGTTCCGGGCCGTATTTTTCATTCAACATAACAAACAAAGGCTTAACCGAATCCAAGGCCGCCCTGAATTCCTTTTCCATTCCGGCGGAAACAACCTCCTCCGGCACATCATAACCGTGATTTATGGTAAAATACTGCCTGTCTTGAGTCTGCATCCGATGCCGGTGCAAATCCCTGTAAGCGCCCGCATTCACAACTATCTCAAAACGCAAATAAGAATTTTCAAAAGCCCTGGATACTTTATACCAGCGTTCGGTTCTGGCGGTAAAATACTCATCAAAAATTTTTTCTTTCTCGCTATAACTCAAACTCTTAACCCATTCAATAATATTGCCCCAACATTCATTGGAATAAGGAAACATAATTCCGGCTAAAATTTTATCTTCGGCGTCAGAATCGTATTCAATCAAGGCAACATCAGGGGCGTAAACAAACGTTGATGATTCATATGTTTTGGCTATCTTTTTTGCCTTTTCCCGTTTTCCGGCCAAATAAGCTTGATAGAATTGCGATTTCGGTTCCGCAAGTCTTGCCATTAAAGACGGTATTTCTAAATTTAATTCCTCTCTGATGGCTGAGCTTATTAACCTAACCTCATTTAACGGATAACGCGCCGTGCGATTAACAAGATATTCCCAGGCCTGGGCATTGCCCCTAAAAGCAACCTGACTGACAGTCGCCATCGGCAATAAACCTCTTAACGTGTCAAAAGCTTTTTTCTCAAGAACTGAAGATTTTTCTTCATAATTTTTCTTAAGCCATTCTGTTAGCTTTGGCACGAGCAAGTTATAAACATTGAAAAGATTATCAAGGGTTTCTTTATAAAGTTTACTATCATCAAGTTCTGAGACGGTATTCCACTCAGAAAACGGTATAAAATACAAATACCGGCCGCCAACCTTCTGTCCGTAATTCACGTATCTTGTGGATTTTTCAATCGGTTCCAAACCCATCCGCTGGTCTTCAATAAATTTCATCGCCACCTGTGAAACATAGAGCAAATTAACATGGACGCCGGTCATTTGCGCTATTGAATCATCGCCAAACTCGGCAAGCCATCTAACATAAAATTTCCTGGCCAGCTGGTTATTCAAAACTTTATCGGGACTGTATTCTCTAAACATCGCGACAAACGCTTTCAAATCTTTAACCAGCTTTTTATCTTCGCCCTGCAAAATCGGCTTTAAATATTCATTAAGAAATACCCGTATCAAAGAACCGGTGGCCCGGCTGGCTTTGGAACAAAGCGCGCCTACCAATTCTGGCGGCAAATTGCGAATCACCGTAACATGGCCGTCAAGATTGGTAAAAAACGGTTCCAACAAAAAACGTTCTTCGTCGCTCCATTCTTCCGCCGGAAAATCAGGCAGTCCTAATTCGGATAATTGCTGAAAATTATTCAATCTTTCTTCCATAATTTTCTCCTTTCTTGACTGTTTATTATAACATTAACCCAATATTCAATTAACAAAAAACTGGATTAAAAATAATCCATAACCTCAATCCCCATTGATTTTGCGGTGCCGGCGATTATTTTTTCCGCCTCTTCAACATTATCGGTATTCAAATCAATCATTTTGCGTTCGGCTATTTTCCTGATGTCTTCCCTGCTGATTTTACCAGCTGTTTTTTTTAAAACGTCGCCGGAACCTTTCTCAATGCCGGCGGCGCAAGCGCCGCAATGCATTCCTTCGATTGTGAATAATTTTTTAACCATTTTTAAATTATAAAAACCGAATTGTTTAAATAACTTTTCTTGCGGGATTATTTTTCGTTATCACTTCGTCCATTTTACCGCCTTGGCTTCGTTCTTGCAAATCATTACTTCATCAAGAGAGTTAGTGGCTCTACTGGCATTTTCACCAATCATAATATTTCTGCACATTAAACAAGCTTTACTTTGGGGATATTTAGGCTCTTTATTCGGCTCAGGAATGCCATCGGGTTCAATGCATCTCCAACCATCATATGTGTCATAAGCGCCTAAACCATGAAATAATTCATGCGCTAAATCTATAAACCCCACGCTAATTCCTGAAAAAAAGGCGACATTGAAATCAACAAAAACCATATTATAAGACGAGCCGCTTGTTTGGCATGACCAAAAGCTTTGCTCTAAACGATCTGGCGTTATTCGCGTAAAATCATCAAAAAAGACAAACGCGGCAATGTCGTATTTTGAAATATCTACACCGTTGTCAATCGCAACCCTTTGAAAATATGGCTGGAGAATTAAGCAGGAATCATTCATCCGTTTATGAGGAGGTTGCTCCGACACGCTAAAGGGTCCTACGATTTTTATATCAAAAACTTCTTTTTCATAACCAGTAATTCTTTTATACTCTTGCGCAAACCAGTCGTCGATACCGTGCAAAGAATCAAATCTCAATTCCTGCCCACCGGCTCCTTTTACAATAGAATACGCCGTCGGCGCATTAACTAACTCAAGAAAAGTTTTGTCTATATAATTAGTATTATCTGCATATTTTGTGTCAAATAACGCAACTTCAATAATTATAACTTTCTTGATATTGTTTTGTAGCGCTGTCTTAAAAATCACCTCTTTTTTGATGATTGGTTCCACCAACTTCTCGCTTTTATCTTTATTTATTTCATTTTTTTCTAAAATTGCTTCCTTTTTAACATTGTCTTCGCCAAAGAGTTTTTCCTGTTCAGGACTCGTTTCGGTTATCATAACCTCATTTTTAAGATTTGCAGATTGTTTTACTTTAAACAAATATTTTATAACAAACGGTAATGAAACCAAAATCAAACCCAAAAATAAAAAAATGAGTATCTTAATAAATTGAGTTTTCATTCCTGAGAAATTTTCTTAAAACTGCACGGCGAAATTATAGTTAGTAATTTTCCCCGCAATTTAATAGAAGAAAATAAAGAAATTATAATTGTTAATTTTCTCACCCCCTTTGATTTCAAAATATCCCTTATCCTTACTGCTACCACTAGTACCCGCTCCTATGGATCTAGAAATTAATATCGGGCTAATTTTATAGTTCCCCGCGTCAAAAATCTCGAATTGATAATATCCTTTTGCATCAGGTTTAACCTGATTTAATGTTCCCTTTGTAAATCCACCACCAGTTTTCAGAATTTCCGCCTTACTTAAACTTACATTGATATCTTGAAAGAGACCATCCCCCTTATCAAAAACTTCATTTTTGTTACTATCAATAAAAATGTAGCCACCCACAAGAGCAATAGATTTTTTAACTCCGCAGTCCTCTAGTGTCTTTGGTTCTATAGTTTCTGTTTTATACCCCTTTGACGATCCAATATAATAAGTCGCAGGGAAACTTTCTGAAACAGCGTATACGCAATACCCATAATCTTTACCTAAATTACTAATCCAGTTATAAGGGGTATTCCTTGATGAATCGGACGGTATCTTCTGAAACAATATAGGACTGTTATCAATATCAATACTTGTTGGCATCGTCGCGCTTGTCAAATATTTTTTAGTTCCTTCGCCGCAATCAGTACTGTCGTAGCAAAGCTCCATAGCGGTAACAAATTGCCGTATATCTGCCTGGCGCTTCGCGTCTCTTGAGGCAACCTCCACATTCCCAAGGGATTGGTTTCTGTAATATTCCACACTTGATGCAACTTCTCTAAAATTAGACGCGTCAATTTCCTTGCCGGCAATAATTATTTTATTGATTAAAGCATTGCCGGAACGGTCAACTTTTACTCCAACAAGAAGAGTATTATTTTGCCTTCCAAAAGTAAGCTGTTCAAGATCGCGGGCATTCCCTTCGGGCATAAAATAAGATTCAATGCCATACTGAACAGAAATAGCGCCGTCACCGCCCCTGCTAACCATCCCTTTAATAAAATAATTACTCATTGGTTTTTGATGGTTGGCTTTTTCCGCAGAAAAATAATCTTGTTCTTTTTTAAGACTGACATAAATGTTTTCTCCTGTTTTAAAACTTTTTTCCCCTTCAACCGAGATTTTATTTAAGTCAATGTTATTAATGTCGTAGCGCAAACTGACATAGTCGCCCCGCAAAAAATCTTTTGGATCTACTGGCTGAAGCTTTAATACAATGTCCGTTCCGCTCGCGAGAATCGCGGTTTTATAAATAATTATCGCGAAAAGAACAAAGATTTGAAGCCCAACGACGATAATAAATTTTACTTGTTTTGTTGATTCCATAAAATTATTCAGCGGGAGAAACTTCTCCCTTCATAGATAAAATCATTTTCCTGCGGCTTTTTTCCATAAGCCAGCCAACACCAAAAAGAAGGATGCCGGCGCCGATGAAAAAAACACTCTTATCAAGAAAAGTAAAGAACCAATCAAAATACTTAAACATAATAAAAGCAAAGAAACCAAAAGCGCCGAGATTAACCAGCCAGCCTTCCCGTCGGCCATATCCCAGAAAAATAATCCCCAAAAGTTCAAAAACAAGAAGGAAATTGAAGAGAGCGGCCCAAAATATACCTGCGCCGGAAAGAGGATTATTATAACTAGAATAGTATCCCGTCGTTGGTTTGATAAAGAGCTCGCCCACCGGAATAAACATAATAGCAGTAAATACGCTCGCTAATACAATAAGAGCGGCAACCTCGCTTTTCGCGACTACTCCTTTTGTCACCGCATAAAAAAGCGCCCCAAGAAAAAGAACAATAAAAACAAACAAAGAAACACTAATTTGCCAAGAACCAAAAAGAGATTCTCCCTTAAAGAGCGATTGGAACTCGGAAAGACCGATTTTTGTTGAAAAACTAAAAAGAATAACGGTTATCACCGCTAAACTAAGAATAAAATAAACCATCGCAAAACGTTTCCAGCGCATTTTTTGCTCATGCAAACGACCAATAACATAGAGGAAAAGCATTTTAAAAATAACGCTCGCCAGAATGAAGACTGGCTTAACATGGACGGCTTGAATCCATTCTATATCTTTGCCAATCCACCAAATTCCCATCCCTACCAAACCAAGGATAAGGGGATAGATCGCTTTTAAAAAATAGGCAATTATTACGCCAACAAGCGAAGTAATAAGAATAATCGTTTTCCATGAAAATGGATCTCCTAATTGGCGGTTGAACGACATAAGAGCCAGTCCGAAAAACAGCACGGCCAGAGAAAGCAAAAATTGACTTACTAAATCTTCCCGCGAAAGCGCCAATTGCAAATACCAATTCTTTCCAAGCGCCACAGTTTTGCCCCGCTTTCTTTGCCGCCAAGTTACAAAGCCGATGATAACTGCAACAATAAGAATGGGCCAAATGAGATAAGTTAAATAAGGTATTCCAAAAAAAGAAGTGTTGTGGGAAGCAAAAGCGGTAAACGGCAGAAAAACAAAAAATAAAATTGCTAAAATCATATTTTTTAATAATAATCTTTTAATTCATCGGGAATTTTTTTTCGAACCAGCCAGCCGCTTATGAAAGCGATTGCCGCCGCCGCGAGAAGCAATAAAGAAGGCGTCATAAGAAATTGAGAGCTAGTGCTAAAGAGCGACCTTGAACCAAAAAGAGGCGCAAAAAGCGTAAACGGTGTTCCCGCGACTGCAATGATTCCCGTAATTATAGAAAGATAAAAAAGAGAAAAAATATCGGCACTAAACGCCATAAGGAGCGTCCCCGCCATCCAAATAATAAAACCATCGGGCCAATTAGAGCGAATGTTAAACATTTGAGCGATAAGAAAGATACTAGCTCCGTAAGTGATTGCTCCAAGAAGAATAAATGCCGCGCCAGTTTTGACAAGGCCGGCTTTTTCCTTCAAATGCCAGCCGGCAATATAAAAACCCAACATAGTCGCTATAAGTATTGACACCTTAAGAACACGAGATATTTCTTCCCAATTCGCCGCCACAAAAGAAAAAATACCGGCGCCAATAAGAATTGCGCCAATCGTCAAAATAATCTTGATTGTTCTCTTTTGCGTGTCAGCTTTCTCCGATTCAATATTGAGAGATTGGAAATTTTTTTCAATTGCTTCAATCGTCCAGCCGCTATTTAGTAATTCCTTATAAATACTCTCCTTCGGTTTTCCAGTCGCCAAGGAAGTTTTTATATAATCAACAACTTTTTGATCTGTCATAATTTATAGATTGTTTAAAAAATATTCATCATACCGTTATTCTATCATTATTTTGGTCAAAAATCATTAAGCAACGGGTATGGAAATTTTTTATTTAAAAACAACGCAAATTCTTAAATTATAATAAACTTAAAATTTAATCCATAACCTCAATCCCCATTGATTTTGCGGTGCCGGCAATTATTTTTTCCGCCTCTTCAACATTATCGGTATTCAAATCAATCATTTTGCGTTCGGCTATTTTCCTGATATCTTCTCTGGAAACCTTGCCGACTTTGCTTTTTAAAATATCCTTGGATCCTTTTTCAACGCCAGCGGCTTTTTTAAGCAAAGCCGAAGCCGGAGGAGTTTTCAGTTTAAAATCAAAAGTCCTGTCCTGATAAATAGTGATTTCCGCCGGAACAACATCCCCGGTCATATCCTTGGTGGCGTCGTTAAACTGCTTGCAAAAATCCTGAATATTAACGCCGTGCTGGCCAAGAGCCGGTCCAATCGGCGGCGCCGGATTGGCTTTCCCGGCTTCAATCTGCAATTTTAAAGTTGTTTTGATTAGTTTAGCCATTAATTTATTGGAACTCAATAAAATAAACGAAATAGCGCGTTTTTTTCATTACACTTGTCGCATTTTACATGTCGCATTTCAGATTTTTTTAACCTGCAAAGAATCAATCTCAACCGTAGTATCCCGTCCGAAAATCGGAACGGAAACCTTGACCTTGCCTTTTTCTTCATTAACTTCCAGCACTTTAGCGTCATAATCCTTAAACGGGCCGTCTATTATCTTAACCGCTTCGCCGACCTGAAGTTCAACTTTAAATTTCGGCTCTTCGGCTTTCATCCGGCCAAGCAAAACATCAACCTCGTCTTTTGAAAGCGGAGTAGGGCTGGTGCTGTCGGGCCCGACAAAACCGGTAACTCTTGGCGTATTTCTTACAACATACCATGAATCTTCGGTTAAAATCATCTCCACCAAAACATAACCCGGATAAATTTTTTCTTCAATCATCTGCCTCTTGCCATTTTTTACCTTGATTTTTTTTTCTTTAGGAACTATAACATTAAAAATTTTATCATTCATTTCCAAAGAATCAACGCGCTGCTTCAAATAACGCTCCACTGCGTCCTCATAGCCGGAATAAGTGTGAAGCGCGTACCAAGCGCGCTGTTTTTTTTCGGTTGTTGAAGATTGTATCATTTAATTAACAAGAAAGGTTCTGATTAAATAAGTAAAAACAAAATCCAGGCCGCCAAGATAAAAAGCAAACACCAACGAAAGACCGATGACCACCGCGGTATAACGGATAGTTTCCTCCCTGCTCGGCCAATTAACGCGCTGAAGTTCACGCCTGGATTCCTGCAAAAACATTGTTAATTTATTAAACATAGTAATTGTTATTAAATCTCAAAAATGAAAAACGGTCAACCCTCTGCCCTGCCTTAAACATCAAGATTTTTAACCGCTTCGGCCCTGGATTGGATGAAGTTTTTCCTCGGTTCAACGTTTTCCCCCATCAAAACATCAAAAAGCCTGTCCGCTTCGGCGGCATTGCCAACTTCCACTTTTTTTAATATCCGCGTTTCACGATTCATCGTAGTATCACTCAACTGATCCGGATTCATTTCGCCCAAGCCTTTATAACGTTGGATGTTCGCGCCGTCAGAATCAAACTTTTTCAGAATTTTTTCTTTTTCATTATCGGAATAAGCGTAAATAATTTCCTTGCCTTTTTGCACTCTGTAAAGCGGCGGTTGAGCGATATAAAGATTGCCGTTTTCTATAATTTTGGGAAAATACCGGTAAAAAAGAGTTAACAGCAAAGTGCGGATATGCGAACCGTCAACATCGGCGTCGGTCATTAAAATAATTTTGTGGTACCTAAGCCCTTCAATATCAAACTCGTCGGCAATGGCGGTGCCAAGAGCCACCACCAAGGCCCGAATTTCCTTGTTTAATAACATCTTGTCAATACGCGCTTTTTCAACATTCAAAATTTTCCCTTTAAGCGGCAGAATTGCCTGAGTGCGCCGGTCCCGTCCTTGCTTGGCGCTTCCGCCGGCACTGTCGCCTTCCACTATAAAAAGTTCCGATTCTTCGGGATCGCGCGAAGAACAATCGGCAAGTTTTCCCGGCAAAGTCATGCCTTCCAAAGCGCCTTTGCGCAATACCGTGTCCTTGGCGGCTTTAGCGGCTTTTCGGGCTTTGGCCGCCAGCAGACATTTTTCAATTATTTTTCTGGCGTCAGCCGGATGCTTTTCCAAAAATTCTTTTAAAGCCTCGCTAACAACGGATTCAACGGCAGTCCGCGCTTCCGGATTGCCAAGCCGCGCTTTTGTCTGGCCTTCAAACTGCGGTTCCCTTATTTTCACGGAAACTATGACAGTCAGCCCTTCCCGCACGTCATCGCCGGTCAAATTCTCGTCTTTTTGCTTTAAATAGCCTTCTTTCCAGGCATAATCATTCAAACTTCTGGTGATGGCGGAACGAAAACCCGTCAAATGCATACCGCCGTCAGGAGTGTAAATATTATTAGCAAAAGTCATTTCCTGCATTTCCAAATCTTCCTTATAAACCGCGACCGCTTCCACTTCTATATTTTCGTAATTTTTATGAACGTAAAAAATATTGTCATGGATTATCTGGCGGCCGGCCTGAAGATATTTTATAAACGATAAAAGACCGCCTTCAAAATAAAAAGAATAATAAAACGGCTGACTGGTTCTCTCGTCAATAAATTCAATCCTGATGCCCTTGGTGAGATACGCTTGCTGGCGAAGATGGTCAAGAATTCTTTTAAGGTCAAATTCAATTTTGCTGAAAATTTTCGGGTCCGGCTCAAAAATAACTTTAGTGCCGGTTTTCTGGCATTTATTTTCCTTTTTTACTTTATATTTCGGATTTCCTGTTTCGTATTCCTGGGAATACAATTGTCCGTCGCGGCACACTTCAACGCGCAGCCATTTTGATAGAGCATTGACAACCGAAACTCCGACGCCATGCAGGCCCCCTGAAACTTTATATGACTCCCCGCCAAACTTACCGCCGGCATGAAGCGTTGTCATTACCGTTTCCAAGGCGGATTTTTTTGTTTGAGCGTGAATTTCAACCGGAATGCCGCGGCCGTCGTCGCTAACAGCCACGTGGTAATTCTTTCCACCGGAGGCGGATAAAAGCTCAACGCGGATATTTTTGGCGTATCCGGCCATTGCCTCGTCAATGCTGTTATCAACAACTTCCCAAATCAAATGATGCAAACCGTCAACTCCGGTTGAACCAATATACATACCGGGACGCTTGCGAACCGGCTCCAAACCTTCCAAAACATAAATGTCTTTAGCGGTGTAAGACGGCTGTTTTTCGGATTTTTCCGCCGGAATTACTGGCTTTTTTTCTTCTTTTTTAACTGGTTTTTTCGGCATTTTTAATAAAAATACCCTGCTCGGGTACTTAATATATTAACATTATTTATTCAAAAGTAAAAGCCGGATTCTCTGAAGAAAAACCGGCTCAATTTAACAATTTTTTATCACAAACTATCTTAATCTGCGATTATTTTTAGGGTCCAAAAATCAAAATGGTTATCTCTTTACACAAAATATGAATGCAAAAATAATCCCAATTATAGCAATTATCATACATCATCACCGCCTTTCTATAATTATTATATTTTTAAATTAATACTTAAATCGAAATGTTATTTCAGAAACCCATTTATAATTTTCTTGAATAGCTTTTATTGCTTCCGGCGTAATTTCTTTAAAATCACGATAAACCTGTTTATCTTTCATCTGAAACTTATCGCTTTGGGGCCAAATTCTCCAAGAATCATTGTCTATAACATCAGCAACCAATAAATTTCCGGTTTCTGAATCAAACCCCATTTCAATTTTTAAATCAACCAACTGAACCTGCAAATCAGCCCAAACTTTTTCCAGCAGCCAAAAAACTTCCACTGCCAGCTTGCGGATATTCTGAATTTCTAGAGTATTTTTAGGAATAAGCGAACCGTTAACTAATAATGACGGATCAAAAAGACGAATCCATCCATCCCCCAATGGTTCTTGGGAATTGCAAAGTATAAATTTATTTTCATTTTCCTCCCATATCATCAACGGATCATGGTTCTCATCGTCTTTTAAAAAGAATTCTGTCACTAACGGAGAAAACAAAGCGCCTTCGGGAACCTCGGGATGCCGTTTAAGATAAGAACCAAAAGCTATCTTTCTGATAACTACTTCAATTGGAATCATTGAAACTTTCTTGGCCAAAAAAGTTATGCTGTTTGCACGCTTCAGGTAATGGGTAGCTACTCCATGGGTATGTAAAAAATGAAATACATTACAAGTAGTTTCAGTCGCCATCTCGTCCTTGTTTGGCAAGAAATCCCGTTTTTTTCCGTCGCCGGCCGTAATAACAGACTTATTTTGAATTAAAACCTGACTTGAATCATTAGGATCTTGCCAGATAATTTTAGACTTGCCTTCGCAAATCTTATATTTTTCATTGTACAATTCATTCTCCTTTCCTTATTAAATTAAATTCAAATTACTGGAAAAAATAATACCTTAAGTTTTTTAAAACGTCAACGTATTTCAGCCATAAATTTTTCTTTCAAAATATTGACTATTTTAACCAATTCTTTATCAACTTCCCTGTCCTCAAGGGTTTTTTCTTCCGAACGAAAAACAACGCGAAAAGTCAGGCTCTGGCGGTTGCCGCCAAGCTTATCGCTAAAATATTCATCAATCAAATCAACATCGTCAACATATTGAATTTCCGGCGAATTCATAGCTTCCAAAATTTCCCCGATTCTTATGTCGCGGCTGACAAGGATTGAAATATCTCGCATTACAGACGGATACTTTGGTAATGGCCGGAATTCCAATTCGCCTTCCACAAGATTTAGCAATTTCTCCAAATCAATCTCGCAAACGCTGGTAAAATCACCGGCCTTGCCAAGATATCCGATAATTGAATTATCAGATTCAATCATTAACGCCCCGTCAGCTTGTAAAAAATCTGATTTTTTGCCGCCATCACGCATAAAAAATTCAACCAGTCCAGATTTTTTCAGCAACTCGGAAACTAAACCTTTAAGTTCAAAAATAATTTCCTTGTTTTTAGAACCAATCGCGATTCCCAGCCGCCAGCCTTCGCTAATGCTTCGGCTGGCAAGCCAGCCTTCTATATTAGTATCATTTGAATTTATTCGTTGATTCGGACGCATTCGCAGTTTTACATCGCGTTTGTTAAAAACTTTCCCTATTTCAAAAATCCTTGCCTCTTCAAAAAAACGGAAATTTTCCTTGATATTTTTTAACAAACCAATGGCTAAATTCGGACGCAAAAATTGGAACGCCGGGCTAATCGGATTTAAAAGCTCAACCGGTTTACCACCATCAAAACCAAGCCTTGAGTCAGTCGCTGAAACAAAAGAATAATTATAAACTTCACTAGCGCCAAATCCGGTTAAAATTTTCCGCAATTGGTCTTTAAAAACAATAATATCATCAGTTTTGGCTATTTTAAGCGGCACCTCGGGAGGCAAAGATTTAATTTTATTATATCCGTAAAGCCTGCTGATTTCCTCTGCCAAATCTTCAGAATTTTCTATATCCGCCCGAAATTGCGGAACTTCAACTAAGAATGAACTTTTAGTTTTTAGGTTATAGTTTTTAGCCGTTAAAAAACCGAGCCGCTTTAAATAATCCTCCGCCTGCCCAATACTTAAATTAACGCCGATTAAATGATTGAATTTTTCAATATTAAATTCAATAAGTTTTTTCAAATGTCCGTCCGGATGGGAATCGTAATAAGCCTGCGGCCGAGCGCCTTCTTTTATAAGCAGTTCTCCCGCCCTTGCCAATCCCAAACCGGCTAAGAACGGACTTAAACTATGAGAAAATCTTAAAGAAGCGTCTGTTTTTAAATTTAAAAATTTTGATGTTCTGTAAATATTCGGACCGTCAAAATTCGCGGCTTCAACAATGATATTTTTAGTTTTGGCATCCACCTCGGCTTTTTTACCGCCTTTTACGCCGGCAATCGCTAACGGAAATTTGGAATCGGCTATAACCAGAACATCGGCATTAAGAATAAATTGCTGATTATCTAATGTTTTAATTTCCTCGCTGTGTTTTGCCGTGCGAATTATAATATTTTTGATTTTTGATTTTTGATTTTTGATTTTAACGCTTTCGATTTTATCAAAATCGAAAGCGTGTAACGGCTGTCCGGTTTCCAGCATAACGTAATTCATAATATCAACAACATTATTAATCGGCCGCAAACCGCAGTCTTTTAAAATTTTCTGCATCCAGACAGGAGACGGCTTAATTTTAACGTTGGTAAAATATTCGGCGATATAACGCCGGCAAAGCTTTTTTTCTTTAATCTCAACTCTTAGGAAGTGGGACTTCCTAATATTAGGAAGTCCCACTTCCTTAATATTTAATTTCAAATTTAAAATCGCGGAAATTTCCCGCGCTATTCCCCAATGCGAAGCCGCATCGGAAAACCGGTTGGGCGGAACCGAAACATCAAAGGAATCGCCTTCCGCGTCAACAACTTCAAAAGAATGTTCATTTAACGCTTCAATAAGCTGGTTTTTATTTTTAAGCCCTGGAACTATTTTTTTTATTAAAGTGTAAGAAAATTTCATATTAATTTTTAAGCCGCTTCTTTCATTTTATAAATTTTCTTTTGTTCTTGAGCTTTCATTTGCCTGAAACCAGCCCCTTTATTAAGTAAAAAGGCCGCAAAAAGAAGACGGGATTCTGGAATCTCTTCTTTATCTTCCGGCTTTTTACCTTCTTGTCTAAGCTCGGCGGCGAAATCTTCCAAATCATCTAAAATGATTAAGTTATTTTTTACCTGCTCCCACTTAGCCATATCTTCAAACACCAGTTCATCCGGATTAATATCCTTTAAATGCACTGTTTTCAATTCTCCTTTTTCTTCTTTTTCTTTTAATTCCCGAATTTCGCGATGAAAATTATCCAGTACTTCTTTTTCCTGAGTCTGAATATTTTTTTCTTTTTCCCCGTTTTCTATTTTTTCTAAAATTTCGGACATATCTATAATAAATAGTTAAAACTGTTTAATAAACCTCAAATCGCCGGAATAAAAAAGCCTGACGTCGGGAATATTATATTTAATCATCGCTAAACGATCCAACCCGAACCCAAAAGCAAAGCCCTGCCATTCCCGCGGATTATAATGCGCCGCCTCAAAAACTTTCGGATGAACCATGCCGGCACCAGCCACTTCCAGCCAGCGATTTTTCCATTTTATATAAACATCAACGCCGGGCTCGACAAAAGGATAATAATTCGGCCGCAGAATAAATTCAATTTTTCGCTTGAAAAATTTTTCCAAAAAAACGCTGATAACATATTTAAAATTAGCGAAAGAAATATTTTTCCCGACCATTAAACCTTCCAGTTGCTGAAACTGGAAACTATGGGTGGCATCGGTTGCTTCATAACGATATACTGTCCCGGGAGCGATAATCTGAAAAGGCGGCTGATGCGATTCCATATAACGAATTTGCACCGGACTGGTGTGGGTGCGCAATAACAACCGGCTGCTGGCTGCTGACAGCTGGCTGCTGGACACCTTCTGGCTGCTTTGCAGCCAGAAGGTGTCCCACATATCCCTGGCCGAATGGTTAGCCGGAATATTCAATGCGTCAAAATTGTAACGTTCGATTTCAACCTGCGGACCATCAACAACGGAAAAATTAAGCGAGATGAAAATATTTTTAATTTCCTGGGATATTTTTGTAAGCGGATGCAAATGGCCCAATTCAATTTTTTTGCCAGGTTTTGTAATATCTAAACTAACCATTGACATTTGACCTTTGACATTTAACTCGCTTAATTTTCTTAAAAATAATTCCTCTAATGCCCGTTTCAACTTCTGAGCTTTAAAACCGACTTCACGCCGTTCTTCAATCGGCAAATCTTTAATAGAACGCAAGGCCAGGCTTAACTCGCTTTTCCGGCCTAAATATTTAACACGGACTTTTTCAAATTCTTCCGTAGTTTTTATCGCCTCAATATCCTGATGAGCCAATTTTTTTATTTCTTCCAAATTTTTCAAAATATCCATTATTTTAATTGTAATGGCTAAAATTTTATTGGCAAATTAAAGAGGCGCATAAATTTTGACAAGAAAAAAGTATTTAAATATAATATAAAGGCGGATAAGAGCTCTGGTGAGCTCGAAAGGCTCAAAACTTAATATGGGCTCGTCACTTAGTAATAAGTGATGGACACTCGTCAAACTCGGTGGAGCCCCTTCCAACAACGGAGAGGTAATACCGAACCAAGCTTCGGTTTCTCTGAATTATGAAGAGATGAAGAAGGCGTAGAGACTAGATGGCGAGAATCCCGTTAAAACAGGATTAAGGTATAGTCCAGACTACAAACTCCTAATTTTGGAGGCGATGAAAATCGTAGTAGCAAGCATAACCTTTAGGGTGGGGTTCGATTCCCCGATCCGCAACTAATAAAAATATAAATGGTTATTAATCATTTATATTTTTATTCATGAACTTACCAAACAACTAATCTTATGAATCAAAAAATATACCGTTTAATAATTTTGATAGTTATCATGGGTGTTTTAGGTGGAGCTATTGGAATCCGATATATTATCCAAAAATCAATTCAAGAAGTTAAAGAAACTCAAATCGTAAAACCAATAACCACTACAACCGCTGATTGGCAAATCTATAAAAATTGGCAAATCTATAAAAATCAAAAGTATAAATTTGAAGTTAAATATCCGTCAATTGTTAAAATAATTGGACGAACTAATCGTAACGATAAAGAATTGCATCAACCCGCATTAACAACTGATGGTCTAATTTATTTTGAGCTAGATGGTGGGTATGATCTCTTTTTTATTGCAATATCAACATATTCACCAGTAGATAATATTGAAAGAAAAGATGAGTTTTTAGATTATCCGAGTAGAATATTTAAACAATGCGATGAAGGTGGTTGTTATACATATCGAGAGATTCAAAAAAATGAATTTATATATTTACTAGAAATTGCCAGCGATGCAGATGATAACGTAATAATAGAAAGAAATATTAAAGGTAGTAAATTAAGGCAAGCTATTTTTTCTACTTTTAGATTTACAGAATAAACGGCTCGATTAATTAATATAGAAAGATGGCAAACCTATCTTACCGACGCAATCATAAATTCATTATAAAGAAAATTTTCACAAGTGATATGGCGGCGTAGCTCAGTGGCAGAGCGAGGGACTCATAAACCCTAGGTCGCAGGTCCAATTCCTGCCGCCGTCACAAAAAAAATCAACACTCTTGCAATAATTCAAGCCATTAATAAACAATTTTGATTTTAAAAGCGCATTGATAAAAACTCATAAAAAAATCGCCATTCTTGGTTTTGCCCGCGAAGGACAAGCGCTTTTACGCTATCTTTTAAAATCTCCCGATTATAAAAATTATGAAATTGCGATTTGCGACCGCAAACCTGTAAAATCTTTATTTTTCACCAAAGGCGGAAAAAATAAACGCGTTAAAATCATATCCGGAGAAAAATACCTTAAAAATTTGGAAATTTTTGACGTTATTTTCCGTTCTCCAGGAATTCCGTATATGACAAAAGAAATACAGGAAGCGGCGAAATCAGGAACAAAAATAACAAGTTCCACAGAATTATTTTTGGAACAAACTAAAAAAATCAAATGCCTGACAATAGGCATAACCGGCACCAAAGGCAAAAGCACAACCTCAACTTTGATTTATAAAATTTTAAAAGCCGCAAAGCGCGATGTTTATTTGGCAGGCAACATCGGCAAACCAGCAATTGAAATACTTCCGCGCTTATCAAAAAAATCAATTGTTGTGCTGGAAATGTCCAGCTTCCAGCTCCAAGAATTGAAATATTCCCCTAACATCGCCGTGATTTTAAATATTTTTCCCGACCATCTAGACTCGCATAAAAACTTTAAAGAATATATAAATGCCAAAGCCGGAATTGTAAAAAATCAAATAATCGGCGATAAAATATTTTATTTTAATAATGAGCCGGGCTTAAAACCAATTATTGCAAAAAGCCGAGCCAAAAAAATCCCTGTTAAATTTACGAAGTCCCACTTCGTAAATTTAAAAATTAACGGGATACATAACATCAAAAACGCTTTAATGGCCGCGGAAGTCTGCCGCTTTTTAAAAATAAAAGAAAATATTATAAAAAAAACAATTGAGGGTTTTAAAGGCCTTGAGCATCGCTTAGAATTGATTAAATCAATTAAAATCCCTGTTAAAAAACATTCTGACATTCTCAAGAATGTTAGAATGTTTTTCTATAACGATTCCGCATCTACCAATCCCCAGACAACCGCGGCCGCGATAAAAGCTTTTAAAGAACCAAAAATTTTAATTGCCGGCGGCAAAGACAAGAAGCTTGATTTCAAACCATTGGCAAACACTTTAAAAAATTCCAACACGCTTGAGATTATATTATTCGGAGAAAATAAAAATAAAATAAAAAAAGCGATTTCAAAAACCGGTGTGCCTATTATTTTAACGAAAGATTTAAAAGGCGCTGTTAATTTAACATATAAAAAAGCTAATAAGTTAAAAACTTCCGCCGAAGGCGGATCCGCCTCTGGCGGAAAAAACTATAAGCTAAAAACTAAATTAATCATATTATTTTCCCCCGGATCAGCCAGCTTTGATATGTTTACAGACTACAAAGAAAGAGGTAAAGTTTTTAAGAAATTAACGAAAACGTTGCGATAAATGGACCCGTGGTGTAGCCCGGTTAACACGTCCCCCTGTCACGGGGAAGATCGCCGGTTCAAATCCGGTCGGGTCCGCCAAAATTTAAAACTTGCTATAATTAAAAAATGACTGAACCGACTCCTCCAATCAGGCCTTTTAAGCCCCAACCTGTTTTTAATAAAACTCTGGTAATCGTAATAATTGCGGCAACCGGCTGCTTATTTTTAATCATTGGATTTTTTTCGGGATATTATTATTTTTCCGGATCATTTGAAAAAACAGCCATAATAATACAGCCGGAAATCCCTCAAAATCCAGCGCAAACCGCAACATCCACGACGGCCCTGTCGCAGCCGGAAAATAATACTTCGTCCGTTCAAACAGCGCCAAGCTTCACAACAGTACAATCGCCGGCCAATGAAATAAACGCCAAAATTTTAACTTCAATTGATTTAAATTACCAATTCAGTCTGAAAGAATATCCGGAAACGGAATTTAAAATCGTCAAAATAACCAAAACCTGGGGCGGCGTTCCGATTCGCGGGCTTCGGACGCCCTGCAATTACGTTGAACAGGATAAACCGATTTTTATTTTCATAAAAGACATCGCTTGTATTGAAACTTCAAAAAAAACAGACAATGCGGCATCGGCGCTTGTTATAGCGGAAATTGAAATTAATAACAAAAGCGGCGCGGAAATATACGGCAGGTTTTTACAACTTATGTATGACGTTAAAAATAACGAGCAGAGCTTCCAGCGATTAGCAACCGCTAATCCAAACTGGACCGGCTACGGAGCCGCGCCTTTTTCTTCAAAAAACATAATCATAGGCTTTATAATTCCCGAAACCCAAAACGAAATAAATCTGTTATACGGAAATTACGGCGCCGTTCTCAACCAAAATGACGGGGAAGCTCTTTTAAGCAAAACAATCAGCGGACTGACAATAGATTTTGCTAAAAAAACTTTCTCCGAAATACAAGGATAGTCCTTTACAGCGAAAATTTTTCTTCTGTAAGAGGCGAAGGCAAAAACAAAGTTTAGTACTATGACGCGTCATAGTACTAAATAAACAAAATTTAAACTATAAAAACGCGCCCTGCAAGAATGGGTTTTTCACGCACAGCCTAAGAATTAATCAATTAATCCCATCTCTTGAAAAGATTGTTTGTAAATATCAAGCGCCGCGTCCGTTTGTTCTAAAGTTAAATGAAAATCCGGTTCATGAACAACCCGGTTCCTTATTTTATGCGCCTGCCACAGCCGTTCAATTCCGGAAAGTTGAGCCGGCGTTATCTGCTTCAAACGATCAGCCATTGTCTCCCCTTTATAACCGGACAACTTAATGATTTCGTCAAAAATCTTATCGGCTTCTATCAGAGCCAGCTTCATATTAGCTTCGCCTCCAAGGCGCATTCTTTTTTGAATCTGTTGCCATGCCTTCAAAGACCGGCGGCGAGATAAATCGCCAAAACCGGAAACATCAATAAAACGCTCGGCTTGGTAATTCAAAATACCAAGGCGCAAAATAAAAAAAACAATTCCGAATAACAAAGCGCCGGAAAGCAAAACCGAAAATGCCTGCACCGCGATGCCATAGCTTTCCCAAAATCCAAAAACCAGCTGGCGAATCTGCATTAATTTTAAAAAAATATTATTCCCTGAAAAAAGATAAGGCATGAAAACAACAAATTAACACCAACTATTACTGCACCTCAATAAATACAGGACTGTTACCAATAATAACTTCAGGAGCGGCTTTTATACTTTCATTCCCTAAATAATCACTAACCTTTACAGTGCCGGTAATTGAAAGCGGTAATGATGTTTCTACGCCGTCGCTCCAGGCAATATATATTGCATTGTTTGCATTGCTAAATTTATAAATATTATTTCCTATTTTAATAACCGCTGTTTTATCTAGAATTTTTGCAACTAAAGTTTTATATGCATAATAAGATTCTTTTTTAGTGCCTTCTAATTTTCCATTAGCTAAATCATAGGCTCCCTTGCCATTATAAATAAGACCAGTTAAATCAAAATAACCATCAGCCGTTCCCTGAAAACCAAACTTATAATTATTTATAACGTCAACCCAAAAGGCCTTAGTAATACCGGCATTAAAGAACGCTGTATATAATTTAATCAAAGTTTCTGCTTGAAATTTTTCAGTCTGAAATTGAACTGTTTGGGAATTTTTTGGCTGGGCGGAATGAGTTCCAAATTCAGTACTGACAAATTCAATTGGATAAATATAACCACTACTTGATATTAAAAGTTTGTAGTCGTTTACCGCGCTTTCCACCCTTTTATAATCTTCTAAACTATTATTTACTGTATATAAATGAATATCAAAAACATCAAACGGTTTTGCATATTTACTTCTTTTCTTTATATCTACAATAATATCTTTATAATATTGAAAATTATTTTGTGAAGAGTCGTATTGATTGCTTATTCCCGCAAGAATAATCTTGCAAAAAGAACATTCTTCTCTTATAACTTCCGAAGCCGCCAAAAAGAAATCAACATAACGACTGGCTGTATAAGATGAATTAATATTTTTATAAATAAGGTCGGGTTCATTGCCAATTTGCCAATATTTAAATATTTCTTTTTTACTTTTTACAAGATCGCGTAATTTATTTTTAATTTCTGTATAATCAGTGATCAGAAGAGATGGCGGTCCGGGTATTATTTGAGCAATTAATTCAAAATTTTCATTCATTAATGGTGTAATAGTGCCAACTGCTTCTATTTCTTGAAATTGGTTATTAAGAAACCAAAAACTATGCCTTACGCCTTTTCCTAATAAATCAACTGCGTAGGCAATCTCATTAAGCTCCACTGACATAAACCCCATCAAAAATCGCGGCTTTACCGATATCTTCACCACCACCGAACCCGACCCGAACTGATTGGTTGCTGTAATGGTATAGTCCGTTGCTTTTGAGAGTATGGGAGTTCCTGAAATAACTCCTGTTGATGTGTTGAATACCAGACCGTTGGAAAAAGCCGGAGAGATTGTAAAAAGCTTAGCTTTAAGGCCGTCGTACGAAGGCGTGATAGAAGTTATGGCTTGTCCGGCATTATAAGAAAAAGAAGTCTGGCCATAAGAAAGGTTGGAGATGAGAAGCTGGGGAGCCAAAAGATTCATCCAGCCGGATTCAATTGTTGTAAATACTGTTGGCGTTAACGGATTATAAGCCGCTCCGGTAATTCCGCCTCCCTGGGCAACCGAATCGGGTTTGAAAGCACCGCCCCATAAAAAGCCTTGTTTGGCAGAACCATCGTAGTAACCGGTATAGTCGTTGTAGCTGACGGTAAGATACGGATCAAAACCTAATTTCAGTTTGTTGCACAACTGAAACCAGCCGGAGTTCATTTTGTTGCCTGCGTAATCAACGCCTGAAGGATAAGTAAGATTATTAGCAGTCGCGTCTATTTTGAAATATCCGGCGTTGTTAGGATAAGTACTAGGACAAGAATAATAATTATAATTTAAAGGCCTGAACTCTTTGAGGGCAAAAGAGGGCGGAGAACCGCCAACAACAGCTGAATCTTTTTCAGTGGCGCTAGTTGTATAAAAATGATCTCCTGAAGTTTT
>JACPKE010000015.1 GCA_016187205.1 Candidatus Brennerbacteria bacterium | reverse complement strand
TGTTTAATAATACGGGAAATCTCCGTCTGTAAGGGCGGAGATGAGAGCAAGGTCCAGCACTATGACGCGTCATAGTGCTGGACAAGCGAAACTTGAATTATAATTTTTAGTTTTTGAATGATATTTTGTAGTCATACACTTGGATTTTACCAAGTGTTGCGCTTACTTGTTGAACTTGTGTATATGAAGCTTGACGAAATCAATATTTTGTAGTAAAATTACATTTATAAGTTCTTTGATTTTTTAACAATATTATAGGAGGAATGTGATGAGAGAAACCGTAAAAATTTTTGCTTTTGATCAATGGGGCAGAATCCCGTTGGTTCATGAACGGGGTGATCCTGGTTGGGAGCATAACGATGGTAAAAAACCTGGTTGGGGAATGTCAGGGGGCGGACCAGAAGGTACGGAAACTCCCATGCAGGCCGCTACCAGAGAAACCAAAGAAGAATTAGGTTTGTATGCTAAGCCTAAACAGGAACTTTTTTCTGAACCAGCAGGTTGTAACCATAAAGTTACTGTTTTTTATTCAGGTATTGTGGATGGTGTTTTACAGAAGGAAAGTTCGGAAACCGACGATGCTGATTGGTTTTTTTATGATGAGTTACCAGAAGTTCCTGGCAATAAATTTCAATCTATTTATCCGGCTGAGAGAAGAAGGATAAAAAAAGCAATTGAGATTTTGGGACTAAAAAAAGAACTAGACTATTTGAAATGGCTGTGGCAGGAAAGGCAAGGAGAGGAGGCGTCAGATGGAAATGGAGAAACCGCTGAAGTTTATCAACGCGAACCGGCAGGATAAGATTTTTATTGACCGGCCGTTAAGAAAAGAAATACGGCGTATTCAAACTTCCGTTTTGAATGAAATATGCGTTGAAATCGGACGCGGCAAAGCAGTCGCGTTCGCAGCTCGAAAAACCAAAATTTTACGGCCGCAAAAAAGAAATGGAAGGTTTGTTTTTGAGCATTGCGATAGCGGGGTTGTAGTTCAATATGCAGCTTTTGGTTATTGGCTAGTGTATTTAAGATTTGATAATGATGATCATATATCATTAGTTATCAATTGCGACCTAGCTAAAAGACTGGAAGAATTGCGTTTGCCAAAACTATTTTCCAACTGTGTTAAAACCGCAATGCGTTTTAATGCCAACGTTAAAAAACTAACACCGCTTAGATTGCAAATGACTCAAGTTTAAATTAAAAAGGAGGTAAGTTGAATGAAGATATGGAAAAAGTTCTACAGACTCGGTTTTTTAAAGGTTTCTTTTGAGACTACTTTTACAGAGCAATCTATAACGGGATTAGATCCCCGTTATAGAGAGGGTGGGCTGATTTATAACGGCCCTCCTCAAAAGGTCTATGAACCTGCTTTGGAGGTTGGCCTTGGTAGTGGGGAAGATGCGCTGGTTGATAGAGTTGTTTTTGAACTTGTTCAATATCCGGCGCCGAATTTTAGGTATCTTCAATTTACCAGGTTGAACGTGAACGGTTGGATAGTTGCCGCTAGGCTTACTGAAGATAAGGTATTCGGCTTTGATGCGCCGAATAGCTGGGATAAAAATTATCTTCATCTGGCCTATCCTGGGATGTCTGGAGTGTTTGAACCAGTGTATTTTAAAGTGCTGGCTCATAAAAAACAGGATCTGATGGTGGTTTGGGCTGAGGAGGAAAGCGACAGAAGAATAGTCGTTAAGGGCATGGTTATTGATGCAAGGATGACGTCAGTGCCTAATCATTTGATTCTTGCAAAACCTGCTTCTGCCGCACTTAGATGATCTTTCATTACGCCGTTAATTCCAGTTTTAGGGGATTGACGGCTTTTTATTTTTATGCTATGATAATCAATAGTTTCATAACTTTAACAATTTAATAAATAAAAGGAGGTGATTGTTAGAGATAATAGAAAGAAATAATAGAAAATGGAGAATGGATAATGGAAAATAGTGAATTTTTTATCAACTTTTTTTCAAACGTTATGCTATAGCATAGCGCTTGCTGGAGGATTTTAAGATGGAAAATAAATATTCTGATAATCCGCTTGTAAACCACAAGTTTTTTGCAGCTCTTAGAAAAATCAATGATGATCTAGTTCATGCTTCTGTGCCTACGCCTGTTATTGATAAGGCGGTAATGGTGAAATTGCCGCCAATAAAAAAGATGCCAGCTTTAGAAGCAAAGATGGCGGAGGTGGTTAAAGAAGCGGAAGAAAAAAAGGCGTACCTGGGCCAAATCAGCTGTCATATGGCTGATTTAGTGGCGCAAGTAGTGAGGTTCGGCTCATTGAGCCGAATGGAAAAGGAAGTTTTAGGCAACGAAATTCGAGAATACGAAAAGGAGTTGATGGGTCATCTTGCTCCTGAGATTAAGCCTAATAATGGCGGTCGGGTCCCGCTTTTTATTTGGAAAGCCCGTGTTGCTTATGCCGAAGCAATCATTGCTTCGGCAACGACCAGGAACGCCCTTCTTGATATTATAGAAGGGAGTAAGTTTCAAAAACCCCCTTGTTTAATTAAGTTGGGAGTTATGGAATACCAGGACACCGACACCCAAGGAGGAAAGAACGTAGTTCTGGTTAAGGTTTTTAACCAGAGCTACAAGATTAACGGATCAAAAAATGAAGCGGCCCGGCTTAAGGAATTGTTGGAAACAGCTGTAGGCCGGATTAAGTCAGCGAATTTTGCGTATTATGCGCAAATGAAAGCTGATTTAAATAAAAACGCCACTATTGATGACCCGAGGCGTATATACACATACACTGGAGTTAAAGGTTCGGCTGTATTGGATGTGCCAACTATTGATGGTACTGGCCAAAAACTTCCGGGGGGAAGTATGTTGGTTGAGAGCAACGGCGATAATATTTTGGTCGTTGCCGCAATCGGTTATTTCCAAAAAGTAATGCAGGAAATAGCAGATGCCGGAATTGCTATTCCAATTGAATCTCTCAAAGACGAGAGGTTTAACTGGAAAAAGGGATTGTCCGATCAAGATAATCACAGGTGCCAGATTCTGCACAATATGCTTAGGCGCGCAAAAACCGCGCTTGATAAAAATGACGCGCAAAAAACCCGTCTTACTCCAGCCGAAGAAAAGGAGCACGAAGACACCCGTAAATGGGTGGAAGAAGAAAAAGCCAATCAATCGCCAACCTCCTAGTCGTTTGTTTAACCCCTGTTGGTCCTGATTAAGGATTGACAGGGGTTATTTTTATTGTATAATACAAAACGGTTCTTAAAAATTTAAAAAGGAGGTTATATGAAATGCGAATAAGAAGTAAAAGTAAATGTTCGTTGAGAGAACTTTTTATGGGGCTTCTTTTTCTTCGGAACAAAGAAACTAATATCGCCCAGGACCCTAAAGGAGAAAACATCATAGTTTATTTACGGTCACAGTTTGGATTTAAAAGTTCGTGGCCTGTTAATCAAAGAATCGATGAACTGGCAAGACTTGGATATATTGAAAAACATTGTTATAACGGTCAATCTCTTTTTTCGGTAAAATTGTTAAAAATCCGATGGTGTGAACCGGAGCCGGCTAAAAAGTTAAAGTCAAAACCTGTTAAAAAGGAAAAATTTATTAAGATTGAAAAAATTCTGGCTGAAAAGATTGTTCAAAAAGAGGGGTCAGTTCAAGAAACTAACGCAACAGCCGCGCCGGTTGTTCAACAAAAAAGATTTGGGATTCTCATTGACTATGAGAATTTAAAAAGACATGTTTCTACTGCGAAGCTTTTAAATTTTGACTGGCTTTTTGAGCCGATACTTAATCAAGGCAAAATTGTTGGCGGTTATGTTTTTTTCCCCGAACATTACGGAACTAATATGCCGGTGAAAACATTATCAAATATTCATAGGCTGTTCTGTATTGTTTGTCCTAAGGACATCAAAAACAATGGAACGGTTAAAGACAAAGATACCGTTGACAGCCG
>JACPKE010000014.1 GCA_016187205.1 Candidatus Brennerbacteria bacterium | reverse complement strand
TGCTTCCGCAATTGTTATTTTTCGCCAACTGGCTATGGGTTGGCTAATGATGTTTGCGGCTTTATTTACATTTTCGTGTTGTGGAAATAAGTAAAACAAGCCAGCAATAATAGCCGCAATGGCAGCCCCTGCGATAAAAATTTTTTTAGGCCTAATCATTAATCAATTACCTCAAGTATGCCTACGCTTATAAAGTCACCCTTGCGAGTTTTAATTAAAGCATTGTAAATTTCCATCCAGCGCGTCGTTTCAGTAATAGAGATGCAACCCGCGGAAACTCTTCCGGGATGCAAGTATCGCTCGCCGCTATGTCCAATCTTAAACCAGACCGTTCCTCTTCCTGCCTCCGGGTATTTTAAACCACCCCCATGAGGGTGATCGGGAATCTCAATATCGTAAAGTCCTTTCTTCCAAGGATTTTTAGGGTCGTCGTCTGCTTTATATTTTTTGCCTTTTAGCGTAAGAATTTTCTTTGAAATAGAGTAAGTGACTCGCGCAGGCGGTTCGTGTTTAATGCCGGTGATCAGCCGTAAGGAACTGTCATCGCTTATTTTGACTGATGCGGACTTGCCGCGATAGGCGCCTTCCAAAATTGTAAAATATTCTCGTTTAGCGTCCGTACGTTCTATTTTAAGTTTTAAATATGCCGGTAGGGATTTATCTGGTTCACCGTTTGCGAATTTTACCATTAACCATCCTTTGCCTGTGCCTTTTTCAACATCCGGCGTGTATTTTATTGCGTCCGACACTTCTGCTTCCAGCGTTATTTCAAAAATTGCGGTTTTTGTTCCCCAAAACTTACTGAATATTGAGCGTGTTTCTCTTACTTGTGCTTCAAAAACAAATTGTTGCGGTTTTGTAAGGGTAGTATTAATTTTTATGCTGCCATTCGCGTTACCGACATCATTAAACAACAAATCTTTTTCGATGACAGTAATAAAAACCTCGGCCTGAAATAATCCTCGGTCGGTTTCAAATCTGCCTACCTCGCGATTGATTTTCGCTGTCGCGCCGGCCTTGATTCTTTTATCAACGCGCAAAAATTTACCAAGTATTTCAATTTCCACATGAATATCGTCACCGATAGAATCTCCGCTGTATCTTATTTTCGAAAGCATTATTTGAACGGATTTAAGCATGTGTTTTGTTTACTCTACGCCTTTACGATTTATTATAGCAAGATTTTAGTTATACGGATAGTAGCCCAGTTTTCACAGGTTTTGAATCCGGGGTCAGGTACCTTTAAGTGAGAGATTAAAGCTTTTACTTCATAACTGTTTAGCAAACAACGCGTTGCAATGGCGCGCGGATTTTTGGACCATCCGCTTTTTCTATTCCAATGTTCTTATGGTCTAATTCGCGCGAATAAACGAATAGATGGATACCACTTAATAAACATTCTAACATTCTGCAGAATATTAGAATGTCGTAATAAGATATGTCTTCCGCTAAGTCTTATCTACGCGCGAAGGAACTTGTTTGAAAATTTTGGAATAGATTAAATTTGTCGGCGGGGCGGTGATTAGATTTTGCTCTAAAATATATGATATCATAAATAAATATATGAAATTGATACTTACTATCACCGATTCTGATAGAAAAAATCTCTTTTTTGTTACAGATAATTTGTCGGTCATTTCTTTATTTGAAGCATTAGATCAGGCAAATAAGAATAATATTGAAAATACTTATGTGGTTCAGAGAAAAACCGGATCGTATTTACGCACGAAACCAAGTGTTTTAAAGAAAGATGAACTCGAATCTATTTCAATCTCTGCTCCAAGTTTATTTTCTGCGATAGGTAGCACATATAACACCGATTTCCCGGCTATCATTAGGCGCTATGTTGATATGTGTATAGATATTGAAAGGGATAATATTCAGTACATTAAAATTAAACCGGTGGGCAGTTATGCTGTATCAATTAAAAACATAAAAGAAAAATTATTAAGCAATAAAAAACATATATCTGATTCGGCAAATTATTTTAATATTGATCCGTATTTATTAAGCGCAATCCTTATTGATGAAATCGCCCGTCTGGATTTTTTTGAAAATATCATTGATACGATCGGCGCTAGTTTGGTTGGGAGAAATATGTCGGTTGGCGTGGCTCAAATCAAATTGCAAACCGCCAATGATCTAATAAAGAAAGGAATTTATAATCCCAACACCAAAGACAAGAAACTTCCTTTTTCAAAGTTAGACAATGAAGCGCGAAGATATTTATATCAGTATGTTAAAGATCCAAAATATAATATTTTCTTTGCCGGCGCTTTTGTCAGATATGTTATAGGTTTTTGGTCAAAATATATTGATCTGTCAAAATACCCGGAGATCATCGCCACTCTTTATCATCAAGGATACGGCAAGCCCCATGTCGCGCCTAATCCGGATGATCGTGGGAAGCAAATAGCTAATGAGTTCTATCAACTCTCGAAACAATGGCTCAACGAAAAACAATAATAAAATTTGTGGCAGGCATCATAATTTTTTCCGTTCTTTTTATGTTTTTTATGTTTGTCAAAGACATTGTAGCAAACGAGTATAATCTTTTTTTGTTTGAAAAAGAAATAGATAAACACGAACACCCGCGCGATTCGCAATTGATTGAAAGGATTTCATTGATTGGGAATTTTGCTCCGGCGTCGAATCGGTGCGATTTTGTCGTGGCTGAAATACGTGAAAGTGAATTGCCAATAAATGATATCCACAATTTTTACGCGTTACGTGGCGATGCTTTGACGATAGTATCAAACGATCAACATGATATGGAAAATTTTAAAAAACAATACGGAGAATTATATGAACGGGTTTTTGATATCGCGAAGGATAATCTTAATGCGTATCTTGTTATTGCCACCGATGTTCATTATAAACGGAACAACGATATAAGATGTCATTAGACCTGTCGCGAAATAATTTTTTTGAAAAATTCGTGGTCAGGCGCTCTTTTCCTCTGCGAATAATTTCATAATTTCTTGCGTCCGGTTGCGTTCGTACTGCGCGCTGTTTTTCGGACTATCCGCTTTTTCTATTCCAATGTTCTTATGGTCTAATTCGCGCGAATAAGCGAATAGATAAATAGGTGAATAAAGAAATTCTTGATATAATTTATTTATGCGTAAATTAGAAAAAATTTTGAAAGCTTTAGCTAATCGGCGGCGGCTGGCGATTTTGAAATATTTAAAAGAAAATAAAGAAGCTTCGGTGGGGGAGATTGCCCACGAAATTGATTTGTCATTTAAATCAACATCAAAACATCTCGGTGTTTTATCGGCAGTGGATATTATTGAAAAAAATCAGCGAAGTTTGCAGATGTTTTATCGATTATCCGATAATAAAAAACAAGAATCAGCAGTAAAACACATTATTTCCCTTCTTTAAATTTTTCTTTTGTCTATGGTCTAATTCGCGCGAATAAGCGAATAAGAGAATTGGCTTTGGCCTTGGCGGATTTTTAATTATTAATATAATAAAATAAATTTATGGTTCAAAGCGGAATCCGCGAAGTGATTCAAAAGAACAATCAAAAACTATATCAATACCCGGAGTGCGGTTTTCACTATGCCGATGATTCGACTTCGCTTATCACGGGTAAAGAATGGGCGGAGAAGCGTAAGGTATGGCGTGAAAAACATCGCATTAGATTTATTTATGGATTGCGTAAAAAAGTTATCCACAGGCATCATGTTTGATTAATAAAATGGATATGGTACATTTCTAACATAGTCAAATGAGGTTCTTGAAGCCCATGACCCGCAAGGGAAGTGGGCTTTCTTATTTGGCTTGTATGCAAAGATAAAAAAATTTTCGCCAGACCTGCCTGCTTCGCGTTGCGAAGCAAGGCCGGCGGGGACGGATCAGTCTCAGGCTGAAAATTAAACAGAGGCTCTTGAAGCCCGAACCAAAATGGTCGGGCATTTTTAATTCAAAAAGTAAAAATAAAAATGCAAAATGACAATTTAAAATTCAAAAATGGGCACGGTCGATGCCAAAATATATTTTAAATTTTGCATTATCATTTTGATTTTTCATATTTAATTTTTACATTAACAAAATTATGACTACCAACAGTAAACCCCCGCTCGCCTTGCGAGCTCACACCTATTTTTTCCAAAATAGGTGTGGGGGTAAACAAACTATTATTTCAAAAGTCGTTTCTATTATTATGGTCGCGGGAATGCTTTTGACGTCTCTTCCCGCGCCGGCATTTGCAATTATTTATCAGCCGGGCGAGACGTTGAATCCCGGCTGCGCGCCTACGGACCCGAATTGTAATGTAGTAACTCCGGTCTCCGTTGCTACTTCTACGCCGGGACTTGCGGCCGGATCGCTCATTTATCTGCAGGCTGTTACGGCTTCAAGCACGAGCTGGCTTGCGATACCGGTCGGCACTAATAGCCAGATGCTCACCATAAACGCGAGCGGAACGCCCGCATGGTCAACATTTTCTATTGCAACCACGACAATAAACGGTGTTTCCGGACCTGTATTCACTTTCAGCGCGGGGACAACCGGAACTGATTTTGGAATTGCCACATCCACCGGTGGTTTAACGTTTAATCTGCCGAATGCTTCGGCGACGGCGCGCGGACTTGTTTCAACCGGTACGCAAACATTTGCGGGAGACAAAACATTTAGCGGTTCGCTTGCAGCCGCTACGTCCACACTTGCGTCGCTTTTAGTGACTGGTAATACCGCGCTTGGAGACGCAAGCGCGGACACACTCACGATAAACGGTGCCGCGGTATCTGTTCCTAATAATCTTAATTTTGATTCAAATACTTTTTATATTGACGCGGCGAATGACCGGATCGGCATCGGAACTTCAACTCCTTCTACAAAACTGGCAGTTGTGGGAAATATTTCGGTAAGCGGCGGCACTATATCTACCACCACCTCCCAATCCGCCACCGTTTCCGGAGGCACCTTTGCTACATCAGCCACCGGCTCCGCCGTTGTCTACACCTTTACTGC
>JACPKE010000063.1 GCA_016187205.1 Candidatus Brennerbacteria bacterium | reverse complement strand
TCGGCGCGACTTATATGGTGCTGGCGCCGGAGCACGAGCTGGTTTTCAGGTTTTCTTCCGACATAGCTAACTGGAAAGAAGTTAAAAAATATATTGAAAAAACAAAACATAAAAATCAGCGCGACAGAACTGCGGCCAAAATTAAAACCGGAATTGAATTAAAAGGTATAAAAGCGGTAAATCCGGCAAACGGCAAAGAAATTCCCGTATGGATAGCTGATTATGTTTTGGCGGGTTACGGCACCGGAGCGATTATGGCTGTTCCGGCTCACGACGAGCGTGATTTTGAATTTGCCCAAAAATTTAATCTGCCAATTATCCAGGTTATTAAGCCAGTTATCAGTCATCAGTTATCAGTCGTCAGTTTGCCTTATATTGGTGACGGAGAGCTTATTAATTCCGGCCGGTTTAATGGATTAAGCAATTTGGAAGCTAAGGATAAAATTGTTAAATCGCTTGGAGTTGAGAAAAAAATTCAATATAAAATTCGTGATTGGGTTTTTTCCAGACAGCGGTATTGGGGAGAGCCCATTCCGATTATAAAATGCAAAAATTGCGGTAATGTCGCTGTTTCTGAAAAAGATTTGCCTGTGAAATTGCCTGCAGTAAGAAAATACGAGCCAACCGGTCGTCCGGAATCGCCTTTATCTGATATTGCAAAATGGGTGAATATAAAATGTCCGGAATGTGGCGGTTCAGCTAAACGCGAAACCAATACGATGCCGCAATGGGCAGGCTCCAGCTGGTATTATCTTCGTTATATTGACGCTAAAAATAAAAAATATTTTGTTGATTCCAAAAAAGAGCATTATTGGCTGCCGGTTGATGTTTATATCGGCGGAGTTGAACACGCCGTTCTTCATCTTTTATACGCGAGGTTCTGGCACAAGTTTTTGTTTGATCTTGGTTTTGTTTCTGGCAAAGAGCCGTTTAAAAAATTGGTTAATCAGGGATTAATTCTTGGTCCGGACGGCCAAAAAATGTCCAAATCGCGGGGCAATATCGTTAATCCCGACGCAATCGTGAAAGAATTCGGCGCCGATTCCCTGCGTCTTTATGAAATGTTCATGGGGCCGCTGGAAGACCAAAAGCCGTGGGATGTCAAAGGCATCATCGGATTATTCAGATTTTTGACGAGAGTTTATAAATTAATGGAAAATGCCGCCTTTAGCGAGCCTCGCCTCTGGCGGGGAAAATTGCCGCCGTTGGCGAGCCTCGCTGTTGGCGGAAAAATTGAAAAAACCGCAATTAAAAATTCAGTTTTAGAACGTTTGTTGCATCAAACCATTAAAAAAGTTACCAAAGATATTGAAAGTTTTAAATTTAATACCGCCATCAGCGCTTTAATGATTTTAGTTAATGAAATGGAAAAACAGGAGTCAATAGTCATTAGTTATTGGTCATCAGTCATTAAATTATTATTTCCTTTTGCTCCTCATTTAGCCCAGGAATTATGGCAGAAACTTGGCAATAAAACTTTGCTGGATAAAGAAAAATGGCCGGAATGGGATGAAAAATTAGCCGCGGCTGAAACTTTTGAGCTGGTTATTCAGATAAACGGCAAAGTAAGGGATAAAATTGAAGCGCCGGTTGGCATTACCGAAGAAGAAGTCCGCGATATGGTTATTAAAATGGAACGGGTTAAAATAAAGCTCGCGGGCAAAGAACCGAAAAAGATAATTTATATCCGGAACCGTTTGGTAAATTTAGTAGTTTGATTTGATGAAATTAAGAATAATGAATAAAATTTATGATCACAATGCATGTATGTTTTTTTAATTAAAAATGCAGGAAATCCCCGCCTGTAAGGACGGGGATGAGAGCAAGGTCCGGCACTATGACGCGTCATAGTGCTGGACAAGCGAAGTTTGAACTATAAGAGCCCCACCTGCAAAGGCGGGGCTCTTCACATTAATTTTTTAAAAAATAATTCTAAAATACGCCGAATATTTTTCATAGCTAAATTTATGGTATAATAAAAACAATAACTATGAAAACAAAAATATATATTTCAACCCTGTTTATACCTGTCGCCGCAGCGGTATTTTTCGTCTTAACTCCGGTTTCCGTTTTTGCGGCGACATATTACATCGCGCCATCTCCTACAGGAAGCGATGCAAATTCAGGCACATCGTTAGCTCCATTTGCAACCTTTTCTAAGGCTTTCTCAGTGATGGCTGGGGGGGACACGCTCATCATCAAAGACGGAACCTATAACCAATCTCTCAAGAACCCTCCAAGCGGAACAGCTCAGGGATATACCATTGTAAAAGCAGAGAACCTCTTCAACCCCATCATCGATGGAGAGGGGCTTACTGACCCGGCGCTCTATATTCAAAATGGGAGGCATCACATCCAGATCGAAGGAATATATTTTAAGGGCGCCAATATATCCGGAAAGACCGAAGTGGCAACTATTGGTGAAGATCTAAAGTGTTGCGACCAGGGGCAGACGACTGATGGCGCGTCTTATATTAATCTCTTTAGAAACATATTTCAGGGACGAAATCTAGCAGAGACAAATGTATATTCCAAAGTCTTGGGGGTTGCGGTATCTAACAACATTACTTTGGAGGAAAATATATCTTTTGGAAAGGCTAATAAGTATCACTTTTTTGCATATAAGTCATCAAATATTACCATGCGTCGAAACTTCGCGAGATGGGACGCAGTAAACACATCAACCCAAGGGGCAGGCCATCCATCTGCATCATTTATATTTTATGATACCGGAAATTCCATTATGGAAAACAATGTGGCGGTAGACGGGGTTCATACGAGCGATACAACAACAGCTGCATTTTATTTGGCAGGACACTATATTGGAGGCAACAATAATCAATTCCTTGGAAATATCGCTTTAAACAATAAAGCTAATTCCGCTTTCGAGATCGATCCAGGGGCAAACTTTAGGAGTGACGGCGCTCCTATCAATTGGAATAACCAAACACTCACTAATAATGTGGCTTGGTTGAGTAATGATGATCCGAGTACGTCAGCGCAGGATGGCCTTGGCGTGGGGATCAATATCGGTCAATCTGGCACAGGGGGACCATATATTGACAATGTAACAGTTTCTCATAATACCGTTGGAAAAAATACTAAAAATCGTGGAATCTCAATCCATCATAACCCAACAAATACAATATTTAAGAATAATCTGATACTTTTTAATAGTATTGTTGCCAACTGCTCCGACTCAATACTAAATATAAACACATCTGTATTATTTGGAAATATCTCAACAACAGCAGGAACAGGCTGTACAATAAATATGAACGGAAACCTTAGCGCTGACCCTGGCTTAATGTATCTTAATCGCATAGAAACTGGTTCTTCAGCTAAAGGAACAGCCGACGATGGAGGAGATATTGGCGCAAATCTCCTAAAGCAATACGAAAACGGCGTTTTAACTGGAACAGACCTCTGGCCATTCCCGAATGAAAATGTCATCAAGAAAGTTGCTTGTACCGACACCGGCGAAACCCGTGGTTTTTGCGCCGCCGAGAGCTTAACGAAATACATCTGGGAATATCTTGGCAACCCTATTCCGCCGGAAATCTATGCAACAACATTGCCTTCCGACACCACTCCGCCCAATCCACCAACTGGTTTGATGATACAATAATTTTTTAAACATAGAATTCTATTCTAGACTACAACTTTTTATTTATAATTAATAATTGAATAAGATAATTCTTTGCGATATAATCATTTTATGACTTGGGATTATCAAAAAGAAGAATATTTAAAACAGGCAAAAGTTGATCCAATTTGGCATTTGGAACGGCTTATTAATTATGGATTAAGAGGTAAAAAAATAGATGAAAAAATGCTTAAAAAATATTTGCCTCAACTTAAAATCCCCGAAGAACGTCGGACCTTTTTAGAATTAATTTTATGGAACAAGCCATTCTAACCGAGACCCAGAAAAAAGCAATTGATTTAATCAGCCAAGAACCATTATTAACTGATTTTTATTTAAGCGGCGGGACTGCTTTATCCGCTTATTATCTTTATCATCGTTTTTCCGATGATTTAGATTTTTTCATTTTTAATGAACCTGATAAAATATTTCTTCATGCCTTTGCCGAAAAAATAAAACAAACCCTAAAATTTGAAGAAACGCGATTTGAACGGTTCTACGACCGAAACCAATTCTTTTTTAAAATTAATGATAATGAATTAAAAATTGAATTCACGAAATACCCGTTTATCCAATTGGAAAAGCCATCGCCTAGAGATGGGATTAAAATTGATAGTTTAAAGGATATCGCCGCCAATAAATTAATGACGATTTTGGATCGATTTGACCCAAAAGATTTTGTTGATTTTTATTTTCTTTTACAAACTTTTAAACTGGAAGACATCAAAAAAAATACCGAAAAGAAATTTAATACCAAAATTGATGATATTTTTTTAGGCAGCGAACTGGCAAAAGTAAAACGAATTAATGCCTTGCCAAGGATGATTAAAGAAATAGATGTTGAGGAATTAAAAAATTCGTTCACAAAAATAGCGAAAGAACTGGGTTCAAAAATTTTAGAATAATTATTAAAATATTCATAAAATTTCCTCTGCTGGCATCACAACTCCTTCTGCGCTAACTGATCTCATAATAACCGAAAAATGAAACAACAAGCTAAAATCATAATTATCAATATCCTAATCCTGCTTGGTGTTTTTGGAATTGCAAAGGCCTCTTTAGCGGCGCCTGTCATACTCTACACGGATATTTTATCCGGCCCTAACTCCGGCGGCGAGAATAACAAAGGCATCTACCTGTCCATCTTCGGCAAGAACTTCGGGATTTCCGGACCCGGAAGCATGGTTAAGGTCTACATCAACGATATAGAAGTGGACAATTACCGCTCCCTGGGACCGTCCCGTGGCCGGCAGGATATCCAGCAGATCACCGTGCAGATCGGAGCGCTGGGCAACCCGACGCCGGGCGTCGCCCTGCCCATCAAGGTCGTGGTCAACGGGGTCGCATCCAATACCGACAAGACTTTCACGGTAAATCCAGGAACCATCTACTTCGTAAGCCTTTCCGGCGACGACGCTACGGGCGTGCCCGGCGACATCGCCAGTCCGTACCGCACCGTCCAGAAGCCGGGCATTAATAACAATAGTAACTCAGGTTGTCTGGTTGCTTTCGGCGACCAGCCGGTCACCACGGCGGGCGTCTGGGGCCTGGTCCATCCCGGCGACTTCATCGTCATGCGCGGCGGAGAGTGGACGGACGTCGGACGCGACGATTTCTTCCTTCGTGTCCAGAACAAGTCCGGAAACATCACCACCGGAGCGGTCGGGACCGGTCCGATCACGCTCATAGGGTACCCTAGCGAGAATGTCTTCATCAATCGCACCAATCTCCTGGACAACCAGTCCGGTGGCGGCATCAGCTCGGCCGATTCCGCCCGCCAGGCCTTGGGCTGCGGCGCCCGGGTCACTCTTGCCAACCTCAAGGTCGAGTCAGGCTTCTACGATGGAATGATCACGACTCAAAAAGGCGTCGACAACCCCAACGGCAGTTATTGGCGCGTGGTCAACAACGAGATGACGGCCGTCAGTTGCCAAAACAACACCAAGTGCAAGGGAGGTGGAGTCTCCGGTAGCGGCCTCGGAGAATTCTGGGTCGGCAATTACGTTCATGACGTCTACGACAAGCCCGACGGCGTGACCAACAACGAGAACCACGGCTTCTACATTGACGGCTCCGGAACTTTTGAGATCGCCTACAACCGCATCGAGAACATCTACGGCGGCAACGGAATCCAGACCTACGGTCCATACACGCCCATCAATAATGTCAGCATCCACCACAACGTCATCAACGGCACGAGCAAACACGGCCTCAACATCGGGGACTCCTCCGGGACCGGCTTCGTCATCTACAACAACCTCGTCTACAACACCGATGTCGCGGGTCTCCGCTTCAATACTGCAGGCCTTTCCGGCGCGAAGATTTACAACAACACCTTCTTTAAGACGGACCGCTTAAACATCGGCGGAATTCGGGCCGCGCTCATGAACGACGCGTTCCTGGGGATCGGGGCGCTCGATATGCGCAATAACATCATCATCCCAGGATCTGCAAGCCACGAGTATGTCGGCGGTTCGGTCGACTTCAGCGGGTCGATCGGGACATTCTCCAACAACCTATGGTTCAACGGAACGGGCGGCACTATTGTCGGCTCAGACGACCAAAACGGCGACCCCAAATTCGTCTCCATCGTCTCGGGCGCAGAGGACTTCCACCTACAGGCTGGCGGCGCGGCACAGGACGCCGGAACGGCCGCCGTGGCATCGCTTGTGACCGACGACTTCGATCTCACCAACTCAAGGCCTCAAGGAGCGGCGTTTGACATCGGGGCGTATGAATATATTACCCAATCTCCCGACACCACCCCGCCCGTCGCGCCGACTGGCCTCGCTGTAAATTAATTGAAGGCGGGCTGGCCTCGCTGTAAATTAATTGAAGGCGGGCGGGATTAGTGGTATAATAAAAATATGAAAAATAAAAAACCTTTTATTTTTTCTTTTTTTTTATTTTTAACGCTAATCTTTACCCCTGTTGCATTTGCCGCAACAGCCAATCTTTCTTGGAATGCCAATACTGAACCGGATTTGGCTGGGTATAAAATTTATTACGGGACATCGGCAAGAACCAGTTCTTGCCCTCCCGGAGGTTATCCTGATTCTGTTAATGCCGGCAACGTCACTTCTTTCGCTGTTCCCAACTTAACCGATGGCGCGACTTATTTTTTTTCCATTACCGCTTATGATATAACAGGCAATGAAAGCTGTTTTTCCGGCGAAGCAAGCAAGACTTTCGCTCCGGCTGTTCAGCAGACAACAACGGTTTCCACAACTAGTTCTATTGCAACAAGTTCGGCCGTTGTTTCTTCGGTTTCCGTTTCTAATGCTAAATTTGTTTTGAATAGCCGCGTTCAAACAATGGCTAAACTTAGCGTCCGTAATGTGGGCTCTCTTATGGGAGTTAGTCTAGGATATCAAAATAGCGGCGCTCCAGGCACTGTCATAGGCGGTCCTGTCCAGTCCGGCGGCTATACCTGGTGGCAGATAAATTATGACTTCAGTCCTGATGGCTGGAGCGCAGAGAACTGGCTGGTCGTTTCTACGGTTCCGGCGCCGGCAACAGTCCAAAATACAATTACTCAAACAGTTGTATCTACTTCATCTCAAACAACAACAACGACTTCTTTAAACACTGCTTTCTCTATAGGCCAGAGGATTAAAACAACAGCCGGTCTTAATGTCAGAGACGGCGCTTCTTTAACAGCTTTGAAACTTGGAATTCAATATTCCGGTTCCAAAGGAACTATCATAGGCGGTCCTGTCCAGTCCGGCGGTTATACCTGGTGGCAGATAAATTATGATTTTAGTCCTGATGGCTGGTCTGTTGGTAATTGGATGGTTGCCGATACATCTGCATCGTCTGTCGCTTCAACAACTTCGTCAATAACGCAACAATCTTCGCAGACAGCGGTTGTTTCAATTTCTGGAATTTCAAAATTCGCTTTAAACCAGAGGATTAAAACAACAGCCGGTCTTAATGTCAGAGACGGCGCTTCTTTAACAGCTTTGAAACTTGGAATTCAATATTCCGGTTCCAAAGGAACTGTTATAGGCGGCCCTGTCCAGTCCGGCGGCTATACCTGGTGGCAGATAAATTATGATTTTAGTCCTGATGGCTGGAGCGCAGAGAACTGGCTGGCTTCTTTTTAGAATTTTTTCAGCCGTAATTCGTAATTATTGCAAAAGCGCTTTGCGCGCGGTAAATTTTTAGTATGTGCGGCATTGCCGGTTATATCGGCTATAGAAAATCCTTGCCGGTTGTTTTGGAAAGCCTGAAGCGGCTTGAATATAGAGGATATGACTCGGCGGGGGTCGCTTTCTTTGACCAAAACGGAGGAGTGCGGCTGGTTAAAGCAAAAAGCAGAATCACCGGTCTTGAGAAAAAATTAAACGGCTTTTCTGCCGTTGAAGGTTCGGCGGTTATCGGCCATACCAGGTGGGCGACTCATGGCGCGCCTAATGAAAAAAACGCCCATCCTCACTCCGATTGCTCCGGCCGGATTTTTATTGTTCATAACGGAATTATTGAAAATTACCGGAGCATTAAAGCGGATTTGATAAAGCGCGGCCATCAATTTATTTCGGATACCGATACCGAAGCTATTCCTCATCTTATTGAAGAAAATTTAAAATCGGAAAAAAATTTCAAAAAAGCTTTTGATGCGGCTCTAGGTCGGCTGGTTGGAGCCTACGCGCTTGCCGCGTTTGATGTTTTAAGCCCAAAAAATATTTATATTGCCCGGCTTGGCAGCCCTCTTGTTGTCGGCCTAAAAAAAGAAGAATGCCTTGTTGCTTCGGATCCGGGGGTTCTGTCCGGCAAATTCAAGAAAGTTATTTTTTTAAAAGACGGCCAGCGGGGAATAATTAATTTGAATAATTCTGTTTTTTATCCAAAAAGTTTGGAAATTTCCAGGCTTGATTCTGATTTTAAAAGCGCAAAGCTGGCTAATTTTCCTTATTTTATGCTTCAGGAAATTTTTGAAAGCCCGGAAGTGATTAAGTCGGCTTTACAAGGGCGGTTGTTGAAAAACAACGTTAAACTTGGAGGTTTGGAGCAGGTCGCCGATAAACTTAAAAAAATAAAACGGCTGAAAATAATCGCCTGCGGCACTTCTTATTACGCCGGCTTGCTTGGTGAATGTTTTTTTGAAGAATTAGCCGGATTGCCGTCAGAAGTTTTTCTGGCTTCGGAATGGCGTTATAAAAAAGAACCCAGGGAACCGCAAACAGCCTGTGTTTTTATTTCCCAATCCGGCGAAACAGCCGATACTTTAGCGGCGCTTAGAAAAGCCAAAAAGGAAAAATATCTTTGCCTGGGCGTTGTTAATGCCGTTGGGTCAAGTATAGCGCGGGAAACCGATGCCGGAGTTTATAATCATGCCGGTCCGGAAATAGCCGTTGCTTCAACCAAGGCGTTTATTTCGCAGGCAATGGTTTTGATTCTAATGGCTTTATTCCTGCGTCAGCTTAAAAGTAAAAGCATTCCGAATAATATTTTTGAAGAACTTGATGGTTTGCCGGATAAAATTAAATCAATTTTAAAAAACCATTTGCGAATTAAATCTTTAGCCAGGAAGCATCTAAAAAGAAGAAATTTTTTGTTTTTGGGACGCGGCTATAATTATCCTGCCGCTCTTGAAGGAGCTTTGAAACTTAAAGAAATCGCTTATGTCCATGCCGAAGGTTATGCCGCCGGAGAAATGAAACACGGTCCGATTGCTCTTATAAGTAAAAATTTTCCGACGATTGCTATCGCCGTTAGAAATAACGGAACTTATGAAAAAATACTTTCTAATTTGGAAGAAATAAAGTCCCGTGGCGGACCGATCATTGCCGTTGCGACTCAAGGAGATAAATTGATTTCCAAAATCGCCGGTGATGTTTTTTATATTCCGGCGGCAAATTCGTTTTTAGAACCCTTGCTTGCGGTGGTTCCGCTTCAGCTTTTTGCTTATTATTTCGGAACCTTGCTTGGTTATGATGTTGATAAGCCGAGGAATCTTGCTAAAAGCGTTACTGTGGAATGAATAACGCTCCTATTAAATTCGGCTTGGCTCTTTTAACGGTTTTTTTAACAGTATTTTTAGTTCTTACCTATTTCGGTTTCTTTTAAGTATTTTCTAAAAGATTTATTTAATTCCGGGTGCGCCAATCCGAATCTGACTTGGGCTTTTAAAAGTCCGATTTTTGAGCCGCAGTCAAAACGTTCGCCTTCATATTCGTATCCGTAAAGACGTCCGCCTTTTTTTAAATAAATAAGAAAAGCGTCGGTCAGGGTCATTTCTTTGTTCGGTAAAGGTTTTAATTTTTTTAGTTCGTTAAAAATCGGCGGAGTGATGATATAACGGCCAAGCGCTGTCAGGTTTGAAGGCGCTTTTTCCGGCTGCGGTTTTTCAACGATATTTTTTATCCGGCAAAGTTTTTGATGAAACGGAGTTTTTTCCCATTCAACGACTCCATAATTGCCGACTTTTTGTTTTGGTATGCGGTTTAAAGCGATAATCGGCGCTTGCAGTTTTTCAAACCATTTTTTCATAGTTATCAGAATCGGCGGTTCGCTTATTAAAACTTCGTCGCTGAAAACAATAGCGGCCGGATTTTTTCCTATTAAAGCCGCGGTTCTTGCCAGGGCATCGCCGTTGCCTATTGGTTCAGGCTGGTTCACTATTATTGATTTATCGGGTTCAAAATAATTTTGAATAAACTTTTTGTTTTTACCGGCCACAAAAATTATGTCTTTAAATTGAAATCCGGAATTTAAGATTTCATTTATGGCATAGTCAATAATTGGCCGGTCAACCAACGGCAAAAATTCTTTGGAAACGGATTTGGTCGCCGGATATAAACGGCTTCCTTTGCCTCCAAGAGGGATAATAATTCGCATTTTTTAATTTTATCCCTATATTAACTTATCCACAAGTTGCTTTTTCTGTGTCCTAAATGTTTTTCTTGGTATCTGTCAATGTGGATAACTTTCGTTTTTTCAGTTGACTCTAAAAACTAAAAGCTATAAGCTGAAAGCTAATTTTATGAACCCCTCACCCTTCAAAGATTTTATTAAAGAAAAATCGTTTGATATTGTTTTTGCCGTTTTCCGGGTTGCCGCATTAATTAAAAATTCAAGAATTAAAGAAAAACTTGAAAATAGCGGGCTTAAATTATTATTGGAAAGAACCAGTGGCGCTTTGGAAGAATTGGAATATTTAGTAAGACTTGGCGAGGGATTAAATGAGATTAAGAATATAGACTCTAAAGTTCTTTATCGGGAATTCGGCAATCTTAATTCGGCAATCCGGCAATCGGCAAACGGCAATGCGGAAATAGAAAAAATCTTTATAAAACAGCCTGTTTTAGTTGAAAAACATTACAGTAATATATCACAAATTGAAGTCGTAAACGGCAATGCAAATCTAAACGGCAATCCAAACGGAAACGGCAATATTGTTAATTCGGCAATCCGGCAAACGGCAATTCTTGAAAAAATCCGGCAATTGCCGGATTGCCGAATGAAAGATTTGGTTGTCGCATTTTCGGAAGTTAGCGAAAGAACCTTGCGTAATGATATCCAAAGGCTTTGCGATGCCGGAATGATAGAAAGAATAGGCAATGGCGGGCCAGCCAGCTATTATATAATTAAAAACAACGCTGAAAATCACGTAATTCCCAGTTCTAATAATTTAGTAACTCAATA
>JACPKE010000062.1 GCA_016187205.1 Candidatus Brennerbacteria bacterium | reverse complement strand
AAATATAGGCAGGCCGGTGGCGATTTTTCTTGATAATAACCTGATAGAAATGCCGATTGTGCGGGAAAAAATCAGCGGCGGCAAAGCCCAGATTTCCGGTAATTTTACTTTTGAATCAGCCAGGGAATTGGTGCAACGTTTTAATGCCGGAGCTTTGCCCGCTCCCATTACTTTGGCAAGTCAGCAGACAATAGGTGCGAGTTTGGGGGAAACGGCTTTGCAAAAAGCTTTATGGGCCGGAGTTTTGGGAACCGCTGCGGTATTTATTTTTATGATTTTTTATTACCGGTTTTTCGGCCTCTTTGCTTCTTTGGCGCTTATTATTTATATTGCTTTGACAGCGGCGATTTTTAAGCTTTTTTCAATCACGATGACGCTTTCCGGAGTGGCCGGTTTCATACTTTCTATAGGAATGGCGGTTGACGCCAATATTTTGATTTTTGCAAGAATTAAGGAAGAAATTAAAAAAGGCGTTTCAAGAACCGCGGCAGTTGAAGAAGGTTTCCGCAGGGCCTGGCCGTCAATCCGGGATTCAAACATCACTACTATTATTACGGCGACTATTCTTTATTTTTTTACCGGCAGTTTTGTCCAGGGGTTCGCTTTGTCTTTGTTGTTTGGAGTTTTAGTCAGCATGTTCAGCGCAATAAACGTCACCAGAACTTTTTTAAGGGTTTTTATTAAATGATATGAATTAATATGAATATAATACCTTACAGGAAAATTTTTTTATCGGTGTCAGGAATTTTAGTTGTTGCCGGGATCGCCGCGATTTTTATATTCGGTTTCAGACAGGGGATTGATTTGGCGGGCGGCGCGAATTGGGAAATTAAGTTTTTCAATGCTTCGGCGCCGGAAGAAAAAGCTGTTTCCGCTGTTTTTAATGACCTGCTTGGAGATAAGAGTTTCAGTGTCAGAAAAAGCGCCGATGACAATAATTTATTAATGCGCCTTCCCGATATTTCAGAATCCGACCATCAAAATTATAAAAAAGCGTTTGAAGAAAAGTTCGGTTCTTTTGAAGAGGTTCGTTTTGAAAATATAGGATCTTCTATTGGCGCCGATTTGCGCCGGAAATCAATAATGGCCGCGGCCCTGGTGCTTTTGGGAATCGCTTTATATGTCGCTTGGGCATTCCGCAAGGTTTCCCGTCCGATCAGTTCCTGGAAATACGGCCTGATCGCTCTTTTGACTCTTTTTCATGACGTTATTATACCGGCCGGAATTTTCGCGGTTCTCGGAAATTTAAAAGGAATTGAAATTGACACGAATTTTATAGTCGCGCTTTTGGTGATTATGGGTTTTTCGGTCCATGATACTATCGTGGTTTTTGACCGGATAAGAGAAAATCTTATTGTTTCAAGGGGTAGCCGGAAGCTGGCTGATATTATAAACTCAAGCGTTAAAGAAACTTTCAGCCGGTCGGTTAACACGTCCCTTACCTTATTTTTGGTATTGCTGGCATTGATTTTATGGGGCCCTGATTCGCTTTTTTATTTCAATCTGACTATTCTTATAGGAACGGTTATCGGCACTTATTCTTCTATTTTTATCGCCAGCCCGTCTTTGCTGTTTTTTGACCGTAAAAGACTATGATATGAACTGAATGGTCTTGCCTGGGTTTGCGGTTGACTTCTCTCTTGACCTATTTTATATTAAATGATATTATCAATCTTAATTGAATCTTCATTATTGATTTAAATAAAAATGGGCAAAACAATTAATCTGGATTTTATAATTAAAGAACTTAACAGCGGGCTTTCCCCGCGCCAGCAAAAAGTTCTTGAACAAAGGTTTGCTTTTAAGGGAGGCGAAGAAAAAACATTGGCCGCCATCGGCGCCAAATACGGCATTACGAGGGAAAGGGTAAGGCAGATTGAAGCCGCGGCTTTGAAAACTTTAAAAGCCCGGGCTGCTATTATGGCAAAGGATTTCGTTTCCGGCGTAAAAGATTGCCTTGCCGAAACCGGCGGAGTGATGAGGAACGATTTGTTGGTCCAAAAATTCCCGTATCCGAACGCGGCTTCCAAAATATTTTTTATTTTATCGGTTTACGGCGAGCCTTATTTTTACCGTTCCGATATTGAGTGGCATAATTTTTGGTATGCCGATTCCGCGGTTAAAGAAAAAGCTTTTGATTTTATTAAAAATTTGGAAGAGCGATTAGGCTCGCACGCGGAACAAGGCCAGGCTATTTATTCCGATTTTCAAAAAGATAAAGCCGCGGCCAGCTATATTTCTCTTTCCAAAAAAATCGGACATAATATTTACGGTGATTTCGGTTTGCGTTCCCGGCCGGAAATAAACCCGAGGACCATCCGTGATAAATCTTATCTGGTTTTGAAAAAACACCGCGAGCCTTTGCATTTCCGCGAGCTCGCCGAAAAAATAGCCAAGCTTAAATTAAACAGCCGAAAAGTTAACGCCCAGACTGTTCATAACGAACTTATAAAAGACGCCAGGTTTGTTTTGGTGGGCCGCGGCATTTACGGGCTTGGCGAATACGGATTTCAGCCGGGCACGGCCCGTGAAGCCATTGCCCGTTTGATGAAAAATAACGGCCCTCTTTATTCCCATGAAGTCGTGTCTTTGGTTAAAAAGGAAAAAATTTTAAAAGACAATACGATTCTTCTCAATCTGCAGAATAAGCGTTATTTTCGCAGAATGCCCGACGGCAAGTATTCGTTAATTAGAGAAGCCTAGACGAGAGCTACGCTATGTTAAATGGAATTTTAAACGGCATTCTTGATTCTATCTGGAATGTTTTCAGCGCTGTTTGGTGGCTGGCGGTGCCTTTGGCGCTTTTTTTCTTTTTTATTGAATTATGGGTGGCGTATCTTGAAAACCGTTTTTTAAAAAATATTAAATGGGTGATGCTTGAGGTTAAAGTGCCGCGGGAAGTTTTAAAAACCCCGAAAGCTATGGAGCAAATTTTCGCCGCGGCTCACGCCACTTATTCTTTCGGTTTCAGGTTTATGGAAAAGTATTGGGAAGGCGCGGTTGAATACTGGATGTCTTTTGAAATCGTCGGTTATAGCGGCGGCGTTTATTTTTTTATCCGCCTGCCTTCGCAATATCGCAATATGATTGAAGCCTCTATTTACGCGCAATATCCTGACGCGGAAATTGTTGAGAGGGAAGATTACACCGATCTTTTCCCGGCGGTTTTGCCAAACCAGGTTTACGATTTTTGGGGCACTGATTTGATTTTGACCAAAGACGACCCTTATCCGATCCGCACTTATCCTTATTTTGAAGCGGTTGAAGAAGAACAGCGCATTGATCCGGTTTCCGCAATCACCGAAACAATGTCAAAATTAAAAGAAGGGGAAGCCATCTGGCTGCAGATTTTGGTCAGGCCGACAGGCAGTGACTGGGTAAAAAAAGGCGAGGAGCTGGTAGCCAAGCTTGTCGGTAAAAAGAAACCGAAAGAAGTTGGATTTGTGGAATGGTTCGGGGTTTT
>JACPKE010000060.1 GCA_016187205.1 Candidatus Brennerbacteria bacterium | reverse complement strand
TGATTGAATTTCTCCAGTTCAACAGCAAGCTTTTCCTTTAAAATGGAAATTTCTTCAAATTCCCTGTTTTCTTTCGGCGCTTCGGAAAATTTATCAAGTCTTTTCAGTAAAATACTGATTTGCGTCCTGATAGCGGATAAATCGGATTCTTGCAATAAAACATTGAGCGTCTGCCGCGCGTCCCTGACTGCGGCCATCAATTCGCTTTGCGGAAAATCGCCGGTAACGGTTTTGGAGGAAACAAAATATTCCAAACGCCCTTCCAGACGTCCGAGCTCTTTTTGAATTCGCGCTTGTTCAGCCGCTATTTTTTGCCGTTCGTTTCTTAGTTCCGCCAAATCTTTCTGATGCGGCCGCGCGTTTTCTGTTTTTTTTAGTTCTGATTCAAGCCGGACCGATTCTTTAATTTGCTCTTTTAAAGATTGTTCCATTGGCTCCAGTTTTGAAATGATTTCTTTCTGCCTTTGCTCAAATTCTTCCGTCTGACTGCCGAAAAAATAATTCTGGAAAACTTCCAGTTCTTTTAATATCTCTCCGCGCCGTTCATAACGATGCGTCTGTTTTTTTAGAAATCTAAGATGCGGTTTTATTTCTTCAATCATTGCTTTGGCTTTATCAAGATTGATAACTGTTGAAGCAAGCTTGCGTTCGGCTTCGGATTTTTTTAGCTGATATTGGCGCAAACCGATTACCTCCTCAAGCATTTCCCTTCTTTCCTGCGCAGTGCTTTTTACCAAAATATCGCTGTCGCCCTGGCTGATGATTAAGAGTCCGCTGGCGCCTAGCCGCGCTTGCGCTAAAATACCGGCTAAATCCTTAAACCGCACTTCGGCTTTATTTAAATAATATTCGGAAAGCCCGGAACGGTCGGCTTTTCTGCTTATGACTATTTCCTCAAATTCAAAAGGCAGGACCCGCGATTCATTATTGAAATAAAGCGCCACCTGGGCCAGTCCCAAAGACGGTTTTGTGGGACTTCCGGAAAAAATAAGATTTTCCAGCTTGGCGCTTCTTAACTGCCTGGCTTCCCTTTCTCCCAAGACCCAGCGTAAAGCGTCAACGATGTTTGATTTGCCGGAACCGTTCGGTCCGACAATGGCGGCTATTCCGGCCGGAAATTCCAAAACCGTCTTATTGGCAAAAGACTTGAAACCGGAAAGCTCCAACCGCTGTAAAAAAGGCTTAAAATTGGACATAGAAAATTACGCTTAACATTAAAAATTAAAACAAATAAATAATAAAAATAAAAGGGTTTTAAAAAAATAGCGCCGGAGCTTATAAGCCAAACGGCGCCAAAATATAAAATTAAAACTTAAATTGAATCCCGCCTACGAACTGTTGAATCTCAATCTCTGTTGAATTTAGCAGTCTATGTTCGCCAAAAATCGCTAAATTGGTATCAACGTACCAGGCGATTCCTCCTTTAAAATCAAGAGCTAAGGTAGCCATCCCAGTTCCGGAAATTAATGCCGGACCAGCGGCGAGATATGGAAAAAATTTACCGGTTGGATATTGAGAATCCTTTCCCAGTGGAACTCTTAACATAGCAAGGCCCGATTCCGCCAGAAGATCAATGGCGTTTGTTTTGAAACTAAAAATATCAAAACCAACACCAAAAAATTCATTGGTCGGTAGCCAATATTGCAAACGGCCGCCAATAACTGATGACCTTCCTTCTTTCACTTTTAAAGAAGATGCATTGGACATGCCGAGATATAAGTTAAGATTTGTCTCGGCTGAAACTGGCTGACCCGCAATCGTTACTGCTAAAACACAAACAACTAACAACAAAACTAGTTTTTTCATCTTTCCCCCCCCTTATTTTAAATTTTCAAAAAAAATCCCTGTTTTAAACTTTTATAATTATATTATAAAAATAATAAACTGTCAACTACTTTATAAAAATTGTTCAGAAACTTCAATGTTTTGGTCATCGCAAGACTTTTTAGTCTTGCTATGACCTGTTATTGTATAGTTTAATTTTTAATTTTCGAATAGAACGATTTTTATAAAATT
>JACPKE010000061.1 GCA_016187205.1 Candidatus Brennerbacteria bacterium | reverse complement strand
TTTCCACCGATATACTAACTTTTTCTCCGGGTTCAGCTCGAACATAAGAAACATAAAAGCTAATGAATAAAGCCGAAATAAAAATTAAAACTAAAATGAAGTTTCGGGCCAAAAAACCGCGTAGTATTTTAAAAAGCATTGTCTTCATTATTATTTCTATTTATCAAATGGATTTTTATAAGCATTTTCAAAAGGATTTGTTTTAACCTCAAAGGGATTTGTTGCCGGCAGCTGGTTTTCAATCGGGTTTTGGTTTTTTTCAATCACTAACACGTTGGACTCTGACGATCCCAAAGAACCTGACGGCTCCGGAATTAATTCTTTGCTCTGCCAATACCAAAAACCACTGGCCGCAATAATAACCGCAACAATGATATAAATAAAAATTAACGGTTTTGATTTAAAATCCATATAACATTTTAATAATATCACATGGAGCGGGTGAGGAGAATCGAACTCCCGTCTTTAGCTTGGGAAGCTAATATACTGCCACTGTATTACACCCGCAAGTTGTAGCTCATTATCCTTCTTGTGTTACGGGGCTTGCCCCGTAACGCATCCCGATGGACGTTACGGGGCTTGGGAAGCAACCGTACTGCCACTGTACTAATCCCGCATAATTATTCATTAGTGCTTGTTGCCGGAATAACAATTATTAATTTTTCTCCGGGCTCGCGGTAATTAAACTGTGATTTCAGCTCTTTTAGCAGATTCGCCTCATCGGAAAAATATTTTATTTCCGATTCGCTTTCAGTAATATCTTCTTTTAAAGCCGCTGTTTTAGTTTCAAGTTCGGCTACTTTTTCTTCAAGACTCTGATTTTCCACTATAAAACCGTAAATTCCCCATCCTAAAAAACCTAATATTATCACTAACAAAACAGCGCCTAAAATCCTCATTTTTTAATAATAAGCTTGATTTAACGCAAAAACAATAATAAAGTGGAATTAGTAAATTCATAAATAATTCTCACAAACAAAAAAAGGGGGAAGAATGTCTTATCTTAAAAATATTTTAATACGGATAGAAAAAGCTGCTGAAATTCTTGATTTAGAGCCTTGGTTATTAGATAAATTGCGCGGCTTTAAAATGTGCTGGTCCTGCAACTTGGAAGTTAAAATGAATGATGGAACTCTTAAACAATTTCGGGCAGTTAGAATTTGGCATAGATCGCCGCATACAGACCAACCGCATAAAGGCGGATTGCGCTATCATCCCGAAGTTAATGAAGAAATGATGATGGGTCATGCCATTGAAATGTCAATTAAGTGCTGGCTGAACGGTCTTGAATGGGGCGGCGCCAAAGGAGGCGTTGCTATTGACCCGTCTTGCTATTCGGATCAAGTGATGAAAAACGTTACTGAAGCGCTTGTTGATGAAATGGATGAACGTAATATTTTAGGGCCTTTCCGTGACGTTCCGGCAACGGATGTCGGTACCACTTCTAAAACAATGAATCAGATTCGACAACGTTATGCCCAACGGCGGCGTTCCCGCGAAGATGCCCGTTTCGCCGGAGTTGTAACCGGAAAACCGGTAGGTTATGGTTTTGGCGGCATTCCTGGACGAAATGAAGCAACCGGTTATGGATTAGTGGAAGTTCTCAAATCTGTAATGGCTGTTAAGAATATGAATCGCCAAAAATTTAACCGCGTAGCAATTATGGGATTTGGCAATGTTGGTTCTAATGCGGCAAAATTTCTCACGCAGAACGGTTATCAAGTAATGGCTGTAAGCGATAAAAACGGTGGAATTTATAATCCTAAAGGGTTTAATATTGATTTCTTGGAAAGATTAAAAACTGATTCTGGGATTATTAACATTCCTAATATTGAAAAAAGCGCGGATAAAATTTCTAATGATGAATTATTAAAACTGGAAGATATTGACATTTTAGTGCCGGCGGCTCTTGAAAATGTAATTACCCAAAAAAACGCTTCATTAATCAAAGCGAAAATTATTCTTGAAGGAGCCAACGGCCCGACTACTCCGGAAGCTGACAAAATGCTTCAAGATAATGGTATCTTAGTCATCCCTGATATTCTTGCCAACGCTGGCGGCGTAACAGTATCTTTTTTTGAGTGGGCTCGCAATGTTAATATTAAAGACGAACGTGTCCCAAAACCGGAAATTAATGAAGTTTTAAAAGCAATGTCGGCAATACTTAACGAAACTGTCATAAAAACAGTTGAAAAGAGCTTTTATTACCGAAAAACAGGTCAAGACTGCCTGCCATTAAGAATGGCCGCTTATATAACGGCTATAGAACAAGTTGCTCCTCTTTTTCGTTCAAAGCATATGGCTTAAATCAATTTTCTATACACATCGGCTGGGATATCAACCCGGCCGATTTCTTTTAATCTTTTCTTGCCTCTTTGCTGTTTTTTCCAAAGTTTCATCTTGCGGGTGCGATCTCCGCCGTAAAGATAACCGGTAACGTCTTTTTTAAGCGCCGGAATGTTTTCGCGGGCGACAATCCGTCCGTTAGCCGAAGCTTGTAACGCCTGGACAAACTGTTGGCGCGGCAAAAGCTCTTTAAGTTTTTCCACAACCTGGCGGCCAACGGTTTCCGCTCTTTCTTTGGCGACAATTCGGCTTAATCCCGGCATAACTTCATTGGCAATTAAAATTTCCAGCTTAACCAAATCGCTTTTTTGATACCCAATCTGCTCATAGCTGAACGAAGCGAATCCTTCGGAAACTGATTTCAATTGGTCGTCAAAATTAGCGAAAAAATCCGCCAACGGCATGACAAATTCCACAATCATCCGTTCTCCGAAAATTTTCGTTTCAACGGAAAAAACCCTGAAAAAATCTTTTAACTGCAGAATTTTACCCAAATAAGCCGCCGGAGTGATGATAGCGGCTTTTATAATTGGTTCGGCTATGGAATCATAATCCAGGGGTATTTGCTGGGCATTAGTGACAATAAAAATTTTGTTATCTTTTTTCACCTGATACGCGACCGACGGAAAACTTTGGACGGTTTTAATCTTAAATTCCCGATCCAAGCGCTCGGTGGTAATTTCAAAATGAAATTTTCCCAGAAAACCCGTTTTAAATCCCCTGCCAAGCATTTCATTATAATCCGGTTCAAACTGAAGCGCCGAATCGTTCAGCCGAAGCTTTTGCAAAGATTTTTTTAGTTTTTCATAATCATCGGCTTCTTCGGGATAAAAAGAAACAAAGACTACCGGCTGGGGATTTTTATAATCAATTAATAATTCTTTACCGATGGTATCGCCGATTTTTAATTTATCCGGGTTTTT
>JACPKE010000058.1 GCA_016187205.1 Candidatus Brennerbacteria bacterium | reverse complement strand
TTTTAAATTAAATTTAATCATAAAGCCAACCCCCTCATTTTAATAAAAAGAGGGGGTTGCCGCAAGAAAACTATTTCTTTTTCTTGCCTTTCGCTTTCTTTTTCTTAGCTGCCATTTTAAGAAAGCACATTTAATAATAATTGCCGACGGAAAATTGTCGACTAAACAATCTCCAATCGGTTTTAGATACTCTTTTGAGTTCCTGTTTTTATTATAGCAATTTATTTTTCCAAAATTTTCAAAAATCTGTGGATAACTGGAAAAAACTTTTTAAAGATAAATTATTTCTTCTTCAAGTTCAATTTGAAAATCTTTTTTAATTTTGTATTTCGCAAGAGCGATTAAATTTTTAACGTCAGCCGAGCCGGCTGAAAGAACGTTAACTATAAAATTTGGATGTTTCGGGGAAATCATCGCGCCACCCAAAGCCACCCCTTTTAAACCGGCTTCAGATAAAAGAAAAGCGGCCGGGATTACCGGAAAAGGATCTTTTTTAACCGCTTTTAAAAATAACGCGTGATGTTTTTTTGAAACCGAATCAAAAGCTACATTTTTAAAAATACTGCCAATGTTAAAATGCTCAATAGGATGGCGTAAGCGGCGATAACTGATTTTTTCTTCAATGGCATTTTTAACGGTAGAACGGTCACCCGGCTTAAGCTTGAGCTCAACTGATAAAATAATTTCTTTTCCCTGCCTACCGGACAGGCAGGCCATGCCTACCGGCAGGCAGGCGCCTTCGGCGGAAAAAACACTGGAACGATAATCAAACTTGCACTGGCTGTTCTTTCTTTTAATCAATTTCAAATTTGATGAATCGATAGAAGAAACAGCTAAAACAGAATCTTTTATTTCTCCGCCGAACGCGCCGGCATTGCCGCGAACCGCTCCCCCAAGAGTTCCGGGAAGGCCTCCTGCCCATTCCAAACCACTTAAAGAATGCTCAACGCAAAAATCCAATAAATCCTCCATTAATACTCCGGCACCGGCAATAATAACATTTTTCTTTACGCTGATGTTTTTTAAGTCCGGCTTTAAAACAAGGCCGTCAAAACCGTTATCGTCAAATAAAATATTCGTTCCTCCGCCAAGAATAAAAAAACCGTCATTTTTATTTCTATTTTTTAAAGCCGTAATAATATCTTTATCTGTTTTTGCATGAAAAAAATACCGGGCCGGACCGCCGATTTTATAACTTCCATATTTAGCTAATAAAATATTTTCTTTAAACATGCCGAGCCATTAAAAATAATCCTGACGACAGCCGCAAGTGGTGACCTCCAATTCTTTTTAGTTTTAAGTGAGTACGCTCCCTGCGGCTGACGCCAAGATTATCTTAATAAATAATAAAGCAATTTAAAGCTAAAATAAACCCCCCGCTTCCATAAAGAAAGCGGGGGGAAGAATTAGAGATAACAATCCTCGGTTGATATCATCGCTGAGGATTATACTCACTTATTGTTTATGATACCAGACAAGTTAATAAAAAGCAAGTGGAAAGCTTAATGTTCAGCCATAAGAAAATCCGGACATAATTTCTTAAATTCAACCAAAAACTCCTCGTGTTTTTCGCTGTTATAAAGAATTGACGGAATTCCCAGGCTTTTCGCCGTCTGGATATTCTCCAGCTTGTCATCTATAAAAACGCATTCTGGCCTAACTGCCGATATTAAGGCGAAAGTTTTTTCAAAAATAACCGGATCGGGTTTTGCGCATCCCATTAAATAAGAAAGCGCAAAAGTATCAAAGCAATCAAATATATCTCTTATTATTTCAATTTCACAAACTTTTTTCCAATGAATTTTATCTATATTAGACAAAAGAGATATTGCGTAACCGGCTTTATTGACATGTTTTAAAAACTCGCAATATTTTTCATTAGGTTTAAGCAATATTTCATTCCACGCGTCAACGAAATCTTCATAATCAATAATAACTCTTAAAAACCGGCATGTTGAATCATAAAACTCCAGAGGCGAAATTAAACCGATTGAAAATAACTTATGAAAAGGAATTACACTAAACATAAATTCAAAATTATCATTAGAATCGCCGCAATGATATTCTCTCAAAATTTTAAAAAACTTTGAACTGTCAGTGTGAATTATTACTCCGCCAAGGTCGGTGATAATCCGTTTAATCAATTTACTCCCTTCAATTTAAAATTTTATAAATCAGCTGGTTTCAAAATACCGCATAAATTAAATTTTGACAAGATATATATCCCTCACCTTTGCGATAATGATTTAAATTATATTATCAAGTTTTAATAACGCGATTCGCCTGCGGCTTTTATTGATACAAATACCAAATTATTTAAAGGTGAGGGATAAGGTTTTGTTCCTAAAATTTGTTCGGCTTCGCCTTCAAATTTTAGACAAAGCCCTTAAAAAAACGCCCCGCAAAAACCGCGAGGCGTTATCACTAAAAAAATAACTTCATTAAAACACCGGTTTCATAAGTCGGACGTTTCGGAGAATCGGAATATTGTTCTATTGTTTTACTCCCATAAATTCCGATTTCACCAAAAGGTTTCTCGCTTGCGCCAAGCCTGTAGCCCACTTCTCCGCTAACCAATTCTTTATCAGAAACAAATCTTTGGAAATCGGAATTTTCTTTTTCATAAGAAATTCCGGTTTTTATCCTGCCTGATACAAAATTCAACGAAACTGAATCTTTTACAGAAACATCGGTTTTTGCCAGCCCGGATTCCAAATAAATCATTCCTCTGCCTATTTTTAAGCTTCCGCCTATTTTCAACTGGCGCGACATCAGCTTCACTGCCGATTCCTGATCCTGAAAATCTGAAAACTGGCTACGGATACTTTGAATTCCTTCTATAAAGATTGAGCTTTTATCAAACAAATAAACTAATCTAACTCCCGTGGCAGCTTCGCCAAAATAAAAATCCGGACTCCTGACACCGGTTTCAAAACCCGCGCCGAAATTAAGCGATAATCTGCGAGCCAATCGATAATTATCAGCGTAATTAAAGTTAATCAACGGAACAATAAAATTTTGCTCCACTATTCCTTTTCCCAAATCTTTAACATCGGCGCTAACAACTGTATTTCCGACTTTTACTTCAACATTTTGACCGGCGAAACGAAAATATCCCCTGACCGCCTGAAAAGAATCAAGAGAATTGTAAGGATTGCCGCTATCTTGAAAATCAATAAAAGCGATTCCTAAATACTCCGACTCATAAGATAACTCCGTAGTTTCATTGCCGGTTTTTAAGCTTAAAACACGCCTTGGGACAGCTATTCCGCCGATACCCAGATGATCGGAAAGAACTTTTTCGGCCGGATAATATCCAACAGCTGATTTAAGCTTTTTAGACGCTAAACTGTCTACCGGAAATAAAGCCTTATCTTTTGTTCCAATAAAAGAATTGAACAATCCAATTTGGCCGAAATAACGCTCCATCACGCCCAAAGCTTCATCGTAACGGTTAGTACCGGTTAAAATCACATTTTTGTAATCCAAAAACGCGATTTGCTTTTGCCCGTCTTGTTCAATAATTAAACCGGCAAAAATATGGCCGTTATTCTGACGGGTAAGCCCGCTTTGAAGCCATGCTTCCATTCCCAAAGATTCAGCGGCTTTTACCAGAAAAGTATGGATATTGCCGCAAATTCCACCTAACGTTGTTCCCCTTGTAAGAAAATAATGCTGCAAGCCGGAAAACATCTGGTCATCGGAAATCTTGATATGCTGATTATTAGATGAAAGCGCGCTGTTATAATTAGCGTCCAAATAATCGCCAAGACGCTGTAATAACAGCAGTTTTTGCTCAACGCTCATTTCGTCTCGCGCTTTTTTTAAACCGGAAAGGAAATCGCCGGCTGTTTTTGAACCGGAAATCAATCTTGATTCAAAGTCGGTCATACCGGAGAACTCGCCTGAAGACAAATCTCTGTAAAAATTACCAGCAGTAATTTCTTTAAAATTAAAGGCAAACCGCAGGTCTTCAGTTTTATAGGATTGGCTGGCATACCAATCATATTGATAACCAACATTAACCTCTTCAACCAAAGATGCTGAAGCGTAAACCGCCAAAATCAAGAACAAAAAAACTGAAAACACAAAAGCTTTTCCAAACATTTCATTCACCCCCCTTTCTATTTAAAAAGTTTTAAAATAACCTTATAATATTTTACTATATTAAATTAATTAAGTCAATGTATCGGGAAAAACAGGAATAATTTTAGCTTTCTTAAAAACAACATGCTTGTATCCCAAAAAATTCCAGATAAAAGCGGTCAAAACAGCTATTAAAGCGGATATGTTAGCCCATATTTTAGGGCTAATGCCATAAGAAGGCCCTATAAAATTATTAATAAAAGACGCAGTGCCGACATTAATTAAAAATCCTATCAAAGTAAAAGCCGCGAATTTAATATATTCTCCGAAACAAAGAGCCGTATCGCTCTGAAATGTCCAAAACTTGTTCCATAAATAACTATTGGTAGCAACGATTAGAAACGCGACGCTTGTAAAAATAATAAAATGAATGCCGTTAGTTTTTCCATACCAGGCGATAAAAAAATTAAGCACGCTAAGATACAAAATAAAATTCAAACTGCCGACAGCCGCGAACCTGGCAAACTGCCGCAAGAACGGCAAAAAACGGGATAAATAATACATCAGCCAAAGCGCCAATGGAGCCAATACGCTGAATCCTAAAATTAAACCGAAAACAAAAAAAACCGAAAGATTAAAACCGATATTGAATAAAATCGGCGCAAGAAAAACGCCGAACA
>JACPKE010000059.1 GCA_016187205.1 Candidatus Brennerbacteria bacterium | reverse complement strand
CGGCTGGCTTGCTGATTTAAATATCGCTGATGATATCCAGTCCGCGGATATAGCCGATGGCCAGGTTCGCAGGACAAAAAGAGTGAATCAGGATATTGATATTTTCAGCAAATTAAAACTGGAAATCCTTGAATTTGTTTCTCAATCTGCGAAAGAAGCGGCGGTACAATTGTTTGAAAACGCCGAATTCAGCTTTAAAGGCAAAAAAAAGAATGAGCTTTATATTCTTCAGCCGGAACATCCTTTGTCTGTTACAACCGCATTTTGCAGTCCGGAAGGAATTAAAAAAGCAATCAGTTTGGGCCACAAAGAAGGTATCAGATTTTTGGAGGAACTAGAATCTTAAAAGCAAAAGAGTCGCATTAAAGCGACTCTTTTAATTTACTAAAATCTATTTTTGCTACAGTGATTATTTCATCTATTTCATTCGCTTCCAGTGTTTCTTTTTCCAGCAAACGTTCGGCCAGTTTTTTCAGAATTTCTTTCTTTTGTTTTAAAATTCTAACAGCCGACTCTTGGCTTTTTTCAACAATCTCTTTTATTTCTTCATCTATAAGTTTGGCGGTTTCTTCGGAATAGTTTTTGACCTGGCCGATATCCCGGCCGAGAAAAATCCCGTCTTTTGATTCGCTGTAAAAAATCAATCCGGCTTTTTCGCTCATTCCCCATTCAGTGACCATTTTTCGCGCAAGTTCTGTGGCTTTCTCAATATCATTTTTGGCGCCATTGGTAATTCCTTCTCCCAAAATTTGCTCCGCGATCCTTCCGCCCAGCAAGATCGTGATTTCATCCAGAAGATAATCTTTAAAGTATAAATGGCGATCCTCTTCAGGCAAAGATTGGGTTACGCCCAAAGCCATGCCTCGCGGGATGATCGTAACTTTAGCTATGGGATCGGAATGAAGAAGAGATTTGGCAATCAGAGTATGTCCCGATTCATGATAAGCGACTATTCTTTTTTCTTTATCGTTCATCAGAATATGCTGAACCAGTCCCATTTGTACCCGGTCTTTTGCGTCATCAAAATCAATTTTTTCAACCGATGTTTTATTTCTCCGGCCGGCAATCAGCGCCGCTTCATTAATAAGATTGGCTAAATCCGAACCGACAAAACCCGGCGTTCCTCGGCCTATTTCTTCAATTTTTACATCAGTTGCCAAAGGCACGTTTTTAGCGTGAATTTTTAGAATTTCAATTCTGTCTTTTAAAGAAGGCCGTGAAATAACAATATGGCGGTCAAATCTTCCGGGTCTGGTTAGCGCCGGATCTAAAATATCCGGCCTGTTCGTTGCCGCCAGCACAATTATTGTTTCCGATGTGGAAAAACCGTCCATTTCAATCAGGATTTGGTTTAAAGTCTGCTCTCTTTCGTCGTGACCGCCGCCAATGCCGGCTCCCCGATGGCGTCCAGCGGCGTCCAATTCATCAATAAAAACAACACAGGGATTTTTTTCCTTGGCTCTTTTGAATAAATCGCGGACTCGGCTGGCTCCGACACCGACAAACATTTCTACGAAAGCCGAGCCTGATTCGGAAAAAAACGGCACTTTGGCTTCTCCGGCTACGGCTTTGGCAATGAGAGTTTTTCCGCATCCGGGCGGACCGATTAAAAGAATTCCTTTGGGTATTCTTGCTCCAAGCTTTCTGAATTTATCAGGCGTTTTTAGAAATTCAATGATTTCCTGGACTTCTTTTTTAGCTTCTTCGCATCCAGCCACATCTTCAAAAGTTATTTTTTTATTGGCCGGAGAAATTTCTTGGGCTTGCGATTGAGAAAAACTGCCAATTTGATTACTTGCGTTTTTAGCCTGCCGTTTGGTCAGCCAGAATATAAAAATAATTATTAAAATCGCCGGCCCCCAGGTGATCAGCGTTTGGTAAATAAACGGCGTTGGTTTTTGGGCCACGATTTTTACTTTGATCCCTTTTTCGTGGAGTTTATTTATGAAATTCAAATTATTGCTTAAAGCCGGCGGCGCGTAAATTTCATACCAATCTTCGTTTTTAGACTTCCATATTATTTTTGTCGGATGAATTTCAACATAAATAATTTTTCCCATCTCCACCGAATCCAAGAAAGAAGAAATAGTGGAATAGCTTTTTGAATCCATAAGCTGTTTTTGTTGTTCCGGACCACGATCATATAAGAAGATAAATAGCATAAATATAAAAGCAAACGCCAGAATCATAATGGCAAATCCTTTCAGTCTCATTTTTTCTCCTTTACGGCTAAACAGAGTATTAATTTTTCAATCAATGCTTTCTATGCCTAAATTATCATTCAATTTAAGAAAAATCAATTAAATCCAATTAGATTCAGGGATTTACCGAAAATAGTTTTTAACCGCAAATTCAAATTGTTCAATAAATAGTTTTTTGAAATAAGCAATATTTCCTTGTTCATAAAAAAGAATAACCGCTTTTTTATATTCTCCTTCGTTTACGCTTCGGTAGGAAAGAGGACAGTAATCTTGCGCCATAAGTATGGCATTGCCAAATAATCGGCTGGTTCGTTTGTTTCCATCTTCAAATGGCTGGATGTAGGCGATGAGCGCCATAAAAATAATGGCTTTTGCGAAAGGATCGGATTCGCTATTTACCGTTCGTTCCATTTTTTCCATAGCTTCCTGTATTTGATAAATATTATCAAGCGGTTTGTATTTTGTGCCTACTATGCCAACCACAGAAGAACGCAATCCTCGCTTAATTCCCAATTTCATCGTGAGAATATTATGAATATTCTTAATTTCCCTAAGAGAAATTTTTTTGAATTGTTTTGCGTTATTTTGTATATAATCAAGCGCCGCTTTATGATTTAAAATCATAATCACTTCTTTTTTATTATGCCCGGGAGCTTCTTGCTTATTGAGAATTAACGCTTCGGTCTCAAGAAGGGTATAGGTATTGCCTTCAATTTCAGAAGATTTCCAGCTTAATTCAATGGTAAGACGTTCAAATTCTTTTTTTAAGGAATTTTTATTATGTTTTTTGATGTTTGTTTTGTAGATATCATTGAGTGTTTTAAGATATTGTTGTTCTTCGGAAGTAAAGATATCAGTAAGGTGAGAAAATATTTCAAAATCAAAATGTTCTTTTACTGATCGTTCATCGGTTTTTGTTTTGAAATATTCTTCCGGATTAATGGTTCTAATGATTTGGTAGCGCGGAGATAGAGTATAAACAGTGGCGCGAGTTTTTCCTTTGGCAATGATATATCCAAATTCAAGAAGCCGTTTGAGGTCCCTATTTAATGTAATTTTTGAAACATGGCCAAGAGCTTCGTTAATATATTTACCAAGCATTCCTATAGAAATAGAAAAAGTTTCCTGTTTTTCAAATAGGCGCATTATATAGTCTTGGCGCTTATTTAATTGGTTGTTTTTTAGCTCTTTTTTATTCATAGATCGTATCATTTTTATATTAAAATCGTATCATTTTTGATACGATATGGCAATTTTTTTAATTTGCGTTGGCGATGAAAATGCTAACCATTAAATCGGTCGGGCAAAAATTGGAAAGTTGCCCTGTAGCGTCCCGCCATAGCGGGGCTACTACTGGGGTTTTTCTTTGCTTGCCAGCCGTAGCTTTATGCGAAGGCTGGGCGGCAAATTCTTTTATGAAAATTCTTAATTTAAAAATTAGAAAAAGAAAGGACCCAAGCGAAAATTCCGCGAGGGTCCCTGATACTGCGAGGTGGCGACGATCGGTGCGGCTACAACGTGTAGACCGCGACCATCTTCTTCGAGCGGGCCATGCCGCCGAGGATCGAGAAGACATCGGCGCCTCCCATCTGACCGACCATGATAAATAATAACTGTCAATAAATTTACTAGTGCCCGGGGAGAGACTCGAACTCTCATGAGTTTCCTCACACGATTTTGAGTCGTGCGCGTCTGCCGGTTCCGCCACCCGGGCATATTTTTAATCTTGATAATAATATAAATTTATCTTAATGTATAGGAGATGAACGAACATGATTTAAAAATTGCCGACTCCAGCCCGATTTTTCATATTGAAGTTGAAAAAATCAAACCCAATCCGTTTCAGCCGCGCCGAGATTTCAATGAAGAATCTTTAAAAGAATTATCCGATTCAATCCGCGAGTTCGGCATTCTTCAGCCGCTGGTGGTTTCTAAGGTTGAAAAAGAAACTCCGACTGGCGCCGATGTTGAATACCAGTTGATAGCCGGAGAACGACGTTTAATGGCTTCAAAACTTATTGGCTGGGAAAGAGTGCCGGTTATTATCCGGCAGGTTGATGAAAAAAAGGAACAGCTGGAGCTGGCTATTATTGAAAACGTCCAGCGCGCGGATTTGAATCCTTTGGAAACAGCCCGGGCTTACGCCCGTTTACAGGAAGAATTCCGCCTGACCCAGCGGGAAGTGGCGCAAAGAATCGGCAAAAGCCGCGAGACCGTTGCCAACACTTTGCGGCTGCTTGATTTACCGGCCTTTATTCAGGACGCTTTGAGCCAGCATAAAATCAGCGAAAGCCATGCCCGCGCTTTGCTGGCTGTTTCTGACGCGACCCAGCAGACTAGTCTTTTTAATGAATTGGTTAGTAGCAACTTGAGTGTTCGCGAGCTTAGAAGAAAAATTGCCGAGGCAAGCGGCGTCCAACCGGGAACGGATATTGATTCGGAAGTTCATCAGGGAAAAGCTGATCCGGAAAGCGAGCTTTTAAGCACCCAGCTTGAAGAAGCCCTTGGCACGAGAGTCAGAGTTAGGAAAACCGGTGAACGGGGTAAAATAATGATTCAGTTTTTTTCCCGCGAGGAGCTGGAAAGTATTTTAAGCAAAATTATTCACTCCAGCGATAACTTACCTCCCGAACCCCCCGCACTTTCTTGATTTTAACCAGAAGCTTTTTGGCTTTTTCCTGATTCTTCAGATCGCAGAGAATTTTGAGTGAATGAAAGGGGCTGGCCGGCGCTATGGCTTTAGTGCTTACGCTGGCTATATTCACTTTTGAGGTTGATACGGCGGCTGTAATGTCTTTGAGCAGTCCGACGCGATCTTCGGCTGTGATTTTAAATTCAATGTTTTTATTTTTTTCCGCGCTGGTTTTGAAACTTGCGAGTCTTTTTGTTTTAAGAGTTGTTTTAATGCGGCCTCGCGCGGCGGCTGTTTTGACGAATTCAAGCCATGATTCCGAAGGTTTTTTTCCTTTCTGGATTATTATTTCAATAACGTCTCCCGAACGCAGTTCTTTGTTAAGCGGGGCAATCTGGCCGTTTATTTTTGCGCCGCTGGCCTGGTCGCCTATTTCGCTGTGTATCTGATAAGCGAAATCAATCGGCGTAGCGCCGACCGGCAAATCTATAACTTCGCCTTTTGGAGTTATGGCGAAAATCCTGTCTTTTAAAAAATCTATTTTCAGGGAGCGCATGAAATCGTCCGGATTGGTGAATTCTTTCTGCCATTGCCGCAGTTGTTGAACCCATTGAAGTTCTTTGGTTTTAGCGATTGCCGTTTCCCGCTCAAGATATTTTTTAGTGCCCTTGATTTGTTCATAAGCCCAGTGAGCCGCTATGCCGTGTTCCGATTCGTCGTTCATTTCCATTGTTCTGATTTGGATTTCGGTAATTTTATTATCAATGAAAAATACGGTCGTATGCAGACTGCGGTAGCCGTTCGGTTTCGGCAGGGAAATATAATCTTTGATTCTGCCGGGAAGCGGCGGCCATATTTTATGTATTACGCCGAGGCAGGCATAACAATCGGCCACGGTTTTTACGACTATTCTAAGAGCTACGAGATCGTAAATTTTCTCAATATCCATATCATAACGTTGAAGTTTTTTATAAAGACTGGCGTAACGTTTAGCGCGGTAATCAACGAAAATCGGCTCAATATTGTTTTCTTTAAGCGCTTTTTGGACTATCGGAATGGCTTTTTTTAAATACGTTTCCCTTTCCTCATATCGTTCTTTCATGCTGTTTATAAGCCAGCGGTGCTCTTGCGGATAAATATACGGAAAAGCAAGGTCTTCCAGTTCTCCTGTGATTTTTTGCATTCCTAACCGGTAGGCGAGCGGCGCGTAGATTTCCATTGTTTCAAGAGCGATCCGTTTTTGTTTTTGCGGCGGCAGAGCGCCGAGAGTTTTCATATTGTGCATACGGTCGGCGAGTTTAATGATGATAACGCGGATATCCTGGCTTAAAGCCAGTATCATTTTTCTGATATTTTCCACCTGCGCTTCAACGCCGCGAAATTTAATTGTTCCGAGCTTTGTTACGCCGTCCACCAGAAATCTTATTTCTTCGCCGAATTCTTTTTCTATGTCATTTAAGGTGTAAGCGGTGTCTTCCGCAACGTCATGAAGCAAAGCCGCCGCCACAGCGGTTTCATTAAGCCCCCATTCAGCGACGTATTCAGCCGCGGCTATGGAATGGTTAAAATACGGTTCGCCATTTTTGCGTTTTTGGTTTTGGTGCGCTTTTTGGCCGAATTCAAAAGCTCGCGCCGCCACGCCGTTTTTATTTTTTACTATTATTTCTTTTAAGGTCATACTAGAGCTCATTTCAAAAATCCAATTTCTGCCAAACTTCGGCTTTTTCGGCTGCGCGACAGCGAATTCCTCCTTAAAATAGCTATAGCTATTCTGCGTCGGAATTCGCGCCGCTCGCTCGAAAAATCCTTGTTTTGCGACGAAAGCGATTTTTAAGATGAGCTCTAAAAAATTTTACTTCTTAAGTTTGCTTTATGCAAAAAAATAGCTGACACGCGCGTTGCGCGTCGGTTTAAGTTTCATAATAACAGCGGCAAAAAGTATTATTTAGTTTCTTTAATTTTATCCGGTCTATTATTCCGGCATTTATTATTACTGCAACGTTCCGGTATGGTTTTCGTGCCTTGCATCATCAGCGAACTGCAAAGTTTGTAGACATTGCCGATGGAAATTTTATAATAAATTCATATCAAGAAGATTTTAAAGTTTCTTCAACGATTTCTTTTAATTTCGGCAAATTTTCTTTACAGGTATCCCAAACAACTTTTTTATTGACACCGAAGTATTCATGGATTAATACATTACGCATGTCTATCATATCGCGAAATGGAATTTCTGGATAGCTGTTTTTAAATTTATCGCTTAAATTATTAGCCGCCTCGCCGATAATTTCCAATTCTCGTACAACTGCGTCAACCGTCTTTTTGTCGCCGCTAAAAAGATTAAAATTCAAACCGTTAATATAATCATCTATATTTTGAATCGCTTCCAAAATGTGTTTTAAATAAACATTATTATCTTTCATAAATGATTTCTGCTTCATTAAGAACCTTTTCTCTGAAAAATTTGCTTATTGACTCTGGAGTTAAAAGATCAACTTTTCTACCCATTGATTCTCCTAAAAATCTTTGAAGACGGACAAATTCAAATAAACCAATATTTGCATCGGGCTTAAATTCAATCAGGACATCAATATCGCTTTCGCTGCTTTCTTCTCCGCGCACATAAGAGCCGAATAAAGATGCTTTTTCCACACTGTCTCTTAATTTGCTGTTTTTTATCGCTTCCGAAAGAGTTTTTTTGATTTGTTCTTTATTCATTTTTATATGTTTTTTAGTTATTTGTTTCTATATTACGTTGTTTTCACCCCCTTGACAAGAGAGAGAGAGAGTATGATTTAAAATAAATGGCAATGGTGAAATAATATTGGTAAATATAATTTGCCGGTATTTATAAGCTAAACGTCAAAAATTTATGAGTATAGAAAAACCATATCAACCATCAGAGGAAGAAATTAAAAAAGTGGAGGAGATGATGACGGAGGAACAGAAAGAAAAAAGCGAAGAAAGAGAAGAGACATTTGAAGCTGGGTATAGTAAAAAAGAAGCTGAAAAAGAAGCAGTTTTAGCGGCGACCGAAACTAAGCTCGGCGAAGAAGTGAAAATAGCAGAGGCACCGGTAGAAAAAGCCGAGTCAATAGCCGAAGAAGAAATTATTAAATCGCTTGACCGGAAATTTGATGATGATCGCGAGAAGGCATATCAAAAGAAGAGAGATTTAGAAAAAGAAATTGATATATATGTTCAAGAAGCTTCTAAATTAACTCAAAAAGAGCTAATAGAAAGAGACGGAAAATATCGCGAGAAAATATTTGCTATTAGACGATCATTGTATGGATTTACTGAATTGTTTAATTCATTGCCCGTTGAACAATCTTCTAATAAAAATATTAAACGGGAATTTGAAGAATTAAAGTTTGCGGCACAATCAAATGGTAACGACGTGGCAAATCCGCTGTATGAAAAATTAAGTAAAGTTTTTAAATAAAAGGGAGAGGTGAAATAACATCTATGATTTCTACCGCAGTAGAATCTCGTTCACTACTGGACTGTGGAACTATTTATTTTAGTTTATCCGGTCTATTATTTTGGCATTTATTATTACTGCAACGTTCTGGTATAGTTTTTGTTCCTTCCATCATCAGCGAACCGCAAAGTTCGCAGATTTTTCCTGTAGGGCGGGCTTTAATGGCAAATTTGCATTTTGGGTAATTAGAGCAGGAGTAAAATAAACCGAACTTTCCGCGACGTTCAACTATTTCTCCGCCATCATCCGGACATCTTACGCCGGTTTTTTTCTTTGCTTCTTCTTCCGGACTGGTTTTGATAAATTTGCATTTTGGGTAATTAGAGCAGGCGATAAATTTTCCAAATCTGCCTTCTCGTTCTATAAGCTTCCCTATATTTTTGTTTCCGCGTAATTCTGCGTCAGTTCTGCGTTGTTCCGCGCTTTGTCCTGCTTCTTTTTCTATACAAGCAGGACAAAGATCTCCGGTTTCTTTCGGCCCTTCCATTTCCGCGCCATCTATTTTTCTGGCGCCCATGCATTTTGGAAATTCGGCGCAGCTTAAAAATTTTCCTGTTCTGGATAATTTAATAACCATCGGACCGCCGCAAACAGGGCATTTGAATTTTGTGTCAGCTTCTCCGAGATTGGTCAGTTTCTCGGTTGTTTTATTTTTTATTTTGATTTCTTTTGAAAACGGCCCGTAAAAATCTTTCAGCATTTTTTTATACTGTCTTTTGCCTTCGGCAATTTCATCCAGTTCATTTTCCATTTCAGCGGTAAAAGAGTCGCTTATATAAGATGTGAAGTTTTTTTCAAGAAAAGAACTGACCACGTCGCCGATGTCGGTTGGTTTTAAAGTTTTGCCATCTCTTAAAACATAGCCGCGGTCTTGGATTGTTTTTATTATTGAAGCATAAGTGCTGGGTCTGCCGATTTCGCGTTTTTCCAGTTCTTTTATAAGCCCCGCTTCGGTGTATCTTCTAGGCGGTTCGGTTTTTTTGCTTTGGCTGTCAATATTCAATAATTTTAAAGATTCATTTTCTGAAAGTTTGGGAATTTGGATTTCTTCGCCTTTGGCATCAGTGTCCGCCGCAAGCCATCCCGGAAAAACAATTATACTGCCGATAACGGAAAAATTCGGAATATTATTTAACATTTGACCTTTGACCTTTGACATTTGACTAATATTGGCGGAAATTTTTGTTTTAAGCATTTTGGCGTCAGCCATTTGCGATGAAACCGTTCTTTCCCAGATCAGGCGATAAAGTTTTTTTTGTTCATCATTGTAGCCGGTGGATTTCAGTTCGAAATTTGTCGGACGCACCGCTTCATGGGCTTCCTGGGCGCTTTTGCTTTTTGTAACATATGTTCGCGGCGACAAATATTCCTTACCGTAATTTTTTTCTATGGCGTTATAAATTTGCGGCAAAGCTTCTTGGCTGACTTTGACGCTGTCGGTTCTCATGTAGGTTATAAGGCCCTGTTCGTAAAGTTTTTGAGCCACGCCCATTGTGCGGAAAGGTGAAAATCCAAGCCGGTAGCTGGCAGTTTGTTGCATAGTGGATGTGGTAAACGGCGGTCTGGGAGAGCGTTTTATTTCGCTTTGTTTAATTTCTATAATTTTCCAGGGATTTGATTGAGCGATTTCCAGAATGCGCTCTGTTTCCTTTTCGTTTTTCGGCTCTTCTTCGCAAGTTAAAATTATTTTATTTTTATTTTCTGTTTGAAATTCTCCCGAGATTGTCCAATAACTTTCCGGCATGAAAGCCCTGATCTCCCGTTCCCGTTCCATTATTATGCGAAGGGCGGGAGATTGAACTCGTCCGGCCGATAAGCCATATCTCACTTTTTTCCAAATGAGGCCGCTTAAATCATAACCGACTAGACGGTCTAAAACGCGCCGCGCTTCCTGGGCTTTCACCAGATTAGCGTCAATGTCGCGCGGATGCTTCATCGCTTCTTTAATCGCGGATTCAGTAATTTCATGAAATACAATCCGTTTAATGGTTTTCAACTTTGAGCTTTTAGCTTTTAACTTATTTAATCCTATGGATTCGGCGATGTGCCAGGCAATGGCTTCGCCTTCGCGGTCAGGATCGGTGGCGAGCATGACTTCATCTGCTTTTTCGGACAATTTTTTTATTTCCGCGATTACCCCCTCTTTTTCTTTTGATATTTCGTAATACGGGATAAAACCCGCCGGAATATCAATCGCCTTTTTGTTGTTTTTCGGAAGGTCGCGAACATGGCCGTAAGATGACTCAACTTTATATTCACTGCCGAGAAATTTGCCGATAGTTTTGGCTTTTGTCGGCGATTCAACGATAATGAGGTTCATAAAAAAGAGGATTTAGGATACAGAATATAGAATTTAGGGGTGTTTTTTAAAATACCCAAACCCCTTAGCTGTTTCTTTGATTATACCTTTTATAGTTAAAAGCGTAATATTGCGATTCACTATTTGAGTTTCCAATTTACTTAGTTCTATGATTTTGTCAATATTTAAAGTTTGGCGATTATTTTTAATAATATCAAAAATAATTTTTTCTTCGGTAGTTAATTCAAAATTTGTGGCTTCGTCGGCGTTTTTTTTCGGTTTGTTCTGGGCTGTGCCGAAGGATTTATTCCCGGTCAATCTCAAATCTTCTAAAACATCTTGCGCCGAAGTTATGAGCCGGGCGCCGTCGCGAATAAGAAGATGGGATCCTTTGTAGTTAAAATGATCAGCCGGTCCCGGCGTCACCAACACTTCTCTATTTTGTTCTAAAGCCAGCCGCGCGGTTACTAATGAGCCGGAACGAAGCGGGGCTTCCATGACAATCGTGGCAATAGAAAGTCCGCTGACAATCCGGTTTCTTTCAAGAAAATGCGTCGGATAAGCCGGTTCGTCCGGAGAATATTCTGAAATAATAGCGCCGTTTAATTCCAGAATTTTTTTGGCCAGATTTTCGTTTTGCGCCGGATAAATTTTATTCAGGCCGTTTCCTAAAACAGCGATTGTTCTGGCGCCGGTTGCAACCGCGCCTTCATGGCAGGCGGTGTCAATGCCCATCGCCAGTCCGCTGACTATTACAATGCCTGCTTCGGAAAGTTCTTTAGCTAAATTTTTCGCGAAACGTCGGCCTTGTTCCGTAGCTTTGCGGGTGCCGACAATAGCGATCTTCGGCGCGGTTTCGTCTGGTAAATTTCCTAATATAAAAAGCGTTGCCGGCGGGTCGCTTATTTCCTTTAAAAGCCGCGGATATGTTTTGTCGGCTATATTTATAGTTTCCATTTCTTTTAGATGAATGAAATCGTAAGTCATTAATTATTAATTGACAAGCCTAGTTTAAATTCATATTATATAGGCAGAATTTTAATTCAATAAAAAGGAGGAATAATGAAAAGATTTAATGGTTCGTCAGTTTTGTTTTTATGGATTTTGAGTTTAACAACGGTTTTTTTTATTTTTCAGCCGTATGCGAACGGCGAAGAAGTAAAACCGCCAGGCCCTGATTTTCATGACGGAAGCTGGGAGCAAAGGGTATCCCAGGAAAACTGGATAAGTGAGCGCCTAACCCTTTTGGGTTATGTAAAAAGCGATTTAAGCGGAACCCAGCTGGGAATGGAAGTTTATTATGACAGTGAAATAGTCATGGTAGCATGGGGAACAATGTTTAAGAATCACCAGCTTGATGTTAAAAATGCTCTTTACGCTATTAAACAAGAAGACGGCAATTGGAAAATCGGCAATGCCGGCCAGGAATGGTGGGAAATTATAGAAGAACAGGATAAGGTCTGGTTTTTTGTGGAAACGGAATCCGGTCTTAAGGAAGGCCGCAGTTTTCCTAAAGATGATTTTGGCGAATTGCCTGAAACCGGAGAAAAAATGGACATAGATTGACTGATGCAAATAAGAGGCGTTTTAACAGCGCCTCTTTTTTATTGACAAAAAACCGGCCGGGAATATTATATAGGCAGAATTTTGAATTTAATAAAAAGGAGGAATAATGAAAATAACAATTTCAGCTATTAAAGCCGATGTTGGTAGTCATGGCGGCCATTTTGCGCCTCATCAAAAAATGATTGAATTGGCTAAAATTAAAATTAATGAAGAGAAAAAAATCGGGCGCATAATTGACGGCCTTGTTGTTCATACCGGCGATGATATTGCTTTGATAATGAGCCATCATCACGGCGTTGGTTCTGAACTAATTCATATGTTTGCGTGGGATGTTTTTAAATTAACTACCGAAACGGCGCAGGGATTGGGAGTTTACGCCGCCGGACAGGATTTGTTGGTTGACGCTCCTTCCGGCAATATTCGCGGCGCCGGTCCCGGAGTGGCGGAATTGGAATTTGAGTTATTGCCTGATTACAGGCCAGCTGAAACTTTTTTGGTAATAGCCGCCGATAAATGCAGTCCATCGGCTTTTAATGTTCAACTTTGGAATACGCTTTGCCATCCCGGTTATACTTGCGGTTTAAATCTCTCGCCTAAACTGCACGCAGGTTTTTTTGTTGATGTTATTGATATGGACGCAAAAGCGGATCGGTTGATTACTTTTAAACTTCCGGAAGAGGCATGGGATTTTCAGGCTGTTTTAGGGGATATGGACAGGTTTGCCGTGGAAACAGCTCGTTTAGCTTATAATAATGAACCAATGCTTTCGGTTTCAGCGACGCGGCTTCATAATATTGCCGGCAAATATACCGGCAAAGACGATCCGATTATGGTTTTTAGAACCCAGGGTATTTTCCCCGCGCCTGAAGAAATAATTGAGCCGTATAAAATCTGCCCTTATGTTACGGGAGATTGTCGTGGAAGCAATGTCAGGGCGTTAATGCCAAAACCTATTAATTCCGCTGTTACCGGCGGTTATGCCAATCCAATTGTATCTTGTATTGCTTTTTCCATGGATGGTTTCGGCAGATTCAGCCATATGATGAAGGATATTTTCAGCGGCAGCGAATGGGACTATTACAGGGAAAAAGCCAATATAAAATCAGCTTATATGGCGGAGCAATCAGCTTTTGGGGTGGCTAGGGCCAGTCAGGCGGAACTTGCTTATACCGGTATTATGGAAATTATGAAAAAACTTGATCCAAGGTTTGTAATCAGAAATAAATAATGTTTTAACCGAGCTTCTTTCGCAAGCTCGGTTTTTTTTATATAATAATTAGGCGCAGATGGATGGCTTTAAGAAAATTTTATTTATAAATCTGGGGATTTTTTTGGCGGCGGTTTTATTATTGGGCGGCTTGTTGTTTGCGGTTAGTTTGGATTTGAATAAGCAAAAAGGTAAAATAGTTGAAAAACAGCTTGAAATAGGCCAGCGCGTTGGCGCTTTTTCAGTCTTGGCGTCGTTGCAGCAAAAATCGGAAGAGGCGCAACGTTATTCCAGCGCGCTTAATAATGTTCTTCCGAAATACGAACAGCTTTTTGAAATTTCCGAAGAATTGAAGCTTGCCGCTAAAGACAGGAAGTTGGGTTTTGGTTTTTCTTTTACCGGAGAACAGCAGGGGTCGGAGGATTCGGCGGGCAGCGCGAATTTCAATTTGAATATCCAGGGGAAAGAAGCCGATGTTTTGGAGTTTATTAATTTTATTGAAAACGGGAGGTTTTTGTTTAATCTTGCCAATATTGATATAAGCCGTTCAGGAGACAGCGCCGCTCTTTCTGCCAGCGGTAAAGTTTCTTTTCAATGATCCCTCACCTTTAAAGGATTAAAAACAATTAATAAAATCAACAAACTATGTTTTTAAAAACAATTAAAGGTCAGTTAATCAAAATAAAGGATTGTTTTAGTTTAACCCGCTCACTTTTTACAAAAGTAAAGGGCAAAGCAATCCTTTAAAGGTGAGGGATGACCAAAAGATTTAAAAAGTTTTTCACGCCGGAAACCTTTTTTTTAATCGCCGCTTTTTTAATGCTGGCGGTTCTTGCGATAACGGCTTTTTTCGCGTTGAAATTTTTGGCAAATAATATTAATCTTGTTTTAATCCGTCCTGAAGTCGGAGGTGAAAATATAGTTGCTGATTTTGACATTGATGGTTTTAAGTCTTTAAATTTAATCAAGTAATTTATGCGCGTGTAGCTCAGTGGTAGAGCGCGTCACTGATAATGACGAGGTCGAAGGTTCGATCCCTTCCACGCGCACATTTTAGAAAATTTAAAATGTCTGTATGTTGATTTTTTGCTCTGCACAACCTTGCAGTCCTTGCATTTTTATGAGATTCTATTTTTAGAATTTTAACTTGGAGGTAGCAATGCCGAATTTTCAGACAAGCGTTAATCATAATCTTTCGGAACAGGAAGCTTTGGTAAGGATGCATAAGTTTTTTAAAGATGCCAGGATTGAGTTGTCTCATATTATTTCCGGCGCTAAGGAAGAATGGAATGGAAATGTTTGCGATTTGAAGTTTTCAATATTTGGTTTTGAAATTTCCGGAAGATTGATTGTAAAATCTCCGGAAATAGAATTTGCCGGCGATATACCTTTAGCGGCGTTATTTTTTAAAGATCGAATTGAAACGATTATCCGTTATCAGGCGGATATTATTTTTCGTTAAAAGGATTTTTGTGTTTGACAGGAAGGCAGTATCATATTATATTACTGGCGGTTGCAAATTAATAATTTAAAGTAATAGATTGGTTCTTGAAAGGAGAAAAAGATGAAAAAGGATTTAAATTTTCTGATTATTTTTATAGGTATAGCTATAATTATGTTGCCGTTAAGTTTCATAATTGAAGGACAAATGCACATATTGGGCGTTCATGAGGGTGGCGATATTCACATTTTTAAAAGTTATAAATTAGACGTAATAGAAAAAATTGGTAAGAATAGATACGGAAATCTTGGTAGAATATTTTCCTCTGAAGACGAGATTTATCGGATAGAAATAGTCAAAAGAGATGCGCGTTATCAATTTTTCGCTTCGTTAAAAGAATCTCCGGAACAGCATTTGGGGAAAGTAATAAATCTGAAATTTAATTATATCTATAATATATTTGGCGGATCAATTTCTGTTAGAGATGTTTCAGGGCTTGATCCATTGCCTGAAAATATAGGAACGCCGGTATACGGCGAAATTATCAAAGGTGATATTTAAACTATTTTTTAAGATTTTTAACTTTTTAATAACAAAAGACCCATCATAAGGGTCTTTACTTTTTTTAATTTGCCCATAATTTTAAAATTCGTTAGAATTTTATTAGTTTAAAGGTAGTCGGTTTGTTCGCTCCGTCGCTCGTATACGGGCCTTTAGCTTAGTGGCAGAGCACCCGGTTTGTCCCGAAAATCTTCGCGAGGCAAAGCCCCGAGCGATTACCTGCCCGCCATTGCCTTTTGATATCATTCAGTAATGACTTTTTAAAATTTCGATTATTTTAAAATTATTATTAATCTTCATTAAAAGGCTTTGGCAGGCGGGGATTTTCAAGATCCGGTTTATCTGCGATGTAAATAAAAATGGGGCAGTAGCTCAGTGGCAGAGCACCACATTTGTCCCGTAAAATAATGAGCAGAGCGAATATATTTTACGAGGATCCCGTGAACAAGGAGCGAGTTGGGCCGTTAGCTCAGTGGTAGAGCACTTCATTTGCAATGAAGGGGTCACCGGTTCAAATCCGGTACGGTCCAAAAATTTATTTCACGGGATCGCGAAAAACACAGTCGCGTTCGCTCCTTGTTTTTTGGGACACAATGTGGGGGTCATGGGTTCAAATCCCATCTGCTCCATAAAAAAATGGCTGGCATTTAACTTGTTCTTCATCGTTATATTTAGTATCATAGTTAAATAATATGTCTTTACATCGAAAAAAGTATCTAAATGTTGTTTTATACTTGTGTCGGAAGCTAAAAGGCGAGGTACGCGGTAAAAAGAAATTAGCGAAATTGCTTTATTTCGCTGATTTTGATTTGTACGAAAAAAGTCAGAAATCAATTACGGGAGATGTTTACCGCGCACTTCCAATGGGACCCGTGCCTTCTATGTTGGAAGAAATTATTGCTGAAATGACAAAAAAGAAAATGCTTGGCGTTGAGCAGATCGAGGAACGAGAAAGATACAACCCAACCGAGGTATATAAATGCATCACCGAACCAAATCTTTCTGTTTTTGACGATGAAGAAAAGAAAATACTTGATCGGGTTGTTATTAAATATGGTCATCTCAATGGCAAACAATTAGAAGAATTATCTCACGCCGAAGCGCCATACATTGGTACGGAATTACGAAAAGAAATTCCATACGAATTAGCTTTTTATCGTGGCACAGATTTTAGTGATTTATGATTGAGTTTTTGTATCACGACGGCATTCAGAAAGAAATCGCCGCCCTAGAGCGGCGATTTCGTACTATACGCGATGGCTTGTCTGTATTTGAAAGATTATGCGAGGTACAATTTAATCCGATAAACCCACGACAAGTGATTGCGCCTGCAAAATTTCATCGAATTACGCAAAATGATATTTGGACGCTTTGGAAAGTTTAGCTTGTTATTCCAAATTCCGGCTTGCGTCCAAGTCAGTGGCCGAGAATGTGGTTTGTGGTTAAGGGTGCAATTATCGCATTTTTGTGCATATCCTCACATGTTGATAATTACAATGACGAAGAGATGAATCGTCTTGCTTTGTCGCGGGTCTCAGATTTACTTTAATTAATTTCGTATTTTCTTATGCAAAATAATAAATTCAAATTTTATTTGAAGAAAGTTGAAAATCTCACAAAACAAGAAAAAGAACAGATGATGCGTTTGATGGTTGCTACATATCCTCCGTTTAAAAAGTATTATTTGAAAAACAAGTATTATTCTACAGTAAAACCGCAGATGGAAAATTTAATAAAGGAGAGTAATAAAATTGTGGGGGTTGGAAAACTTATGTGGCGAAAAGTAATGGTTGAAACAAAGTCCGTTAAATTTTTTGCTTTTGGAGTATTGATTGCTAAAAAATATCAAAAACAAGGTTTGGGAAGTAAGCTGATTGTAAAAAATATCAAAGAAGCAAAGAAGAGAGGCGCGGATATTTTATATGGTTCTACTTTAAATCCTGTTGCGGAAAAAATCGTTCAAAGGCTGGGATTTCAAAAATTAAACATCGCCATATTTTACAAGGATGTTGAGTCGGGAAAGATTAAAACAGAAAATGGCAGAGTTTGGGTTTTTGAATATAAAAAGGGTCTTCTTAGAAAAATTGAAAAATTATCTAAATTTTATATTGGCGCTGGTCCATTATAATTTATCTCCATCACTTTTTTATTTTTATGCCGTCTATTATTTATGAAACCGATGATTTTGTTGCGGTGAACAAACCCGCCGGCTTGCTGGTTCATAAAACCGCGGCTAGTGAAGAAGAAACTTTAGTTGAATGGCTTTTAAAAAAATATCCGGAAATTAAAACTGTAGGCGATGACCCGGAAAACCGGCCTGGCATAGTTCATCGTTTGGATAAGGATACTTCCGGCGTTATTTTGATTGCCCGCAATCAAAAGTTTTTTGAATATCTGAAAAATCTTTTTAAAACCCATCAAATTAAAAAGACATATTTGGCTTTAGTTTACGGCAAGCTGGAACCGCTAACCGGCGTGATTGAAAAACCAATCGCGTTAAAATCAGGCACTATTAAAAGAACGGCTCATCTTGGCGGCAAGGTCAGGATGGTTAAAGAAGCCATTACCGAATATAAGGTTAAAAAATATCTCCGGCTTAACAGTCAGGATTTTTCATTGGTTGAATTATTTCCTAAAACCGGACGAACTCATCAATTAAGAGTTCATATGGCCAGCATAAGCCACCCGATTGTCGGCGACCGGCTATATGGCCGTAAAAACGTTAATTTTGATTTAGAAAGGCAGTTTTTGCACGCCGAATCAATTGAGTTTAGCTTGCCGGAAGGCCGGCGGATAAAAATTGAGGCCGAATTGCCGTTAGATTTGATGAAAATTTTAGACAGCGCAATTTGACACTAAAATCTAAAAATTATAAACTTAAAACTTAAAATGATTGAAGTTAAAATTCTGGAAAAAATAAAACCAGGGGCAAAGCTCCGGGTTTTTGAAAAAATCAAAGAAGGAGACAAGGAAAGAGTAGGCAGTTTTGAGGGTTTGGTAATCAGCCGCAAGCATGGCTCTGAATCCGGCGCTACTTTTACAGTCAGGCGTGTTTTGGCCGGAGTCGGAGTTGAAAAAATATATCCGATTAACTCGCCAAGAATAACGCAGGTTAAAATTATCAGCGCGCCGAAAAAAGTCCATCGGGCAAAGCTTTATTACGTTAGGAATTTGTCCAGCAAGAAATTAAGGGAGAAGGTAGGTTAATTTTACGCGCGGGTGTCGTAATTGGTAGCCGAGCATCCTTGAGGTGGATGTGTCCGTAAGGACGTGGAGGTTCGAGTCCTCTCCCGCGCATTATCACAAAAACCCACCCGGTTTAAACCGGGCGGGTTTTTGTGTGATATAATTTATTTTATGCGTGAATATCTGACCGACGCCATTGTGTTGGGACATGAACGATCCGGAGATTTTGACGTCCGGCTTGATTTTTACACCAGGGATTTCGGGCGGCTTAAAGCCAAAGCCAAAAGTTTAAAAAAAACAACTTCCAAGCTGGCTGGCCATCTTGAGCCTCTTACTTTGGCTAAAATCCGTTTAATTGAAAAAAACGGATTTTTAGTGGCCGACGCCTTGACTATCAACCGTTTTGAACAGCTTCGGGCCGCGCCGCGGTTATTTGCCGAAGGGTTGCGCCTTGTTGATTTTTTTAAAGCCGTTGTTTTGGAGGGCGAACCGGATTTTAACTTATGGCGTTGGCTGAAAAATTCTTTGATAACCGGTAAAATTTCTTACGATGGATTAAAAAAAATTCTTGGCGGGGAAGATTTCCAAACGGCCCGTCAATGGGTATAATCAAAAAATGGCATTAAAAGATCTGGAAAAGGAGTTGTACCGGCAGGAAGATGAATCTTTAAAAAAACCGGAAGAAAGCAAAAAATCCGGAGCCAGCCGCCAGCTTGAAGAAAAACTTTCCGAATACTGGCAGGATTCGTTTTCTGTTTCAAAAAAGCAGAAACCGCAGACTTTTAAAATAATCGCCAATTTCGGCAAGGCGCTTTTTTGGCTGCTTATGTTCGTTGTTATAGGAATTATCGCCGCGATGGGTTTTATGGCGTATCAGTATTTTTTCAGCCGGGGCGTCAGTGTTGAAATTACCGGTCCGGCCGAAGTTCAAATAGGCGTGCCTTTTGTCATTACGGTCAATTATTCCAATAATTCTTCAAATATCATTAAAGGCGGAAATTTAAGTTTGGAAATGCCTGAAGGAGCAACTTTGCTCGGCGGTTCGGAAAACCAGGTTATTTTTAATAAGGAGGTTGGAGATTTGGGCAGCGGCAGCGTTTCGCAAGAAAATTACCGCGTTCTTTTTACTCGCGGAGAAAATATTTCCAAACGTTTTTTAGCAAGATTGTCTTACCGGCTTTTTTCCGGGGGTTCGCGTTTTGAAGCTTCTGGAGAATTAACAGTCGGCGTCAGAGAACCCGGCGTTTTGGTTGATTTGATTGCGCCGGCGAAAATTTTAAGCGGGGATCAGTTTGAAGTTAAGGTAAAATATCAGAATGTTTCCGGGATTGATTTTTCCGGCCTTAAGCTTCAAATTGATTATCCGGCGAATTTTACTTTTAAAGATTCATCTTTAAGACCTTCAAGCGGCAATAATATGTGGACTTTAGGCGATCTTAATAAGGGCTCGGAAGGGGAATTTTCCATTAAGGGACAGATTGTGGGGCCTAGCAATTCTTTTTTCAATATTGCGGCGAAATTGAGCATGAGCCTGCTTGGCAGGGTTTATGTTGTTAACGAACGTTCCGCGAGTCTGGCTATTTCCGCTTCTCCGGTTGAGCTTGATATTTTTGTAAATAACGGCAAGGATTATGTTGCTAAAGCCGGAGATACT
>JACPKE010000007.1 GCA_016187205.1 Candidatus Brennerbacteria bacterium | reverse complement strand
TATTCTTTAAATTTTAAATCCCGACCGCTTAAGCCGGTTTCTTCTTTTACTTCCCGAAGAGCCGCGCGAAAAGCGGTTTCACTGACGCCTTCTATTTTGCCTTTTGCAAAATTCCAATAACCATTACCGTGGTATAAAAGCAAAAATTTAACGCCGCCGCGGCTTGCCCGCCGAAGCTCTCTCATTGCCGAAGCCATAGACGAAGCGCAGGTCTGCGTAGGCGGGTCTTTTTTATATATTATTATTCCGGCGGCAACTTCTCGTTTTATCTTTTGATCAATTTTAACATTTTCTCCAACGGCCATCCGTTAATTATATCACTTTTTTTCGCCCAGCCTCTTCTTGCTTGCGCTATGCCAAATTCCAAATATGGAAAATGAGTAATAGAATGAGCGTCTGAATCAATAGACATTTTAACTCCCGCTTCAACACATTTTTTTATATATTCATCGTTTAAATCAAGCCGGCTGGGATAAGCGTCAATTTCCAGAATCGTTCCGGTTTTTTTGGCGGTTTTAATAATTTCATCTATATCAATTTCATAAGCTTCCCGTTTTTGGATAATCCGGCCAGTGGGGTGAAACAAAATATCAACATTTGGATTAACCATTGCTTTTTTAATACGTTCAGTCTGGTCTTCACGGCTCAAATTAAAATAAGAATGAACCGAAACCCCAACAATATCCAGTTGAGATAAAATCTTGTCCGGCAAATCCAAAGTTCCGTTTTTTAAAATATCGCATTCAGTTCCTTTTAGAATCCGGAAGTTTAAATTTTGCTTTTTAAATTTTAAGTTTAACTTATCAATCTCTTTCCACTGATTAACAATTTTCTTTTCATCCAAACCGCCCGTCATCGCCAATCTTTTTGTATGGTCGGTAATCGCTATATATTGAAGCCCCTGACGCATAGCCGCTTCAGCCATCTCTTCAATAGAATGCGCGCCGTCAGTCCAGTTGCTTTGAACCTGTAAATCTCCGCGCAAATCGCTATAACCGATTAATTTCGGCAAACCTGGGAGTTTACCCTGAGCCTGTCGAAGGGTTTGTCCTGAGCCATGTCGAAGGGTTTGTCCTGAGCCATGTCGAAGGGCCAGTTCAATCTCACCAAGATTTTCACGCATTTCCGGCTCAATATAATCCATTCCCAAAGCTTTATATAAATCTTCTTCGGTCCGGCCGGCTATTTGTTTCCATTCTCCGTTTTCTATTTTTTTTCCGCCCGAGGCGGATGCGCCTTTGGCGAAAAATAGTCCATATTCATTCAATTTATATCCTTTTTTAATGGCAATTTCACGTAATGCCACGTTATGATTTTTGGAACCGGTAAAATAATTCAAAGCCGCGCCAAAAGATTTTTCCGGAACAACCCGTAAATCCATATCCATTCCGTTATTTAACTTAACAGCTGATTTAGTTTCTCCGTGAGCAGAAATACTTGCCACCTCCGGCATATTCACAAAAAAATCCATAATTTTACCCGCCGACCTGTCCGCCAAAGCCTTGGCGTCGGCGGAAGTTTTGGCAAAGGCGGGCTGGTTTTCATCAATCGCGACCAAAATATCAACATCGCCGATTGTTTCCTTGCGCCGGCGCGTTGAACCGGCAATAATAATTTTTTTTACTTCTTTCAGATTTTTAAGACGCTGTTCAATATCAAGAATAAACGGCATCACGAATCCCAAAATAAACCGGCCGCTTGAACGTTTTAAAAATTCAATGCTCTTTAAAATATTTTGCTCGCTTTTTTCACCGAATCCTTCCAATTTACGAATCTTTCCCGCCTTAACCGCTTTTTCAAGCTCTTTTAAATTTTTTATTTTAAGCTCCTGATAAAGCTTTTTGATATGCTTCGGGCCAAGCCCTTCAACCGCGCTTAATTCCGATAAATTAACCGGGGTCTTTTTCTTAAGCTCATAGTAATATTTTATGCGGCCGGTTTTTATGAGTTCTTCAATTTTTTCCGCAATGGAAACGCCGATGCCCGGAAGTTTTTCAAGGGCTTTTAAACCGCCTTGTTTATAAATTTCTTCAACGCTCTCCGATAATTCTTCAATTACGCCGGCTGCTTTTTGATATGCTCTAGGCTTAAAAACATCGTCTTGCATTTCCAGATACTCGCCGATTTCATAAAGAATTTTCGCGATTTCGCTGTTTTTCATATTAATAAATATCTAGTCAGCAAACTAAATGAAAAAAAATATTTAAAAATAGGCTCATCAAAATTTTCCAGAAAAATTTTGATGAGCCGCTTATTATTTTACATTTTGATTTTTAAATTTTCAATTTTTATGGCCTTCTATCATAATGCCTTTTTTCCGGCATTATTTTTTCACCGGCAACTTTCCGGAATAAATGCCGTTTTAAAAATAAAAGCAGAAAAGACGCTGTTAACGAAATACAGCCTGCGCCGATAAATAAAATGTCAAAGCCGAACCTGTCAACGACATATCCTCCGAGCGCGGTCGCGCCAGCGGTAGCCAAACCGATGGCAAACACGCTTTCTAAACTCCATTCAAAACTGACGCGCCATTGGTCAACATGCCTGGTAAAAATGCCATACCAGGCCGGCGCGGCCCAAGCCATTAAAAAGCCGAAAAACGCCTGTAAAACATACAAATGCCAAGGTTGGCTGACAAACAAATAAGCTAAAGGCACAAAACTGCTTAAAAAATATCCGAAAAACATCGCCCAAAAATCATCTTGTTCGCCGTCGGTTCTGTCTAAAAAACGAGCTATTGGCAGCTGAACAATTGATTTTGTAAGCCAGAACATGGCGATCGCGAAACCGGCAACGCTTGCCGAACCGCCTTGAATTTTGGAAGTGACAAAAATGGCAAAAACCGGCGCAAAAGAAGCAAACGCCGAATTATAAAAAAAATCAACGACTACCAAAATTTTTATCGCTTTGCTGATGTTGTTAAACATGCCAATGTTGTCTAAAATTATAAGCCGAACTCAATGTGAGGCGCAATAATTTTAGCCACAACATTGAGCATCCCTCACCTTTTGTAGCAACGACTTAATGCTATAACCTTATCAGAGCCGAAAGGCGGCTTACGCCTTTATCTCTTTATAATGCCTAGTCTTTGCCGCAAAAGGTGAGGGATAAGGTTTTCTAACTAAATTTTGTTCGCCTTTTAGGCTTCAAAATTTGGAGAAAGCCCTTAAACATTTAAAAATTCCAGTTCATTATTTTCCACAATAACTTTAATCGTACTGCCGCGGCCGATTTCTTTTTTAAGGATTTTTTCCGCCAGCGCGCCGCGTATTTTTTCCGAAATGGCCTTGCGAAGCGGCCGGGCGCCGAAAGTCGGATCATAGCCCAATTCGGCGATTTTTTTAACAGCGGCTTCTTCAAAATTAAGCTCTATTCCTTGCGTATCTTTCAGCATATCGGACAAATCTTTTAGCTGCAAACCGGCAATTTTTCCGATTTCTTCCAAATTAAGGTCGCGGAAAACAATAATATCCGAAAACCGATTCAAGAGTTCCGGCCGGAAATATTCGGTAAGCTTCTTTTTAATTTCAACATTAATTTCCTTAATCGCCACACCCTTCTCAATCTGTTCTTTAATAAAATTAGAATGCGCGTTGCTGGTAGCGATAATAATCGTATTTTGAAAATCAACTGTCTGTCCAAGATTATCGGTCAAGCGGCCATCGTCAAAAACCTGCAAAAAAAGATTTAAAATATCGGGATGGGCTTTTTCAAATTCATCAAGCAATACCAAACTGTAAGGCCTGGTCTTGACCGCTTCGGTCATCATGCCGATAGTGTTGCCGTCCGGCGAACCGATAAACCGGAAAATGCTCTGCTTGTCCTGGTATTCCGACATGTCAAAACGGACCAATAGCTCTTCAGAACCAAATTGCAGTTTAGCCAAAATTTTTGAAAGCTCGGTTTTGCCGACGCCGGTCGGGCCAACGAATAAAAAAGTGGCAATGGGCCCGCCGCGGCGGCTTAATCCGCTCCTGTATTCCCGTAAAGCCTGGCTTACCGCTTTCACGGCTTCTTCCTGGTTAATCAAACGGTGATGGATTATTTTTTCCATATTCAAAAGAATTTCCGCTTCTTTGTCTCCGGCCCTTTGAATCGGAACTTTGGTGCGCCGCTCCGCCACCTCAATCACTAAATCCGGCCCAAGCGATTTTAATTTCTTACTTTGAGACTCGGCTAAAGCTTCCTTAAGCAAATCTTCGGCGCTGGCTGGTAACGGTTTAATCCGGAAAAACTTTTTAGCCAGAGATACCGCCTGACGAACTGCCCCAAAAGTGATAAAAACCTTGAATTGCCTTTCCAGGATCAAGCTGTCATAAACCAATATTCTAACCGCATCAGCCTCCTTGATTTCTTCAACCCGGATAATTTCAAAGGCTCCGGCAAAATCGCTCTGCGGCTCTATTGACTGTTTGAACTCGCGCGGATAAGTCGCGCCGATAACCGGAAAGGTGCCGGCTTTTATTTCGGGAAGCAGAAGGTCGGCCGCGCTCAAAAAACCGGAGCCGGAAGTTTTAACCAAATTATCAATATCCGGAATATATAAAATTATATTATTGGCAAGCAGAATCTCATCAATGATTTTTTTCACGCGGCCGGAAAGTTCGTCGGCGGTTGCGCTTGAAACCAGACTCCCGATTTCCAGCTCAACCAGACGCTTGTCAAAAAGAGAAGACGGGACTTCATCTTTAACAATATGCCTTGCAAGATTAGCGATAATCGTACCCTTACCGATTCCCGGTTCGCCTACGAGTAGCGCGTTCGGTTTAAAAGGACGGCTTAAAGCGTTAATTAACCGCTTGTATTCATCTTCATGCCCGATCATAAAACCAATCTGGTCCATGCGGGCAAGGGAAGTAAGGTCGGCGCTATAGCGATCAAGCATGGGTGTCGGCCTGGCAGTCCAGGCTCGGTTCATTATTCTTTTTCTTCCGCGTGGCCTGCGCACGAAACCGCTTAACTCCGAAGGAAGACGGCTGAAAGAAAGATTGGCGCGGTATTTGCCGAAAATAACCGCTTCCCGCAAATCAGCTGGTTTTAAAGAAAATAAATCAAAAAGCCCTGTAATATCATTGTTTTGAGAAACTGCCGCCACCAAAAGATTGCGCGGCTCAATAAATTCTTCGGCATTCTGAACAGCCTCCTCGTAAGCCGCAAAAACCAATATTTCAATTTTCCCCAAAATTTCTTCCTTTTGCTCTCTTTTTTCCAATGTTTTTTTTAACCGCTCATCAAGCTTTTGCGCTATTTCTTTAATTTGAATATCAAGCCGGATAAAAGCCTCTCTGGTATCTTTTTGACCCAACAAATCTTGCATAATATACAGATGAAAACTGCCTCCGGCGATAAGCGCCCGTTCATAAGCATGTTCAATAATATTATAGGCGGCCGGACTTAAAAAATTAGCAAGATTGCCTGAATTGCCCCGAGATCGGCGCAAAAAATAATCAGCCTTTTTATAATCAAAAAATCTGTCGGCCAAAAAAAGAAATAAAAGCACCCCGGCCCAAAAAAGCTGGCCCCGTTCTTTAAAATAAAAAAGCAATAAGCTGAAAGTGCCGACCGCTAAAAATCCATAAACCGCGCTTATAATTAAACGCACCAAAAACCGGCCGAAAACCGTGAAATTAAGGCGCGGTTCTTTAAAGTAAAATTTGTTCTGTTCTTGATTAGCCGACATATTTAAAAAAAAATGAAAGGTAAAAAATAAAACAATAGTTGTAATTTTAAAAAAATCTTATCTTATAAATGATATGCTATATCATAGCGCTATGCCGCAGCATAGCATGAATTTATATATTTCCCCTTGCTAATTTTGTGTTTTTCAATGCTTTTAATTTTAAAATTCAATCATTTTAAAAATGTTCAAGATTTAAAATTCATATCAAGGAAAGACGATTCTAAAAACGACATAAACCGGAATAAACGCCCAAAAAGAAAAAGTAACGATAAAAAACAATATTACAATTGAATAAATAATTGAGCCGATAATAATACGGCCGCTTCGAAAAAGAAAACCGAGAATCCGGCCGAGAACGGTATAATCGCCGAAAAGCGGCGCAAAAAAATTACGGACTGTTATTTTAAGAGCAAAAGTCTGATCAAGGCCTTCCAATACTTCAACCGCCTTATGGCTGAAATTCAAAAAACCGCGGACATACCAATGCCGGAAAAATTCGGCAATCCGGTGAATAGCGCGTTCAACTAAGTAAATCAAGAAGAAATCCATTTGATGTAATTATAAAACATGCGGCGCGTTTTTAAAATAAGGCAATTTTAGACTGTCTTTTCTTTTTCAGTTATACTATCGCCAAATTTTTATTCATGTTCTTAACGGATTTTGCCTAACACAAACTCTTTTATTCGTTTTGCGGCTTCGTAGGATTTTTGCGCTTCTTCAAAATTAAATTCGGGATAATCGCCAGGGTAACGAGTTTCAATATAATAACGATTAAGTAATTTTAAATCATTGTGGAATTCCTTGATTTTCGAGTTATCTTTTATTAACAGAGTTTCCAATTCAATAAGATCATGAACTTTTAGAAATTCTTTATTATAAAAAACGAGCAAGCCTTTTAAATATTTTTCAGCCATTTGCTGTGATAAAAAACAAGCCGTGCTAAAAGCGCCGCCTTCTTTTAAAATAGAATTAATAGATAATTCATCTTCCTCCGCTTTTTTAAACCAGTTTTTATAATTATTTTCTTGATTATTTAGCATAAAGAGTTTTTCCTCTGCGCAATATATTTCTTATAAAAAAGTCTCCTATTTTTTCCATTTTTTCTATTTGTTCTGGTTTATACACTATCAAGTCGATTGGAAATGGGCGAGGGAAAATAGAACCATCGATTTCTCGCGCCAGTTCTCTTGTGTTTTTTGTTTCCTTTACGATAAACAAATCCACATCGCTGTCTTCTGTCGGCGTTCCCCACGCATAAGAGCCAAAGAGGATTATCTTATCGGGCTGGAACTCGCGGACAATTTTGTCCGTTACATCCCTGATTGTTTTTTCAGTAATCTGATTCATAGATCAACTTTTCTGCCAAGTTTTTTTTCCAACTCCAATTTTAAACGGACAATATCAAGCAACGATTTGCTCTCTTTAATTTTAATAAGTAAATCAATATCGCTGTTTCTTTTTGTTTCACCTCTCGCAACAGAACCAAAAAAAGCCGCCTTAATAACGCCTTGGCGTTTTAATACCGGAGTAATTTTTTGTTTGATATTTTGAATGATCATGTAATATACAATATTATAATAACGCAAAAACCAATATTACTCAACGAAATCAAATTCAAAAAAGCGATTTTTAAATGGTTGAAACTTTTTGTTCGCCGGATCCAAAAATTTTTATTTTTCCGTATTCGCCGTCAAAGCCCGGCTCAACGCTGACTTCTCCGGCCCTTACTTTCATAATGCCTTCAGCCACCAACGGCGCGGCGATTTTTTTGATTTCTTCCCCGCTGACATCTAAAACTATTTTCAACTCCCCGCCCAAATTTTTTATCAGCTTTTCATATTCGGCTTTTACTTTTTTACTGGCTGTGCCGACACTAAAAGATTCGGCAATTATTTCATCAAGCGGAACAATACTTTTATAAGAAACGCGGCCGGTTGATTTATGACTTTCCGGCCTGTCGGCCAAAGCATCCACCCGATTCAACACTCCAATCGTCAAAGTTTTTCCGCATTTTGGACAAATATTTTTATGTTTTTTAGTTTCATCCGGAGAAAAAGAAACTCCGCAAACGCGGTGCCCGTCAAAATGATATTTTCCTTCTTCCGGAAAAAATTCCGCAGTCATCAAAAACTTATTCGGTTTGTTCGCTTTGATCGCCGACATTATTCCGTCATAAGACAGATCAGTATCAAAAACATTGGCTTCGCGGCCAATGCGCTGAAGGCTGTGCGAATCGGAATTGGAAATTAAAGCGATGTTGTCCAGTTTTGACCAGCGCCAGTTCATTGCCGGATCGCTAGAAAGGCCGGTTTCAATCGCAAATATATTTTTAGCATATTCGCCGAAACATTCTTCAAGCGAATCAAATCCGGACATTGAACCGAAAATACTGAACCACGGTGTCCAGGCGTGAGCCGGAACAATAACCGCCGCCGGATTAATATTAAAAACCAATTTCGCCAGCTCTTCGGAATCAAGCCCTAGAATCGGCCGGCCGTCAGATTTTAAATTGCCGATCCAGCCAAGCTGGGTATTTATTTTTTCAACGGTCTTAATATCCGGCGCAAAAACCAAATTATGGATTCTCCTGACTTTTCCGTTCCGTTTATAAATTCCCGAAATTTCAACGGTTAAAATAAACCTGGTATCGCTGAAATCGCCAAACCAAGTTAACTGCTTATATTCTTTTTTTAATTTAAAAAGGCCTTGTTCCGCCGGTTCCAATTTTTCTTTTATTTCCTTAAACCAGGCCGGATGAGTAAAATCGCCGGTTCCCATCACATTCAACCCTTTATGGCTGGCCCAGCGGTCCAACTCTTCCAGCACCATGCTCTTTGAAACCGGAAATACTGCTAATCTTGATATCAGCTGATACTCTTTCTTTTTCTCTTTGCTCAAGCCTCTCTATTATTTTTTTATCTTCTTCCTGACGCGCTATATCAACTTCTTTCTCTTTTTTAAATTTTTCAAAATCCAATATTTCTCCCATTTAAGTTTTAATATTTAACATAAACACTGTTTGTTTATTGGTTTTTGCAGTCTTGAGGACAAACATTATTAGCTTTTTCAACCGGACCGCAAACGCCATCGCCACACTTATCTGTTGTTCCAACAACCGGGATCTGTTGCCCTTCTACCGATGGTTGTTGCATTCCGGTCTTACCGCACATTTGTTCTTCTATCGGCCCAATTTTTCCGTCTTTATTTAAATCGCAATCGTTGGAAACTTCATCTTTCAAAGACGGCGTTAGCCCGCTTGCTAAATCTTGTTTTATAACGCGAGCAGAAAGAGAGTCAACCGTATAAAAAACATTTTTCGTAAAATCAAAAAAAGTTCTTATAATTTCCCCTAAATTATCAATTGTCCATTCTTGGGTTACGGAATTACTCACCAACTTATAAACTTTCAATTGCTTTTGAAATCCTTTGTTATTTATCGACAACGGCTCGTCTAAATAAACAGCGCTATTTTGGTTATCAAAAGCGCTAACTTTTTCACCTTTGGAAAAAACTCCCTTTTCTTTTAATATCGTTAAATCAAAAATTTTATTTTTCAAATAAAGTTCAGATTTCGCGCCGTTTATCGTTAATATACTCTCTTTTTTTATATCAACAGTCGTCGCGGCTTCCGTTTCTTTTTCAAATGTTTTGCCGTTAAATACTAAAATTTTTTTTGGAAAATAAACATAAAGATTGCCGGTATTTTCATCAACAGCCATATTAATTTCTCCGGGTCCGCCATTGGCGGCCATAAATGAATCAAATCCGTATTTTGTTAAATCTATATATCCAACGACTGTTTTATTGATGCCGTTAGCAACACCGATTATTCCAAGTTCCGGAAAAGCGGCAAAAATTTTTTCCCGCTCTTTATCCATAGCCATTATGGAAATCCCATCGGTTCTGGGTTTTAATTTAGTGATAAATTTTATTCTGTCTCTAACCTTATTAGTTGAAGTGTCAATAACATCAATTAAAGCTCCATAATGGCTTAAAACATAGAGGGTTTTTTCGTCTTTGCTCAATTCCATTCCTGTTGGCCACATAGCAATACCGTCATAACTATGTTCATTACTAAACATCGCTTTGCCGCCGGAAAGATGATTTTCATTATCAATTATCGTAAAAGATTTTGAAGTGAGATTATATTTATAAATCACATTGCCGCCAAGCCGATTACGGGCATACATATTATCTTTAGAATCAACAATAACTTGATCAATCATATCGCCAACATCAATATCTTTTACCCAACAGTTGTTATTTTGGCAAAAATTCGCGCTTTCCAAATTATTAAGGTCAAAAACAGAAACAACGCTGTCGCCTGTAGCGGTGGTGTAAAGTTTGCCTGTTGTTTGGTCAATCACAAAATAAAGCGAGTCAAGGCCGGATAAAATTTCTCCGACTTTTTTATTTGAAGAATTATAAATTTCAATAATGCCATAAGAGGCGTTTAAATCCTGGCGCCAATCATTCGGAAAACCAGGTCTGCCATTGCTATTTTTATTTGAATAGCCTTTCATTATAAAAGAATAATTACCAAAAGATTTCGCTGTATTTGGAGCGGGAAGAATATTTGTGCATGTTTGGGCTGATACCATTGTTGAGGCTGTTTTACCGGCCAAATCAACTTGATGACAAGCTTCAATACCGCCAACGCCAAGAGTGTAAGAATAAAGATTGTTATTGTTAAAAATCAAAAATCCTCCGGGAACGCCCATATCCCAAGTTTCAATTAAAGTATCGGTATTTAAATCAACAACGCCGATACTGGTGGTTTTAGAGCCAACCACATAGAGTCTGCGATTTTTTTCGTCAATTGCTGGATTAAAAAGTTTAAGAATATTACCAAAATTTTTACCAATGGCTAATTGATGAAAATTAATAATATCAACGGGAATTGTTTTCGCGTTTCCGCTAATTGGCGGCATTTGAGTTGCCGGCGTTGGCGACAGATCGGTTTGATTTTTACCGCAGTCTTGCGGACAAGCATTAGGATTGGTCTTTTCCACCGATTCGCAAATACCGTCTCCGCATTTGCTTGTTATTCCGCCTTGGGGTTGTTGTTCGCCGGAAAGCGGTATTTGCCGAGCAATCGGTTGTTTAATAATTTCCGAAGTAGGCACGGCGGACATGGGTTTTTTGAAGTATAGATAAGTTCCGGTAGTAATGCCGGTAATTATAAAAATTATTACCGCGATTTCTAATATGCCGATAAATCCCGCCAGATAATTAAATTGGGAATCCTTGGCGTTAAAAAGATTTTCATAATTTTCTTTAAATTGTTTTAAAAAAGAGAGCATTTGTTATTGATTATTTTTTTAATTATAACACTATTTGGAGTATTCGGAGTTTCCATCTCCGATTATTTTATATATTTGCCCATTTTTTTTACAAATTTTTCAAAATCCAATATTTCTCCCATTTAATTTATGTATTTAATATAAATAATTTTATGCCCTCGAGAGGAATCGAACCTCTATCGCGAGATCCGCCCCGTATAATGCGCCTTTTGTGCGCCCATGAGGAATCGAACCTCAATTATGGGATCCGCAATCCCATGTCCTATCCGTTGAACGATGGGCGCATATTACGGGGCAAGCAATCTCGCGTCCTGTCCATTGAACGACGAGGACTCTCCTACGCTTTGTAATTTCACAAAGCTTCGGATGAGCCATCCTGCGCGTAAAGCTACGGATGGCAAGCAAGTATTTATACCGATAACTTGCCTGTCATATGAAGCTTTAGCGAAGTATGACCCTTCCGAAGCCAAATGATAATTGGCGCAGGAGGGAACGACGAGGGCTTCTTACGCTCAGTTAAAAACCGGAAAGCTCGTGCAAGGCGTCAAGCAAAGAATCTTCGTGTTCTACTTCCGGTAAATGTTTTGACAGAATTTCTTTTGCCGCGCCGGCGGATTTTTCCTGGATTAAAATTTTTAAATGCCGATTTAAATGGGATTTTGTTTTGATTATCAATTCGGAAAATTCTTCATTTTTCCGTCTTATTGAAAAATCTTCCAACGCGTCATAAGAATATTCTTTATAATTATCAATTGCAACGCCTCTTTCATTGATTGAAAATTTTAAAACACGCGGTTCCTGTCCGGCAAAATATATAAGCATAACTTCGGCAATTATAATAAAAAATCCGAAAAAAATATTTTTTTGCCACCAGGCAAAAACCAAAATGATGATTGCGGCGATTACGCTGAGCCAGTACCAGGAAACGGTTTTGGGCCGGTGAAAAAATTCAGGCGCGTCCCACTCAACCGCTTCGGTTTTTAAATTAATCGTTTCTTCGCCCATGCTTTATATTATACCGCAATTTCTCAATATCTTGTAGCCCCAAGGGGAATCGTCCTCCGCCGCTAAAGCTTTGGCGGATTGCTATTTGTTACTGCTCGGTTCGCCTCGCAAACAAACAGGGAAAACTCCTTATTGCCGCCGCGTGCCCCGCACCTTTCCGCAAGTAAATATTTCTCAAATTTTAGTGCTCCCATCGGGATTTGAACCCGAGTTTCAGCCGTGAAAGGGCCGCGTCCTGGACCAGGCTAGACGATAGGAGCATCTTGCTTACGAAAGGGTGCGGGATGAAAAAGAACAACGTCCTGACCATTTAGACGATAGGGCCATAAAACCAACCATTAAATCAGCACTGTAATAAACATTAAAAGCGAAATAATTGCCGAAATCAAGCAGTAGAAACAATAATCTTTTAAAGCAAATATCTGGACACTGACAAAAAAAATGTGCGCTAGAAACGCTAAAACTGCGCCGAAGAAAAATATTTGAGTCAGCAAAAGCGAGGCGTTAAAAAAAGCGTAAAATCCTAAAATCGCCATTACCGAATAATAAACAAAACCAATATTCTCGTTGCGGAAATAAAAGAAATTTCCCCATTTGCTTTCAGTCACTTTACTGCAGTCGTGGTCAAACGGACAAACAAATGGTTTCGGCTGGCGGTGTTTTATTATTAAATATAAAGTGTCCAGCGCGCCAATGAAACTTAATAAGGAAAATAATAAAAAATTCATATTTAAAAATCAGCCGAAAAATACGATGACGGAGGCGGGAGGATGGTTCGACAGGCTCACCATTCCCAATTAACGTCTGTCTTCGCCAGACTCAAAACTCTTGCTTAATTTTATCAATAAATCTTTATTTCCAGCAATCAACGCTTTCTTTTTTGCGATTGACCAACCTTTCAACTGGTTTTCTCTTTTTTCTGCTATAGATTTTTTAGGATATTTTTCCTGATAAACTAATTTTATTTCAGAAAACTTTTTGGTATATGACGAATAACCGCTTTTGTGCTCTTTTAAACGTTTATTTAAATTACTTGTTATACCAATATAAAAAGTTTTCTGGTCGCAAAAAAGAATATAAACAACCCAGGTCATTGCGATAATTTTACCGCAAGAGTCCTGAGCCTGTCGAAGGACGGAGGCGGAAGGATTCGAACCTTCGGACCGGTTTCCCGGTCAACATCTTAGCAGGATGCTCCTTTAAACCGCTCAGGCACGCCTCCACACCAATTGAGTTTAAACATTCTCAAAAAACTTAATTCCGAAAACTCAATTACATAAAATCATAAATCAAAAGCTTGTGGTTCGGCAAGCTCACCACAACCCTGAGTTTAATCGAATGGGTTGTTTTAATCAAATTTTTTGGTTAAGCTTGTAATCTATGAATCGGGTAGTGAAAACTCGATAGGTTCGCTGAAAGCGAACAAAGCAGTTTTTATAAAAAGCCCAAAACATTAAAATCAATATGAGAATTTTTCAAAAGATTATGAAATTTTATCAATTAATAAATCGAGTTTCTACTACCCGATGAAAGCGCAAAAAAACAAAACTGAAAATTTGCAAGTCAGACCGCCGATTATTGTTGTAATGGGCCATGTTGACCATGGAAAAACCACTTTGCTTGACTATATCAGGAAAACTAATATTGCCGGAAAAGCCGCCTCTAAAGAGGACGAGCCTCGCCCAGTTGCTGGGCGGGAAGCGGGCGGCATAACACAGTCAATCGGCGCTTATGAAATTGAACATACTCCAGCCAATTCAGCTGAGACTAATAGCGCGCCTTCGACGCGAAAAATAACTTTCATTGATACTCCCGGCCATGAAGCTTTTTCAAAAATGCGCGCAAGAGGCGCCGAAGTGGCTGATTTGGGAATTTTAGTGGTGGCGGCCGATGAAGGACTAAAGCCGCAGGCTAAAGAAGCAATCGCACATCTTAAAACCGCCAAACTGCCTTTTATTGTGGCTATCAATAAAATTGATAAAAATAATTCCGACCCGGAACGGATAAAAAAAGAACTGGCTGATGCCGGAGTCATGCTGGAAGGAACAGGCGGTGATGTTTCCTGGCAGACGGTTTCCGCCAAAACCGGCGAAGGGGTCAATGAATTGCTAGATTTGATTTTATTGTCGGCTGAATTGCTTGATTTGAAATACAGCCCGGACGCGCAGGCTAAGGGCGTGATTATTGAAGCTAAAGTTGATCATCGGAAAGGGCTGATAGCGATAGGAATTCTAAAAAATGGCGTTTTAAAAACCGGAGAAAAAATTTTTACCGCAAGCGCGTCCGGCAAAATAAAATTGTTAAAAAATTTTCAAGGCAAACCGGTTGACTGCCTTGAACCGAGCGCGCCGGCTTTAATTTTCGGTTTTGAATCTTTGCCGCAAACCGGCGAAGAATTTAAAACAGCCGGAAAAAACGAACTTATAACTATTCTAAAAAAACTGCCGACCGTGGTTCCCGCGAAAGAAATAACGAAAAAATCCGATGCTTCCAAAAATCCAAAAATCATCCTGAAAGCGGATAATAGCGGCTCCCTGGAAGCGCTGATTGATTTAATCGCCAAATTGCCTGGAGAACTTAAGTTTGAAATTATGGAAACCGGAATCGGAAATATTAAAGAGAATGATATTAAGTTCGCATCCGCGGCGCAAGCGGCTATCGCGGGCTTCAGGGTCGGCATTGATAAAGCCGCTGAAAACATCGCAAAAACAAGCAGAGTCAATATTATAACCTCCGAAATAATTTACGACCTGCTGAAATCATTGGAACGTCAGCTGAAAGAAATTGAACTTGTTATCGGCAGCGAACTTGAAGTGCTGGCGGTTTTCGGAAAGCCAAAACCGGCCGGCGGAAGCGGAAAAAAACAAGTTGTCGGGGGAAAGGCCGTCCGCGGCCTCATTAAAAACAAAAGCGAATTTGAGATTTTACGGAACGGCAAGCCGCTTGGTTTCGGACGGCTGAAAAACCTTCAGCAGAATAAACTGGATGTTAATGAAATTAATGTTGGCCAAGAAGCCGGAATGATGGTTGAAAGCGACGTTATAATAAAAGAAAAAGACATCCTTAAATTTTAAAAGCTAAACTGCCCGAATATACGAATCAAGCGCGAATATTCTAATTCGTATATCAGCGCTCTATTCGTATATTCGTGAAGTTTTTTTATCAGCATGAACTACAGAAACCTTCGCGTGGCAAAATTAATCAAAGAAGAATTAAGCGAGATTTTAATGAAAGAGCTGGAATTTGAGAACGCGCTCATTACCATTAACGAAGTAAACGTATATAAAGATTTATTAAACGCCAAAGTTAGGCTTGGAGTTTTGCCCGTTGATAAAGCGCCGAATGCATTAAAAATAATTGCGAAACAGGCTGGTTTTCTTCGCAAACTTCTGTTAAAAAAAATTAACATCAAACCAATGCCTTATTTATCTTTTGAAATTGACAGAGGAGCGGAAGCGGCCGCTGATTTTGACAAGGCGTTTTTAAAAAGCAAAAATAAATAAACATATTAAAAACGGCCTAGTGGTGAAGTAGCTAACACTGCGGTCTGCAAAACCGCTATTCGCGGGTGCAAGTCCCGCCTAGGCCTCAAAATTCTGCCCGGGTGGTGAAATGGCATACACGACAGACTTAAGATCTGTTGCCAGCAATGGCGTGAGAGTTCGAGTCTCTCCCCGGGCATTCTTAATAAAAACAGCCCAGCCTTTTAAAAAGGCCGGGCTGTTTTTATTAAGAATGCTGTAATTATACACTTCGCGCGAACCTACTTTGAACGGAACTAAGGAAGCCGCCCCGCCGCCGC
>JACPKE010000054.1 GCA_016187205.1 Candidatus Brennerbacteria bacterium | reverse complement strand
TTAATGTTCTTAGTTTTGGGAATAATGGTTGGCGGTTTCTGTTCTCGTTAATTATTCTTTTTTTAACCGCGGCATATCTTATTTATTTATTGGTTAAACGTTATAAGCCTGAATAATTTTTTTTGACAATCCGGTTTAATGGTTTAAGCTTATAATAGCTATTAAAAACCGCATATTATAAAGAAGGAGTCTTGCAATGAATAAATTCCGCATTATTTTGTCGGGCATTTTTGTTTTTTTCCTTATCAGTCCGGGAAATTTTGTTCAGGCAGAAGAACTTTATATGCCTTTGGCTGCCGAAGAAGCGATTGACCGCAGTCAGAGCCAGTTAACGGTATCGGGGATTGAATATCCCGACGGAACTGTTCATTCCAGGTCGGGTCAAGGATTTTTACGAGAAGATGGCTTGGTTGTATCGGCTCTTCATATTTATGCTCCTCCGGAATTTAAAGAAAAAGACGAAGATATTTTAACCAAAAAGAGAACTGTTACATTTAATGGGGCGCACGCCGATATTGTATATGCTTCAGGTTTTAAGGATTTAGCGTTATTTAAATTAAGGAGAATACCTGCGGGAATGAAGCCGGCGGTTTTTGCCAAAAAAATTAAACTTTTTGAACCGGTATTTGCCAGGATAAAATCATTTTTAACTTTTGAGTATAGAGGCGAAATATACGGTTATTTTCTTGATTTGCCTTATAAGGGAATTTTGGTTAATTCGCTTACTGTATATAAAAATGTAAATAAGAGTCCCGAAGCAACCGACTTGGAGCTTATTTTTTTGGATCAGACCGCTAAATCTGGTTTTTCCGGCGCGATGTTCGTAAATTCCAATGGCGAAGTGATAGGCATGGGAGATGCGATTGACGGCGGTTATACCATTAATATTTCCTCAATTGTTACTATTCAAAAAGCGATTGATGAATATAAATCGGGCATTTCAAGTTCCGGCAAGAAGCAAAAAATTGAAAATGAACCATTAGATTCAAATACAAGTGGTGATAAAGACGCCGCCCTTGCCCCTGATCTTTTAAAAGCTTTTGAACAGGCGGATATTTTTAAGGAAATTCTTGGTTATTATAAGATTCATTCCCTTGATAGGCCTAAAGATATGGTTAAATGCGCCCAGGAAATGCTGGCTATGCAGTCAAACGGGGAATGTCGCGACCGTTTTACCCATTATTTTACGCCCGAGCAGGCAAAAGCCAGAAATAATGAATCTTCTTTAAAAGAAGATGTTGGTATAGGAATTTCTTTAAAAGAGCTGGAAGGTAAAGTGATTGTTATCGGATTAACGGCTGATTTGCCCGCGCAAAAAGCCGGCATAAAGCCAGGCGATATAATTGTTGAGTTAAACGGCATAGTCATAAACAAAGTTGATGAGTTTATAAAAATGATAAGGCAGTTAACTGCAGGCACAGAAATTAAGATAATCATAAATCGTCATGGCGAAACATTGCCATTTGTTGTTCCAGTTGAAAAAATTGACGTTTCAGCGGTTAGTTTTAAATCTTTCTTCAAAGATGGCAAACCTACCGTTGGTTATACAAAAATTACCGATTTCATGCATTATAAGGTTGTAAATGATTTTAATGCAGCTTTTGTTCAATTTGAAAAGCAGGGTATTGGCAATGTTGTTATGGATTTACGAAATAATAATGGTGGCAGATTGGATTATGCTTTACAGATGCTCGCGCTTTTTATGAAGGCCGATGATATTGCGATAACAATGCGCACCAGAATTTCCAGCATTCCGGTTGACCGCCGCGAGATGCGCGATTATTTTGACGTAGATGAATTCAGTATTTTTCGGGATATGAAAATCGTCATATTAATTAATGAAGAAAGCGCGTCAGCTTCAGAGATTTTTGCCGGCGCTATGCAGGATTGGGGAGTTGCAAAAATAGTTGGACGCGCTTCTTTTGGCAAGGGAGTGGGGCAAGATTGTTTTGATCTGAGCGATAATTCGTTATTTTGTCTGACCACTTTTGAATTTGTTGTCGGCAATCATAATGTTGTTATAAGAGACAAAGGAGTTATTCCTGATATTGAAGTTGAGCCAGGAGAAGATTCTTTGCAAAAAGCTTTGGAATTCCTTTGGAAAGATTAAAAGCAGACCCGTTCGCGGGACTGCTTTTTTGTTTATGATTGTCAGCTTGTTAATTTTATATTTTGGCGTAATAATATTTTGAAGCCTTTAATCTAGGTTTTCAAAAATAGGGAAGCGTGCCAGAGCGGTTTAACGGGCTTGTCTTGAAAACAAGTATGCCAGAAATGGCATCGGAGGTTCGAATCCTCCCGCTTCCGCCAATAAAAACACCCCCGCTTAGCGAGGGTGTTTTTAAATAATTTTATAACGTTAATCGCAGAACTTCTTCCGGCGTGGTAATGCCTGATTTTATTTTTTGAAGGCCGTCTTCGCGAAGAGAGGTCAGTCCTTTTTGCCGGGCTGCGGCGTACAGGTCGGCAATCGGCGCGCTGTCAATGATCATGCGCCTTATTTCGTCGTCCACTGTTAAAACTTCAAAAATGCCGATTCTTCCTTTAAAGCCGGTGTTTAGGCAGGTTTGACAGCCGCGGCCGCGGACAAAATTTTCTCCTTGTTTAATTTCAAGTTGCTGCAATATTTCCGCTGGCGGAGCGTAATTAATGCGGCAATCCGGGCAGATTTTTCTGACCAGCCGTTGGCTGATAACGCCGCTTAAAGAATATGCCAGCAAGTCTTTTTCCACTTTCATGTCAAGCAAACGGCTGATAGTGCCGATGCTGCTGTTGGTGTGAAGGGTAGCAAGAAGCATGTGGCCGGTAAGGGAAGCGCGGATGGCATTTTCTGTTGTTTCAAAATCCCGGATTTCGCCGACCATCATAATATCCGGATCCTGGCGTAGAACCGATCTGATGCCAGCGGCGAAAGTATAATCTCTTTCCGGGCTAATCTGACTTTGGCGGACCAGGTCAAGATAATATTCAACCGGATCTTCTAAAGTGACGATGTTCCGGTTAGCGCTGGCAAGCTCGCTTAAGATTGAATACAAAGTAGTTGTTTTTCCCGATCCGGCCGGGCCGGTTACCAGCACCATGCCATGCGGTTTATAAATAAGTTCTTTAACAAGGCGCATATTGTTTTCGTTAAAGCCGATCTCATTCAAGTTTATTAAAAGATCGGATCGGTTAAAAAGCCGGAGAACAACAGCTTCGCCGTAAACAGTCGGGAAAAAAGAAGCGCGGACGTCAATGGCGCGGCTTTTTGACGGGTCTTCAAGGTTCTGGGCGGTCCAGACAAAATGGCCTTCCTGGGGAATATTGTGCTGGGTAATATCCAGTTCACTTAATATTTTCAAATGTGATATCAGGGTTTCATGCTCAAGAAGATGGCGCTGGGCCCAGGCGCTTAAAACGCCGTCTATTCTGAAACGGATTAAAAGAAATGCATTTGTCGGATCAATATGAATGTCCGATGTGCGGTTTTGGGCCGCCGCTGTCAGCATTTCTTCTTTTAATTGTTCCGCCGGCAGAACTTTTATATCGGGTTTAGCCATTTTTTAATTATAGCACAGACATCATATTGTTGGTCGGGCTGCCGGGAATTGAACCCGGTCTACCTGCTCCCAAAGCAGGCGTACCACCATCATACGCCAGCCCGTTTTACGAAAATTTTCAAATAAAATTTTGAGTGGGTATGGTATAAATGGATCGCTATTTATTTCTAGTTTGCTATAGTATCCAATTCCGCCATTTTTTCTATGAATTGTTTGTTAAGATTATTTATTAAAAGCGCCTGGGAATTGATGTCGCTTAATTTTATGTCAATATCCCGCTGGTATTTGGCTGTCGGGGTAATAAATCTGGCTCTCAAGACCGTTAAAAGATCTTCAACCGCCTTGGTATAGTTGATAAAGTGAACGATTAAAGCCATTTCAAGAGAGATTGCTTCTTGTGAGATTTGCCGGTTTTCCTGGGAATTGAATTTCGGCAAAGATTCTGTCATTGCTTTCAATTGATTAGAAAGTTCAACTGCTTGGTTAAAAGCATTTTGATTTTCTTCTCTGGCTTTGGTGACCAAGGTTAAAGCCGCGGCGTAATGCCCGTCAGTTTCAAGATAATTGATATCTTTTATTTTGTAATTGGTGGAAGCGGTCAAGTCAACCAGTTGGCGGCTTATTTTTGAAATTTGTTCCCTTGAGCCGGTAAATTCTTCAGGAATAATCGGGGTTTTAAGATATTGCCAGCCGTAATAAATGCCGATTATTGCTATAAACGGAACAACAAAAGCCGTTAGCCATTTTTTAACCCAGCGTTTTGCTATTAACATAGGTAATATTAACTTTAAAATAGTATCAGGAAGTTTTGTGTTATGCAAACTTAAGCGACAGGATTGACGTTTTCGGTTGCCGAGCGTATTCTAAAAATAGATTTTTAATTTGGAAAAGGAGGATTTGATGATAGAGATGATAATTAGGTATTTATCTTTGGTTTTTTCTTCTTTAGGCGCGGTGATGATTATAAGTCTTGGTGTTTATTTTGGAACGGTTACGGCTCAAAGTCCGCATACGGCTCCATTCAGCGGATACGCCAATCATACTCATTTTTTATATGTTGGAATTTATATATTGCTTGCGGCTTTTTTTGTCTATATAGGCGATTGGCTTGTTAAACACCTTTAATAATAAAAGATGTCACTTTCCGTGACATCTTTTAATTTTTGTTATATTATTTAATGTAACAAGCTGTAACAAGGCGTAACAAAGCGGGTATCGTATAATGGCATTACCTCAGCCCTGCCTTCCGGCAGGCAGG
>JACPKE010000057.1 GCA_016187205.1 Candidatus Brennerbacteria bacterium | reverse complement strand
TAAGAATAATAATCGCCAAACCCAAATCGTTAAAGGCTAAGTTGTTATAAATAAAAACCAAAAATTGAAGTATTGGCTGATAAATAAATTGATTGTAAATTCCGGACATATTTTTTATAGATAAATGTTAAATGTTGAAAGTAAAAAATAATAACGCGTCGCTTATTTAAATAAAATCTCGTTTAATTTTATTTCAAATTCTTTATTGGTTAAATTATTGGCCGGCGGCAAAAGACTAATCCAATATTCTTTAACCGGCGCGTTCTTAAAAATTCCAAGATGCCTCAAAATAACGCCCTTAGTTCTTCTTTTTAACAGATTGCGGCGGCTGGATTTTTTAGAAACTTTAATGCTTACGGTAACGGCAAAACGTGTTTTTAAAGACGGCCTTATTCTGATTAAAAATTCCGGGGTTTTGTAAAAAAACCGCCAAACCGCTTTCTTGTTCTTAAAATTAACGCGTGAACCAACCGGCAGCATTCAAAAATAATTAAACCGTCAGTTTTTTGCGATTTTTAAGCCGTCTTTTTTTTAAAACACGGCGGCCGCCGCTTGATTTTTGCCTGCGCAAAAACCCGTGAACACGTTTTCTTTTCCGTTTTTTTGGCTGATAAGTGACCGACATAAAAATTAGTTTATAGCTTTTAGTTTATCCCTCACCCTTTAAAGATATTGGATTATGGTTTGCTTTTTCTATCATAAAACAATGATTCCAGCTTATAATATAAATATAATACAATAATATTTTTTTATCAATCTTTAAAGGGTGAGGGACTTATAATTTTTAGTTTATAGAATCAAGTAGTATAATTTAACATCAAAATGTTGACTTTTATTTTTTTTATAACCTAAAAACACTTATCCATGCTTTATGCACACTTAAACCCCAAAAAACGCGCTTTGTAAATCTTGCGCCGCTTGAAAAATAAATTAAGATAACTAGATAAGGATATGGGGCTTGATGAAATTTGGCAAATAGTTTTAGGAGAAATAGAATTACAGGTTTCAAAACCTAATTTTTTAACCTGGTTAAAAAACAGCCGATTGGTTGAAAAAAAAGACGGGGTCGCTTTAGTTTCTTTGCCGAATAATTTTGCCAAAGAATGGGTGAAAAATAAATATCATAAATTAATTTTGGGTTCTTTGAGAAATTTAGACGCCTCAACAAAAAATATTGATTATTTAGTCAGTGGTCAGCAAGGCGCGGTTGTTAATTTGGCGTCCGGAATTATTAATAATCAAACCCGGTTGGTCCAAGAGCCATTAATGGAATCAAAAATAGACCTTGAAACAAATTTAAATTCCCGATATACATTAAAAACATTCATAGTGGGATCATCAAACGAATTGGCTTTTGCCGCGGCGTCCGCTGTTGTTAAAAAGGTCGGCAGTAAATATAATCCGCTTTATATTTACGGCGGCGTCGGTTTGGGAAAAACACATTTAATGCAGGCCGTCGGCAATGAAATTAAAAAAAATTATCAAGAAAAAATAAAACCGCTTTATATCACTTCCGAAAAATTTATAAACGATGTTGTTTGGGGAATTAGAAACAAAAGAATGGAAGATATAAAAAACAAATACCGCAATGTTGATGTTTTAATTATTGACGACATTCAGTTTATAGGCGGAAAGGAGGCCTGCGAAACGGAATTCTTCCACACCTTTAACGCCTTATACGAACAAAATAAACAAATAATAATTTCTTCCGATAAACCACCCCGTTCAATCCCAACTTTAGAGGAAAGGCTTCGTTCTCGTTTTGAGGGCGGAATGATTGCCGATATTACTTATCCTAATTATGAAATGCGGGTGGCTATTTTAAGAAACAAACTACAGGAAAACAACTGGGAATTGGGCGAAGAATTGGTAAATTATATAGCCAATAAAGTGCAAAGAAATATCAGGGAGCTTGAAGGGGTTTTGAATAGAATTATTTTTTATAAAGACACAAAAAACGAAAAAATTACCGCTAAAAAAATAGAAGAGGTGATTAATGAAACAACACAAAACTCGCCGAAAAACATAAATCCCAACGATATTATAAAATCAGTGGCTGATTTTTTTGAAGTTCCAATTAACGAATTAATAGGTAGGGTTAGAAAAAAAGAAATTGTTGAGCCGAGACAAATAGCAATGTATCTTTTAAGGGAAATATTGAATTTATCCTATCCATTTATAGGGGAAAAACTGGGTAAAAAGGACCATACAACAGCTATCCATGCTTGTTCTAAAATTTCCAGAGAAATAACCCAAAACTCGTTTTTAAATCAAAGAATTATGCTGATAAAAGAACAAATTTATAAGTCGTGAATTTTCTGTTAAATAATTGTTGTAAAAACATGAATAAAAATAACAAATCGCAGAAAAACCATTAGATTGAATAATTTATCAACTTTAAATAAACAACTAATCATAAAATATAAACAGGTTGTTTATTGAAAAAACCAAACCCCAAAACAAAAAAGTAATTTATTAACACTTTTATATCGCCTACTATTACAATTAATATTTAATATATAAATGAAAATAATAGTATTAAAAGAAAATTTAAAGAACGGATTAAGTTCGGTTGAGAGGTCAATCAATGATCAATCGACTCTGCCGATACTTAAAAACATTTTAATAAAAACCGAAAATAATAAAACTTTTATTCTCGGAACTAATCTTGAACTGGCGGTTACTCATTCAATGGCCGGAAAAATATTTGAAAACGGAAGTGTTTCTGTTCCTTTTAAAGTATTTACCGGATTGATAAATAATCTTCCGACCGAAAGAATAAATCTGGAAAAAAATAATCATAATTTGATTATCAAAACGGATAATTATGAAGCTGTAATTCAGGGAATAAACTTTGAAGACTTTCCGATTATTCCGAGAATAAATATCTCGCAGTATTCTTTTAAAATTAAAAGCGATATCTTTAAAGACGCTGTTTTAAAAGTTATCAATGCCGCTCAATTTTCCGATTTAAGGCCGGAGATAAGCGGTATTTTAATGGATTACCAAATAGAAAATCTTAAATTAGCCGCAACGGACAGTTTCCGGCTTGCCGAAAAAATAATTCCGGAAAATCAATTTTCCAGTAATTTAAAACAAAGCGTCAGGTTGGTTATACCGTTAAAAACAGCCGGCGAGATTTTAAAAACAGTCAAAGATAATATTGATTTGGAAATATTTTTTGATAATAACCAGATACTTTTTAAAACAGATGATTTAGAAATAATTTCAAGACTTATAGAGGGAGAATACCCGGATTACCGGCAAATTATTCCTAAAAGTTTCGCAACTGAATTATCTGTCAATAAAGATGATTTTTTAAACGCCCTTAAATTAGCCAGTGTTTTCAGCGGCAGAAACAACGACGTTAAATTAAAGGTTTTAGAAAATAAAAAAACTTTAGAGGTTTACTCGGCTAACGAAGGGCTTGGTGAAAATCGATACCTTGTTCCGGTTAAGGCAAACGGAACGCCTATTAATATTTCTTTTAATTTAAAATATTTAATTGATGGTTTAAAAAATCACAATTCAGAACAAATTATATTAGGATTAAACAACAGCGACAAGCCGTCTATGATAAAATCGGAAAAAAATCCTTTATTTTTTTATATTTTGATGCCGATACGAAATTAGAATTTATTTAAACACAATCACTTGGTATTCGTTTTGATTATTAAATACATCAATAATTTTTATTTTGATTGAATTTTGCTGGCTGATGTTCCGGGGGTTTAATTCGTAATCATAAGAATATTTTTTTCCAAGAGAATTATTTTTTTGATCAATTAATTCTTCGTTGAAATAAATACTAATTTCTTTTAAATCAAAAACCGAATCAACTAAAGCGTGAATTTTTACGGATTCGTTGATAAAAGAACCGTTTATTGGCTGAAAATTTAAAATTTTAGGCTTAAATGCCGGTTGATTAAAATTTTCTTCCTGCCGGGCAATTTCTTGATTATATCGGTCAAAATCAAAGATGTTTTTTTGGGCCCAGTTTAAAACCCCCTCTTCCCAATTTTTAAATTGCGGGTCGTTTTCCGGATTTTTCGGCGCCGCGCCCTGGGGATTGTTTTTTTCAACATAATAAAGAATTGAATGAATTTGCGGGAATTCTTTTTCCTGGATATATTCAGCCGGAATATCTTTTGTTGCCGTCAAACCCGTCCTTGAATCCAGATAAATTTTATTTTTAATTGTTTTTTCTCCGCGTAAAATCGGCTTTTCGGCGGTAATTTTATCTGGCCTGTTAAATGTTTCTATGGGCATATTTTTAACAACTTCGTTTATAAAAGAATGCCATATAGGAACAGCGGCTAATATACTACCGCCCTGTTTTTGCATCGGCGCGTTATCGTTATTGCCGGCCCAAACCCCGACAACCAGGGATGGTGTGTAACCTATAGCCCATGCGTCGCGATAATCGTTTGTAGTTCCTGTTTTTAGAGCCGTTTCCTGATTTGGGGTGGTTGTCAGGTTGATACTGGATGAAAAAAGCGGAGCCCTAGCTTCTTTATCCGATAATATATCGTTAATTGTTCTGGCGTATTGTTGATCAATAACTTGTTCTGGTTGGTCAATATATTCTTCAATTATGTTATTATGGTTATCCGTAATTTTTAAAACTATTGATTGTTGGTGTTTTATGCCGTCCTGGCTAAAAACCGAATAAGCGTTTACTAAATCAATAAGCTTTACTTCTCCGCCCCCAAGAACCAAAGACAAGCCGTAACGGCCCCGCTCCCGAAGCGTTGTTATTCCCAGCGCATGCGTCATATTTAAAACATTTTCAATTCCGGCCAGGTAAAGCGCTTTAACCGAGGGAACATTAATTGATTGCGCCAGTCCTTCTCTGAAAGTAACAGGGCCGCGGAAACGGCCGTCAAAATTTTCCGGGTGATAGCATTTTTTTTCGTTGTTTTCTTTCTGTTGAGCTTCATTATTTATCTGCGGTATCGCGGGGCATTCGGGATTATTGGCGGCGAATTCCGTTGGCACGTCAAAAACCACGGTATCCGGCGTGTATCCTTTTGTAAAAGCCGTAATATAAGCAAATGGTTTTATAGCCGAACCGGGCTGGCGGAGCCCTTGAACAGCGACATTAAAATTGCCGTCTATTGTTTGATCAAAATAATCCCTGGAGCCGACCAACGCCAGCACCTGGCCTGTTTTTGCGTCCTGGGCCACCAACGAAGCGTTTTTCCCCTGGTATAATTTTTCATTTCTTTTTGCTCCATCCAATACGGATTTTTCAGCCAGTTCCTGCATCGGCCAATCCAATGTGGTAATTGCTTTCAATCCGCTGTTTTCAACGAATTTTTCGCCATACCTATTGTTTAAATATTCCCTGATCATTTGGACAAAATGAGGAGCTTTAATAGGGGTTGTTTGCGGCTCGAATACAAATTTTGTTTTTTGGGCGCGGTCTTTTTCTTCCTGGTCTATAAAACCTAAATCCATCATTCTCTGAAGAATATAATTTTTTCGGTCTTTTAATTCGTCGGTATGGCTCCCCCACGGCGAATAGTAGCTTGGGGCTTTAGGCAGACCGGCTAATAAAGCAGCTTCAGCCAGACCTAAATCTTTAGCGGCTTTGCCGAAGTAAGTTTGGCTTGCCGCTTCAATTCCGTAAGCGTTAGAACCATACGGTATTTGATTGAGATAAAAATTAAAAATTTCGTCTTTTGTAAAAAGCCGTTCTATTTGGACCGCTAAAATAAGCTCTTTAAGCTTTCTTGTCATTGTCCGTTCCTGGGTTAAAAAGGCGTTTTTAACCAGTTGTTGAGTTATTGTTGAGCCGCCTTGAGCAACGCCGCCGCGCGATATATTGCTTAATAACGCTCTGATTATACCCCGCCAGTCAAAAGCACGGTGCTGGTAAAAGTTATTATCTTCAATCGCCAAAGTTGCAAATTTGATTTGTTCCGGGATTTCGTTAAATGGAATCACTGTTCTTTTTTCTTCGCCATGGATTTCATAAAGAAGAACCTGGCCGGTCCTGTCATAAATTTTGGTTGATTGGGTGATCTCTCTGGTATTAAATTGAGCGGGGTTAGGCAAATTACGGCTTAAATAAACAAAACCAGCCAGCCCGGAAGCCGTTCCCAGGATAAAAACAAAAACCGCGGCAACAACAATTTTTCTTTTTAATCTCCTATTTTTCTTTTTTTTCGCCATGCGTTAAAATTTACTATATAACATTATTAACAATCTTTCCAAATATGGGTTTGTCCAAAAAAGAAAAAAAACATTTTTTATTGAATCGGGGCGTTGTTGAAATTATTGAAAAAGACAGTCTGGAACGGAAGTTGAAAAGCGGCCGTAAATTGCGCGTTAAGCTGGGCATTGACCCAACCGCGTCGTTTTTGCATCTTGGCAGCGCGGCAGTGCTGCGAAAACTTAAACAATTTCAAAACATGGGCCACCAAATTGTTTTAATTATCGGAGATTTTACCGCAACTATTGGAGATCCGGCCGGCAGAGAAGAGGCAAGAAAGCCGCTTAATCGAACAGAGATAAAGAAGAATATGGAAAACTATCTAAATCAAATAAATTTAATTTTAGATATTAATAAAACAGAAATTTGTTATAACAGCGCATGGTATGCGAAAAAACAACAAAATTTTTTTTACACCTTGATTTCTAAAGTAACGGTTCAGCAATCTTTGGAGCGCGACGATTTTTTAAAAAGATGGAAAGCCGGCCGTCCTATTTCCATTTTAGAGCTTCTTTACCCTTTATTACAGGGTTATGATTCTGTTCAAGTAAAAGCTGATGTTGAAATCGGGGGCACCGACCAGAAGTTTAATTTATTAATGGGCCGCAGGGTTCAAAAAATATTTACCCAATCTGAGCAGGATGTTTTAACTATTGATTTATTAATTGGCGCAGATGGCATTAAAAAAATGAGTAAAACCGCCGGCAATTTTATAAAAATAGATGAGACGCCAGATTTACAATTTGCTCAAATCATGAGCTTAAAAGACGAATTAATGCCGCTTTATTTTGAATTATTAACCGATATTCCCGATAAAAAAATCAGCGAGATTAAAAATTTAATCAAGCACCGGGGAGAAGGATTAAAAAAAATAAAATCACAGCTGGCGTTTGAGATTGTAAAAAGTTTTCATGGCGCTATAGCGGCGGGAACGGCGCGACGGAATTTTGAGCGTGTTTTTATGAAAAAAAACATTCCAGCCGGAATGCCGGTTTTTAAACTTAACAAGTCAATGAATTTAAAAGAACTGCTTTTAAAATCCGGATTAGCATTATCGGGCGCCGCCAGCCAGCGGTTAATAGAGCAGGGCGCGGTTTCTTTGGACGGACAAATTATAAAAGATTGGCGTTTTGAAATTAAACTTACTTCTTTAAAGCCCGCGGTTGTTTTAAAAATCGGCAAACATCGGTTTTTAAAAATTCAACAATAAAAAACTCTCCCGGCTTAGCGGGAGAGTTTTTGGTTTTTAGTAATTATCAAGACCGTCATTATCCTCATCGTCGTTCTCGTCGTCATTGCTTTTTGGGTTTAAGGGTTCTTCCTCTTCCTCATCCATTAAAAAAGGATTATCGCTGTAAGCTTTTTCTTCAGCTGATGTTGAAATAAAATCCATCCTAATTTCTAAAAATTGTGTTTCAAACGACCTTTAGTTTTAGATTATAAAAAAGTATATAAAGCGTAATTAAACTGTCAAGTGGCCCGCTTCCCTGAATATACGGGCGTTAGAAGCCGTAATGGCTACCGCTAAAGCGTCGCTGATATCGTCAAAACCGCCGATTTTATCAACCCCAAGTATTTTAACGCACATTTTAGCAACAGCCGCCTTGTCAGCCAGGCCGTATCCGGCAACGGAATTTTTAATCTGGGACGGAGAATATTCCGTAAAAGGAATACCGGCTTTTATAATATTAAGTATTATAATTCCTCTTGCTTCGGCCACCTCCATGCCGGTTTTCTGGTTTTTCATAAAATAAAGCTTTTCCACGGCCGCCAGATCCGGTTTTTCTTTTTTTAATAGCCGGCTGAAGGAATTTTCCAACTCCAGTAAACGTCCGGTTTTTTCTTTAGACGTTATTTTTAAAAGCCCGCATTTAACCAGTTTCAGGCCGCGGTCTTTTTTAATAAGGCCGTAGCCAATGCGGGTGGTGCCGGGGTCAATGCCTAGGATTAACATGTTATTTTTAAGAAATCCGAACGTTGTTTATATTTTCAGCCAGATTGTTTTTCAGAACCAGAATATTTTTGCTCCAGCGGCAAAAATTTCTTCTCCCTCGGCGTGCTGGCTTTTCGCTTCGCTCTAAGACCAAGCCCAGCGCGCCTGCGGGATGTTCTTCAAAACAATCTGGCTGAAAATATCAGATGTAAACAACGTTATGGAATTCTACATATTAGTATATACTTTTTGGATATCGTCGCGCTCTTCTAATTCTTGAATTAAAGTGTCCAGTTTGTTTTTGTCTTCCGGGTTTATGGTTTGTTTGAATTTAGGCCGCCATTCCTGATTTTCAGAACTGGCCGGTGGCTGTTCAAAGCTCCATATTACACTGCCCGGCTCCGCTATTTTGGCGTTATTATCCGCAAGGATTTTCCTTATTTCGCTGATTGTCCGGTTTTTATTGTCGCTGACCGCGTTTATTATTATGGCGGCGCCGGCCGGACCATAAGCCTCTATTATTAATTCCTCCAAATCTTTCGTTTCAGCGGCTTTTTTAATAGCCCTCTCAATATTGGCCAGTGGCACATTATTGGCTTTTGCTTTTTCAATAACAGTTCGCAAGCGCGGATTAAATTGCGGGTTTGGCTCGTTTTTAGCGGCGATAGCCACGGCGTTTAAAAGTTTGGAAAATAATACCGCCCGTTTTTTATCGGTAATTTCTTTTTTATGTTTTATTCCCGACCAATGGGAGTGTCCGGACATATTATTAGTTAAATGTTAAAAGCTGAATGTTAAATGTCAATATTTACGATTTAAATGTTGTATTTGTACATATTGAATAAAATTCAATATTTAAAATATCTCGATTACAGCAGTTATAATCACTATGACGCGTCATAGTGCTTGAACAAAAAAAAAAACTTTTAATCATAGTAATTTTTTATCAGTTTATCGTGAGGCAGTTTATTAAGGTAAATAAACTCTTCCATATTTAGTGGGGATAGATCTGCCAGAATATTTCCTTTTTTGATTTAAAACAGGGCCGGAAGAATATATTTTCTTTTTTCGCTCCTTTTTGCCTCTTTCGCGATAGCTTCGGTAATTATTTTCTTTTAAAGCTTTTTTAATACTGCTGATAGTTTGCGGCGAAAGCCATAATTCATCGGCAATTTGCGTATAACTTTTTTTTAAATTTATACCATCAATCACAGCGGCGCGCATAACTAAATTATGACGTTCATAAGAAGTAAGCAACAAATCCGAAACTTTATTCAATTTTAATATTTTTTGCCAGCAGGCGTCTTCCCATTCTTTTCGTGAAGAATAACGAGTAATTGGCGGCAGAGCGAGTTTAACCATATACTATTGAGCTTACCATAAATTTTTCTTAATTACTATGACGCGTCATAGTGGGCATCATGAAAAATCATTTTTTTGAGAATTTTTAATCTCGCGGGAAATTCTTGTCTGGAAAGGCAGAGATGAGAATAATATCTAGCACTATGACGCGTCATAGTGCTAGATAAGCGAAGTTTAAACTATAAAAAGCCCCGTTTGTAAGGGTGGGTTTTTTTAATGCCATAACTATATTAGGCGAAACTTTTTATCCTGCGGCCTCTGTCGCAGAGCAGTTGATTTTAAAAGTAAAGAACTTGTCTTTATAGGCGGGGTTTCTTATAATTCAAGCTTCGCCTGTCCGGTACTATGACGCGTCATAGTACCGGACTTTACTCTCATTCAAGTCCTTACAGGCGGGAACTTTCCTTATTATTAAAAAAATTCCCGAACCTAAATTAATTAGGTTCGGGATGAATGAGGGGGGCGGGGAAATCACTGTCCTCAAAATAGAGGATGGCCGGGTCAATATATGGTATTTTCCCTCCATAAGAGTCATTATAATATCTTATAGTGGCATATTTAGGTTGAGAGAATTTATAATCCGCGGCAGTAAGAGCTCGCCCAACTATTATATTATAACCGGCAGTCGGGGGAATAGCTAGAAAATCGCCCGGCATTAAAATCTCCTCCTTTTTTTCATTAATAAATATTTCTATGCCAGCACTGGCGTTGCTGACCAGCTTTATCTTGGTATTGGAATAACCGCTAGACCAAAATCTGTCGGCGCTGTCTCTATAGACCGCCGGGAAACCGCACCCCATAGCCGTGGCCATGGTTATTATCAGTAAAATCCAAATCCACTTTTTCATTTCATCTCCTTCCTTGTAGTTATTACTAGTTTTTCGCCTGGCTTTATAGTGGCAACCCTTTTTCCATTTACAAGGACCTCGATCGGGAATAGAGTGTCTTTGTTGTTGATATTAATAGTGGCGGGCGTTGCCGTTGTAATTTCTTTAGAGTACCTAGTGATATTGATACACCCAACAGCTATCATGGGTATTATTAGTAAAATCCAAATCCACCATTTTTTCACTTCTCCCTCCTTATTTTTGAAATTACCGGGTTTATAACCGCTAAAACCAACCAACTCAATAAAAAAGGAATCCCGGAAATCATTAAAAAACCTAACCACACTTTCATTTCATTTTTCATTTCACCCTCCTTATCTTTTAAGAATTAAAATCGCGACTACTATTAGATACCAAAATTTAATACTTATAGCAATCGCAACTGTAATTATCATAGCTGCAATTCCTCCTATTTCTCCTAAGAAATTTAATAATAAATCCATTCCCCTCCTTTTATTTAAATTTTAAAAATTTCAGCTTAAATTTCGCTGTCCTTTAACTATTTATATACTACCAAACTTTTCTTATTTTGTCAACTCTCATTAGAGGCCGCGAACGCGCGTAATAATTGTTACTTTATAAATAGTTTTTATATATATTACGTAGCAATAAATTGTATTTTACCGATGTCCGCGTCCTGCCTCTAACGGGGCCAATCTCTCCTTTTCAATTTTTTGCAATCATGAAAAAATACGGCGGAAAGTTTCGAAGTTCAAGGTCTAGCCTGACGTTTTTAAAATATTTTTTTAATATTGGCATAACTAAGGGCGAGTATTGATAGATTAAAAATATTCCGTTAGCGGCTAAGGTGGCACCGGTATTTTTTATAATCGCGGCTCGGCTGGTTGGTTTTAATAAAGTGAAAGGAATGCTTGATATAACCATATCAACGCGCGGCAGGCCTAAAAGTTTCAGATTTTTTGACAGTTCAACTGCGTCGCCCCGGATAATTTTTAGCCGTTCATCCTTAATTTTTTGCAATTCTCTGACAAAATCATCGTTTAATTCAATAACAATTAATTTGCCGTCTCGGGGCAAAAATCGCAGGATTTCTTTTGTTGCGGCGCCGTCGCCGGCGCCGTATTCAATAATGAATTTATGGTGCGATTTAATTTCTTTTAAAACTCTTCTGATGGTATATCGGGAACTTACCGTTAAAGCTCCAACGCGAAAATCTTTAAGCGTGGCTTTTAAAAACTTAAAATTCGCCATAGATTCCAGCTTAGCAAATATCGCGCCGACTTATCAACTTGTTTTGTTTCGGGTTGGGGTTATAAACTAAAATCAATGGCTCAGGATCAGGATTTGAAAAATCTTTTAACCGCCAAGCTGGATATGATGAAGAAAGAGGCGGAGGAAAAAGCCGCCCAACGGCGGGCGGAACAGTTAAAATTGCCTTATATGAATATGGGCAAAGCCCCTATTAATATAGAAGCTCTTGGTTCTTTAGAAGAGCCGGCGGCTAAAAAATCCCGAGTTGCTGTTATAGAAAAAAAATCCGGCAACGTATTTTTAATCGCGTTTGACCCGGAGCAGGCGGAGGTTAAGGAAATAATCAAGAATTTTGAAATTAAGGGCAACAAAGTTAAAACAGCGGTTGTTTCTTTAAACGGGTTAGGGCATGTCTGGGAATTTTATAAATTCGTCGTGCCGCCGGCAAAAGAAATCAGCGGCCGGGTTGAAATTGAAGCGGGCCGGCTTGAAGAACTGATTAAAAAACTTACCAGCCTTGAGCTGGTTAAACAGGAGATTATTAATTTTAAAAGCCCTTTCACGTCGCAGATTTTTGAATTGATTCTTGCCGGCGCAATGGCAAACCGCGTTTCCGATATCCATCTGGAAGCGGGCAAAGATTTCGGACGGCTCCGTTACCGCGTTGACGGCATACTGCATGATGTTTTAGACGATATTAATACGACCACTTATCGCGCTTTAATCGCCAGAATAAAATTGCTTTCTCATTTAAAACTTAATGTTCACACCGAAGCCCAAGACGGCCGTTTTTCCATAGGCGCCGGAAAAAAAGACATTGAAATGAGAACCTCGGTTATTCCCTCGGAATACGGCGAAACCATTGTTTTAAGGATATTGGATCCGGCGGCTATACAATTAAGCCTTGAGGATTTGGGCATGAGGCAGGATGATCTTAAGATCGTTGATGAAGAGCTGGCTAAGCCCAATGGTTTGATTTTAAATACCGGACCAACCGGCTCCGGTAAAACAACCACGCTTTACGCTTTTTTAAACCGCGTTTACGATCCGGAAATAAAAATTATAACCATTGAAGACCCGGTTGAATACCATTTAAAAGGCATTTCACAGACCCAGGTCCAGCCGGACGCCGGTTATACTTTTTCAAGCGGCCTTCGTTCTATTTTACGCCAGGACCCGGATGTTATTTTGGTCGGTGAAATCCGCGATATTGATACGGCCGAAATCGCCATGAATGCTTCTTTGACCGGCCATCTGGTTTTTTCAACATTGCACACCAATTCCGCTCCGGGCGCGATTCCTCGGCTTATTGATATGGGAGCCAAAGCGCCGATTATCGGGCCGGCATTAAATCTTGTGATTGCTCAGCGTTTATTGCGAAAACTTTGCCAGAATTGCAGAGTTCCCTGGGAAAAGGTCGAACCGGATTTGAAAGAAAAAATAGGAGCGTTTATAAAAATATTACCGGATAGGGTTGATAAAAAAGCGCTGGCCGATTTCAAGATTTTTAATCAAAAAGGCTGTGATAAATGCGCCGGTATAGGATATCGCGGCCGGATTGGCGTGTTTGAGCTGTTTTTAATGAATAACGAGATTGAGGAACTGCTTCCAAAAGGGCCGACTGAAGTTGAGATCAGAAAAATAGCTTTGGAGCGGGGTATGGTGGAGTTGCAGCAGGACGGTATTATTAAAACACTTTTAGGTTTAACTACTTTTGACGAAGTGGAAAGAATGACCGGGCCGATAGAGTGGTAATGGCAAAAATCAACAAAGATCTGTGGGCAAGCATCCAACGCAAGCGATGGAAATTGCAAAAGTCTGCCCGGTTAAAACAGGGCGGCTAAGAATTTTTCCGAGGAACAGCCCAGCCTGAGCCAAGCTGTCCTAAGTACTAAGAAAAATTCCTTTGCCCACAGGTTTTTGTTGGTTTTTAAGAATCATAGCATAAAGATTTTATTATGTCAAGCGAGCAGAAAAAAAACTCAATCGGGTTAAAAAGGGATAATCAACCGCAAAACGATGATTTTAACATTGATTTGGCTTTACGGCCAACCAGCTGGCCTGAATATGTAGGCCAGGAAAAAGTAAAACGTAATCTGCGGGTTATTATTGATGCCGCCAAACAGCGCGGGGAAGCGAGCGATCATCTGCTTTTTTACGGACAGGCCGGGCTTGGCAAGACTACGCTTGCATATTTGGTAGCTAAAGAACTTGGCGCGAATATAAAAATCACTTCCGGACCGGCGCTTGAAAAAATGGGCGACCTCGCGGCGATATTAAGCGGGCTGGAACCGCATGAAATTCTTTTTATTGATGAAATTCACCGCCTTAATAAGCTGGTTGAGGAAGTTTTGTACCCGGCTTTGGAAAACCGGCGGCTTCATCTTATAATCGGCAAAGGTCCGACCGCCCGGACTTTATCTTTGGATTTGCCTCCCTTTACCATGGTTGGCGCGACAACCAAAATCAATCTTCTTTCCGGGCCGCTCCGTTCCCGTTTTGGCGCGACCTTCAGGCTTGATTATTACGAAACTAAAGATATAGAAATTATTCTTGCGAGGTCGGCAAAATTGCTGGGCGTTAATATTGAACCGGGGGCGGTAAAAATTTTGGCCGCAGCCAGCCGTTTTACTCCCCGCACCGCCAATCGTTTGCTTAAACGTTGCCGGGATTATTCGCAGGTTAAAAGCAACGGCAATATTGACGCGGCAATAGCAAAAGACACTTTAGATTTTTTGGAAATAGACAGTATGGGGCTTGAAGGAGTTGACCGGCGCCTGCTTGAGGTTATGATAAAAAAATTCAACGGCGGCCCTGTCGGGGTAAGAGCCATAGCCGCGGCTTTAAATGAAGAACCCGGCACTATTGAGGATATTTACGAGCCCTTTTTAATGGGACTGGGTTTTATGAGCCGAACCCCGGCAGGCAGGGTGGCTTTAGCGGCGGCTTATAAGCATCTCGGGCTGGAGACAAACAATACTTTGATTTAAGGGCTTGGCCTGCGATTTGAAGCCCTGAGCAAGGTCGAAGGGCGTGCAAATCGCAGCCGCCAAACCTTACCGAGCACATAAATTTATGAAAATATCTTTCAATAAAAATCAATTACTAAAACTGAAAAACTTTATTTTATTTAACAATCATCGGGTTAAATTTATGTGCTCGGTGCTCGTTTTTGTAGCTAAATTTTTTTCGCTGCGAACGGGCTCAAAAATTTAGACAAAAACGGCATGATAATCAACCGTTTCTTACCCAATCCGGTTGGCCCGGACACAGCCGGTGAATGGATTGAGATTTTTAATAATGGCTCCGCGCCGGTTAATTTAGCCGGCTGGCGGATTAAAGATTTAGCGGGCAAAAGTTATGTTTTTAAAAGCGGGGAGTTGAAAGCCGGATCAGCTCTTCAACTGCCTTATAAGGCCACCAAAATAACTCTTAATAACAGCGGTGAAACATTATTTTTATACGACTCAAACGGCAGGCTGGCAAATAAATTAAGCTTTTCCGGTGCCGCCGCGGAAGGACAAATTATAAGTTATAATTATAATGTTGATAAAAATATTTTAAGCGCGCCAACCGCTCAAAACACGCCTTTAGCCAATACGTTATTTTTTAACCATATTATTTTTATTAATTTAACGTTCGCTTTAATATTATCTTCAATGTTTTTTTGGATAATCAAAAATTTATATGCCGACTATTTTGAGCCGGGCGCGGCCGGAAACTAGAAAAATTGCCGCGGTTTTAGCAAAAGAAATTTTAAACAAACCGCTTAAAATCAACTCCGCGCTGATTTTGGCTTTAAGCGGCGATTTGGGCGCGGGCAAAACAACATTTACCCAAAGTTTTATTAAAAACTGCGGCATTAAAAAAAGAATCACCAGCCCGACATTTTTACTGATTCGTTCCTATAAATTGAAAGCTGAAAATTATCAGCTAATTTATCACATAGACGCTTATCGTATTAAAAAATCTAAAGAATTGCTTAGTTTAGGGATTAAAGAGATTTTAAATAACAATAAAAATATCATTTTAATTGAATGGCCGGAGAAAATCAGAAAATTTTTGCCGCGTCAAACTATTTGGATAAAATTTAAGCATGGCAAAAAAGAAAACGAAAGAATCATTAAAATAAATCAAAATTAAAATGGGATTATTTTATACGGGCAAAGGCGATAAAGGCGTGAGCGATTTAGGTTTTAAAAAAGCCAGCAAAAGCCGCGTTGAAATCAAAGTATTGGGAGATTTAGACCGTCTTAATAGCTTGATTGGCGTGGTGAAAAATCAGTCATTTAAAAACAGCGCGGTTTTTCAAAAAATTTTAAACGGCGTTCAGGAAGATTTGTTTATTATTCAGGCGCACATAGGCTGTTTAATAGCCGGCAAGTTTAAAGCGCCGGAATTTAAAAAAGCAAAAATTATCAAGCTGGAAAAAATTATTGATAGCTTTGAAAAACAAATCAAGCCGGATCGGGGCTTTACTATTCCGGGCGCGAGTTTGAATTCAGCCTGGCTTGATTTAGCCAGAACTTTTACCAGAAAAACAGAATTGTCGGTTTTAAGATTAAAAAATAAATTAAAGCCCCAAATTTTCGCGTATCTTAATCGTTTATCCAGCCTTTTTTACGCAATGGCGCGGCTGGAAGTTAAGAAAGAAAAAAAGCAGGAAAAGCGCCCAAATTATAAATAAGCTTATTATAATAGAAAGATGACTTTATTATTAATAGACGCGAACGCTTTAATCCATCGGTCTTTTCATGCTTTGCCGCCGCTGACGAACCATAACGGCAAGGCTGTAGGCGCGCTTTACGGTTTGGCAAGCGCGCTTTTAAAAGTTATCCGCGATGAGCCGCCGGATTATGCGGCGGCTCTTTTTGACCGGCCGGAACCGACCTTTCGCAAAAAAATATTCAAGGAATATAAGGCCCATCGGCCGGCCGCGCCCGATGATTTGATTGCTCAAATAATTGAAGCCCATAATCTTTTTCAGGAATTCGGCATAAAAATTTTTGAACAACCCGGCCTTGAGGCTGACGATTTAATCGGAATTTTTTCGGAAAAATTTAAAAATGAACCTGATATTAAAATCGTTATTTTAACCGGCGATCTGGACACGCTTCAGCTGGTTGAGGGCGATAAAGTTGTTGTTAAAACTTTAAGAAAAGGAGTGAGCGACACCGTTATTTATAACGAAGGCGCCGTTAAAGAACGTTATGATTTATTGCCGAACCAGCTGGTTGATTATAAGAGTTTGGTGGGCGACCAGTCGGATAATATTCCGGGGGTGCCGGGAATCGGGCCGAAAACAGCCAGTCGGCTGATTAATCAATTCGGCGGTTTAGATGATATTTTTAAAAAAGCCGAAAATAAATTGCTGGAAAAATTACTGGCTTATAAAGAACAAGTTATTTTAGCGAAAAAACTGGCTGCTATTGAGCGGCAGGGCGATATTAACGCGGAACTTGATGATTTAATTTATACAAAACCGCGTCTTGAAAAATTAAGAGAATATTTTTCCCAGCTTGGATTTCAAAGCCTGGCCGCAAGGGCGGAAAAAGATTTCAGCGCGGATATTGAAAACAAAGCGGTTGCTGATTTTCAGTTTAACGATAACCAGCCGGACAGCGAAATTAGTTTTAATATTAAAGAACGAGTAAAAACCGGCGAACCGGAAATTAGTTTTAATATTAAAGAACGAGTAAAAACCGGCGAACCGCTTAAAGAAAAATTATTTGATTTAGGAATCGCGGCCTGGCTGATTGATTCTGAATTAAAAGATTATTCGCCTGAAAACCTCGCAAAAAAATTCTTCAAAGAAGAATTAAGCGGCGAGCATGAAATTGCGATACGGTTATTTCCATTTTTAAATCAAAAACTCAACGAATACGGTTTGGATAAAATATTTCAGGAAATAGAAATGCCTTTGATTCCTGTTTTAGCGGATATGGAAAAAGCGGGCGTTAAAATAGATAAAAAAATTTTGGAAGATTTGGGTTTAGAAATTGAGTCGGAAATTAAAAATTTGGAAGAAAAAATTTATCAGACGGTTGGCGAGCGGTTTAACTTAAATTCTCCCAAGCAGATGCTTGAAGTTTTAAACAGGCATTTTAATTTAAAACTTAATTCAACTGCCGCAGAAAAACTGGAAAATTTAAAAGAAAAATTGCCGCCAGCCGACTTGATCTTGGAATATCGCGAGAATTTTAAAATAAAATCCACTTATATTGAGCCGATTTTAAGTTTAACCGGAAAAGATGGCCGGTTGCGAACTACTTTTAATCAGACCGGAACAGCCACCGGCCGTTTAAGTTCATCCGAGCCGAATTTGCAAAATATTCCACAGCAATCAAAATGGGCAATT
>JACPKE010000056.1 GCA_016187205.1 Candidatus Brennerbacteria bacterium | reverse complement strand
TTTTATTTACCGATAAAATAAGCCGGAATCATCATGCTTAAAAATTATAAGTTTGCGTTTTTCGGCACGCCGGAATTCGCGGCGATAATTTTGGAAAAATTAATCACAGCCGGCTGGATACCGGCGGTTGTTATTTGCAATCCTGATAAACCGGTTGGCCGGAAAAAAATAATTACTTCCCCGCCGGTTAAGCAACTTATAGCAAATAACAAATGGCAAATAGAAATTTTGCAACCCGATAAGCTACAAGCTACAAGCTACAAGCTACAAGTTTTCCGATTGGATTTTGCCATTGTCGCGGCTTACGGAAAAATTATTTCAAAAAATATTCTAAATTTATTCTCAAAAGGAGTTATAGGCGTTCATCCTTCTCTTCTTCCTAAATATCGCGGCCCTTCCCCTATCCAGGCCTCTATTTTAAACGGCGATGCCGAAACCGGCGTTTCTCTGTTTTTAATGGACGATAAAATTGATAATGGGCCGATTTTAGCAAATGGAGAATGGAGAATGGAGAATGGAGAAACTTATCAATCTTTATTAAAAAAATCAGCTGAAAAAGGAGCTGAATTGCTTATAGAAACTTTGCCTGAATGGCTGAACGTTAAAATCAAGCCGATTTCTCAAGATGAAGATAAAGCCAGCTATACAAAGAAATTTATTACCGAAGACGGATTTGTAGACTTAAAGATTGACGATTCGGTTATTATTGAACGTAAAATCAGGGCTTTGAATCCGGAACCCGGAGTTTATGCTTATATGGATTTGTCAGGAAAGAAAAAACGGGTAAAATTATTAGATGCCGTATTGAAGGACGGTCATTTATTGATTACTAAAATTCAGCCTGAAGGTCAGAAACCGCGTAATGTGAAAATAATCAAATGAGCAATTTCCAAAAATTAATTCACGGATTGGGAGGATTGGCTATTTTCGGGTCCGTTTTCAGCATTTTAATTGTCAGTACTTCTACTCTGTTCCCTTTCATAGTCGGGAAATACGTTTTTTTCCGAAGCATGGTTTCGTTAGCAGCTGTTTTTTATTTAATTCTGGTTTTGAACGGTTGGCGTTTTAAAACGGACAGATTTTCTTTTTTAAAGAACCCCCTTTTTATAGCCGTCAGCGTTTTTGTTTTGATGTTTTTTTTGGCCGGAATTTTCGGCGTTGATTTTAAAAATTCTTTTTGGTCAAATTTTGAACGCGGGGAAGGCATTTTCGCCATGTTTCATTATTTTCTTTTCATGATAATGAGTCTGCTGTTTTTTGAACGGGATAAAGACTGGGAAAATTTTTTTAAGGCTTCAATTATCGCCGGCGTTTTGATGTCTTTTTACGGGTTTGCGCAGAAATTAAGCCTTCCGGGAGTTATTAATATAGGCGTCGGATGGTATGGCCGCATGCAGGCGTCATTGGGCAATCCTGCATATGTAAGCGCAGTCGCTCTCTTTTTTGCTTTTTATGCCGCTTATCTTTTAAGCCAGGAAAGTAAATATTGGAAAAAAATATTTTATATTTTTTCCCTGGTAGTTTTCGCCGCCGGTTTTATTTTTACCGAAACAAAAGGCGCGTTTATCGGTTTTGGTTTGGCTTTTTTTATAAGCCTTGGGTATCTGCTTTTCAAGCTTCCGAAAGGAAAATTAAAAAATTATGCCATTGCCGCGGCGGCGTTCGTTATTTTATTAGCCGGTTTTTTATTCGCTTTTCGCGACAGTGAATTTATTAAAAAACTTCCGGCTTCCAGAGTGCTTTTTATTTCTCTTTCCGATCAGACGGCTCAGACAAGGCTTTGGACTTGGGGATCAGCCTGGCGCGGATTTTTGGAACGCCCGATTTTCGGCTGGGGCCCTGAAAATTTTTCTTTGGCTTTTGACAAATATTTTGACACCAGGCATTTCAAAGGCATTAATATTTCCACTGAAACCTGGTTTGACCGGGCTCATAGCGTTTTCTTTGATTATCTTTCGGAAACCGGAATTTTCGGCGTTATTTCTTTTTTAGGGATTTTTGTTTTGAATTTTTGGGCGATTTTTAAAATAAAATTTAATAATGTTTTTCAGAAAACTTTTGCCATGGCTTTGCCGATAGCTTATCTCGGCCAGGGGCTTCTGCTTTTTGATGTTCTGCCGATTTACATCAATTTATTTTTATTTTGGGGATTTTTAATTCATAAATCATCGCATAAATCCGTTTAAATTATGACTTCAACATTTTTAAGTAAATTAATAGCTGTTCTTTTATTTCTTGTTATTTTTATCAGCTGGTATTACGGCACTTACCTTCCTTTTAGAAAATCCCAACTTTTGATTTTAAGCATCCAGGGCGCCAGCGCGGCAAAGAGTTTACTTGATTTTAAAGATGCTTTTTCCGCCGCGTTGGATTTTAATTCTCCTGTCGGGCAAAGCGAAAGCGTCAAGCATATGGTAAACACTGTTTTTAATGTTGTCAGTCAGCTGAATATCCCGGCCGAGGGTCTGACTGATATTATTGGTTTTGCGGAAAAATATTCCCAGCCGATTTTAGAGGCAAAACAAGGCGATGGGCTTACCCAGCAGTTTTATGTTGTCGGCGATTTATACCGCGCAGCCGCATTGAAATATAAGAATCCGGAATATCTTAAAAAAGCCGAAGAAATTTATAAAGAAGGATTAGTTTTAAGTCCAAAGAGACCGCAATTTCTTTATGGATTATTACAAGTTTATCTGGAAGAAAACAATATTGAAGGCGCGAACGAAGTAATGAAAAAAATATTGGAATACTGGCCCAATGATCCGGAAATCCAGAAAATGATTAAAAAATGAAGCTTTTTCACCAATTTTTTGCAATTTAAAAAGTAGCGCATAAATTTCTATATTAAATATAACGCCACTTTAAAATAATAACAAAAAAAAGCTTTTTATTGATATAGTTGATAACTTTTTTGTTGTTTAATTTTTTAAATTTTAATAATAGCGCCACTTTGCGATGGTTTTAGCCCAAATTTTATATAAACGTCTTATTAGATATTAGATACTAGATTATAAATTGCTACGCCCTTTCTGGCCGTAATGATAGGGTGTGTATTAGTTTTTAATTTGAAAATGAGTTGTTTTTCCACAACAGCTTATCAGCTGTTTTATTATATAATAAAATATAGCGGCTAAAATTTACGATTTGGAGCTTGTGAATTTAAAAAAACAAGTTGAAGAAATAGATGAGACTTTGGATGTTGTTTTTAGATTAATAGAAAAACGGCTCTCTAAGCTTGAAATTACGCTAACACGCCAAGATTTTCTTAAAAAAATTTAAGCGGGCAAATTAAAGAAACATAGTTTATGTCCATCATAATTATTAAAAATCCTATTAAAAAGACAGAGCTTTTAACAATCGCCAGCGAAGGATTCGGCGATTTTATCAAAGCGGCGGTTGATATTGAAAAAGAAATTATGGCGATTGGCGGAGAGCTTCACGCAGACGAGGAAGTTATGCTTATTGAAAAAGAAAATTCAAAAAGAGAGCACGTCTGGGGAATAAATATTTATCCTAAAAAATCCGGGGCAGAAATGATTGAATACGACTCAATGATTAATTTGAAACCGGCTTTTGGCAATCGTTCTCGCAATATTGAAGATGTCGAAGTAAAAGAAACAATCAAAAAGATAGTTCAAAAATTGATAATTGATTAATTTATCGCGGTCGGACAGCGATATATTGACGTCCGACCGCGATATGCGATATATGATATCGGATTTTAAGCACAAAAATTTAGCGGCCGGACGATGGTTTACGCTTTCGCTTACGGAACAAATGGGCAATATCGGCAGCGAGGTGTGGCGGGCGTCGCGCGCGCGTCAGGGAAAAGACGAAGAACGTTTTTGGGGCGCGGTGGAGCGAGCGCTTGAGCTTTTTGATTTTACTATTGATGACCCGCGTTGGAGCGGCAGATTGCGGGAAATCGCAAGAGCCAGGGAAGTTTTTTGCGACGCAGTTTATGGCGGACAACTTTATAAAAGTTCTTTTGAAGACCTGATCCGTTATTTTGATTTATTCGCTTATGTTGCCAGAAAATAATAATTTAAAAAATTTATTAAGAATCGGATTGTTTAAAAACAGTATAATTTTAATATAATATAGATGTATGGAAAAAGATTTTGACAAATGGAATGAAGTAAAAAAGAAAACAAACGCTGAAGAGTTTCGCCTGTATACGGTGCGCGAAATTTGGTGGTGCCGCCTTGGCGCTAATGTTGGTTTTGAACAAGATGGCAGTGGACGCTTATTTCTTCGTCCAGTTGTTATTGTGCGCGCGTTTGGACCTAATATTTGTCTCATTCTTCCATTAACTGCGTCAAAACAAAAACATCCTCTTCGTGTTTCGGTCGGAGATGTGCAAGGAAAACAGGCGTCCGCGTTGCTTTCGCAGGCACGCATTATTGATACACGACGTTTAGTTGAGAAGGTCGGATTTATGGATAAACAAGTTTTTACGCAATTAAAAAAGACTCTCAAGGATCTGCTTTGAGAGTCTTTTTCTGTTCTCCCCCTTGCGGGGGTAAGGCCGAAGCCACTTATAAACCCATTATATTACCTCCACAAACTACGTCAATAGTCGGTCCTAGATAACTAAAAATATTAATGAACAAACATCAATCAATAACCAACCTTAAATTGATTTTAACACTGGGCCTGGTTTTGACGCTGGTTTTGGCGCCGTATTCTTTTAATCCGGCGCGTATATTGACGTCCGACGTCAATAGATTGATTGAAAAGCAAGAGGCCCAGGCCGCGGATACGGTAATTTTTTTGACCGGCACCGCCAGCACTACCTGGACTGTGCCTTCCGATTGGAATGATGCCAGCAATACCATTGAAGTTATCGGCGGCGGAGGCGGAGGCGGCGGAGGCGGAGAGAACCCAGGGGGTGTAACTCTATTAGACGGAGCCGGCGGCGGAGGCGCCGGAGGCGCATATGCCAAAGCAGTCAATATTAATTTGCCTGAAGGCGGAACAGTTGGCATTCAAGTTGGCGCTGGCGGGACCGGCGGCGCTATTGAGGTTAAAGGCGCTACCGGCACCGATACTTTTTTTTGCAACGCAACTACTAATTGCGCGAGCGCTACCGGCACGGCGGTTATGGTTGCCGGAAAAGGAGGAGGCGGAGGAAACCGGGGCCTTGATTCAACTTTAGGCACAGGCGGCGCAACCTCTACCGGTTCAGTGGGAACAACGATTAATAATGGCGGCAAAGGTGGTAATGGAGGAAGCGGAGGCACTGAATCAGGAGGAGGAGGCGGCGGCGCCGGAGGCGCCGGAGGCACCACCGGCGCAGGAAATAATGGCGTTATTGGAGCTAACGGATCCGCTAGAAGCGGCGGCGCCGGAGGCGGAGGCGGCGCGGGCGGCACAGCCGGAGGCGGCACTGCCGGAAGCGGCGGCGCCGGCGGATGCGAGTGCGCCGGTACAGCTGGCGGCATTGGCGGAAACGGCACGAACTTTGATTCAACTCATGGCGCAGGCGGAGGAGGCGGAGGCGGAGGCGGCGGAGGCCGCAGATTCGTTGGCGCCAACGGCGGCGCAGGCGGAAATTACGGCGCCGGCGGCGCGGGCGGCGGCGGAGGTTTTGACGCAACCAACAACAGCAACGGAGGAGGAGGCAAACAAGGCGTTATTGTAATTACTTATACTCCTGTTGCGGCTGTCACCACTCTTGCTGATGGCACCAATCCAGGCAACGCCACCATAGGCCCGGGAGCCGCAGCTACCTCATCTGACGCTTTTACATTTCAGACTAATACCGGCACTGACTCTGTTACCGCGGTTACGGTTTCTTTAACTCCTAATGTCACAAGTTCTTTAAGTAAAGTGGAAATTACCAATGACGCCGGTTCAACAGTTTACGGCTCTTCAACTAACCCTATTGCCAATTCTTTCAGTATTTCTCTTTCTCCTTCAATCGTTGCAAGCACCACCCTTATCCAATACAAAATTCGTATCACTCCTAAATCTCATGCCAATATGCCGGCTGTTCCGGGTTCTGCTTTTAACGTCACTTCCACAATCACCGCTTTTACAGGAACTAATTCCCAATCCGGAACAGATTCCGGTTCCGCCACAATCACTATTGATAACTTGTCTCCGGCTAATGTTACTGGCGCCACTACCACTCCCGGCGACACTCAAATCACTATATCCTGGACAAACCCTGGAGATTCCGACTTCTCTAATGTTGTTGTTATCAGAGCCACTTCTTTGGTAACAGGCGTTCCAACAGAAGGTTCTTCACCTGCTATTAACGATATTATCGGCAATGGCATTGTCCGTTCCACCACCACGGGAACTTCTCTTGTTGATACCGGCCTTACTAACGGCACAGCTTATTTTTACAGAATTTTTTCTAAAGATACCTACGGCAATTATTCGGCAACCGGAGTAGAGGTGTCGGGGACGCCGGTGGCTCCTTTGCCCGGCCAGCCCGGAACTCCAACCTACTCTAATGTTTCAACCAGCACTTTAACTGTTAACTGGACAGCCGCTACTGACGCCGATTATTACAAAATTGAGCGGGATACCGACGGCAACGCGCCTATGACTGAAATCGCTACCACCACTGCTCTTAGTTTTAATGACAGCGGACTTGCAACCAGCACAACATATTTTTATCGCGTTAGAGCCACAAATACTTCCGGCGACGGCTCTTACAGCGCGAGTTCAAGCGCCACTACTTCCGGCGGCGGATTTTCTCCTTCCGGCAGTTTAATTTCCCTTATTATTGATACCGCTGTTACAGCCGGAGTGGCTCCGAATTCTTTATTTTGGGAAGGGTCACCACAGCCGGCCAATACAACAGTTAAATTCCAGTTTAGCGCTTCTAACGCCACCAGCGGGCCGTGGACTTACACTGGCTGGAATTCTTCAACTAATTCCTGCGATTCATCATCTTTTTATATTGTTGGTCCGGCAACGCCGATTGAAATCAAAGCTTCTTGCCATCAGAACAAGCGTTATATCCGTTATAAAGTGTTTTTGGAAACAACCGATTCCGCGGCAACCCCGAGAGTTGACAGGATTATTTTAAATTACGCTCCTTAAAAGGTGGATATATGATAAGGCGAGAGAAAAATATAAATAAATTTTCGCGTAATTTCGCTGATTTTCTGCGATCTTCCGCTTGTTATCTGCGTTTATCAGCTTCTAAAGAAAAAGGATTTACTATTATAGAATTAATTCTTTACGTTTTAATTTTCGCGATTATCGGCACTTTAGCCGCGGCTGTTTTTGGTTTGGCGATAAAAAGCAAAACAACTATCGGGCGTTCAGGCGAGGTTCAGTTGAATGTTCAAAAAGCAGTTGACCAGATGATTGATAGGGTTCATTCTTCGCTTGCTATAAATGACGCTTCAAGCACTTTAAGTTTAAAAATGTCCGATAGCGCCAAAGACCCGACGATTTTCGCTTTAGCTTCCGGAACCATAACCATTCAAGAAAGCAGTTCTCCGGCAGCAGCTATCACCCCCTCTTCCGTTTTTTTTACTTCCTTAAATTTTACAAAAATTAATAATATAGCGCCGGCAACTTCTTCTGTTCAGATTAAAATTACCGGCGGATATAATAGCGCTGGCGTTGCAGATTCCAGCACGCTTTATTCAATTCAGACAACGGCAATGCCGCTTTAGTTTTGTTAAATGTCAGATGTCAGAGGTTAGATGTCAGAGGTTAAATGTTTGTTAGGGTGGTATAATTTAAAAGAAGATAATGCTGTTTAATTTTAAAGCTCAAGACGGAATTGCCGGAATTTTGATTATTGTCAGTATCGCGCTTTTTGTTTTTGCCATCAGTATTTATCTGGCTGTTCAGAGCAATACTTCTATTTTTGCCGGTCAGTTTGAAACTCAGGCGGATAAAGCGCAATTTTTGGCTGAATCCGGAATCCAGGACGGAATTTTAAAAATCGCCCGAAACAAAAATTATACAGGCAGTTATACCATTACTGAAACCGACGGAACGATTGATATTAATGTTGCCGGAGGAACTCCTGTAATTATTAGCGCCACCTCAACAGTCAGTAAAGCATTCAGCGTTGTAAAAAGAGCTATGCGGGCAGATGTGACAATTGATAATGACGGTAAAATAACCGCCATTACGAAAACAAACCAATGATTGCTAATTTTTTTAAATTAATATCAAAATTGGTTCTCCCCAAGATTATTGTCATTGGCATTGATATTCAGGACCGGCATTTGATTGCCGTTGCGAATTCGCGGACGGATAATAAGAATGGAATTATGGCAAGCGGAGTCTATGAGTTAAGCGATGATGCGATAGATAACGGCGAACTTAAAAAATCGGAAACTTTTAAAAAATCGGTTCGGGATTTTTTGGAGAAAATTCCAAAAAGCCGTTTTGGAAACGCAAGCGAACGGATTTTTATTCTGTCTATTCCGCCCCATCATCTTTATACCGAGACGGCGTTTTTTCCGCTTATGAGCGAGCCGGAATTAAACGAAGCGGTACATTTAAAAATTGAAACTTCCCTGCCTTGGCCGATTGACCAGGCTTATGTTGATTGGTTGATAATGCCGGTAAGCGGCCAGAAACAAATCGGCGTTTTTATAGCCGCTATTTCACGCCAGGTTTTAAACGAATACCTTAAAATATTTCTTGAGGAAAAATGGATGGTCGGCGCTTGCGAATTTCATATGTTAAGCCTGTCAAAATTCATAAATCCCAATTATTTCAAGTCTTTTCTGTTCGCTTTAATTGACGAAGACGGCATTGAATTTTCCGTTTTTTCCGGCGGGAAAATTTTAACTCATTATTTGCAGAATGTTTTGCCAAACGAAGAAATTCATAAAATTCTTGAAAATAAAGTGAACAACCTTATAAATTACATAAAAGGAAGTTTTGGCATCTCGGTAGAGCGGGTTTTTATTTTTGATAAAATAAACAGCGATTATGTTTTGACTAATATAGAGGAAAAAACCGGAATTCCGGCCCAGGCTTTAACGCCCTCTCCTCATCTTGACCCAAGGCTTTTTATCGCTCAAGGCGCTTCTCTCCGTTCTTACGGAGCGGTTGAGTCGTCGCTGAATCTTTTGCCGCCGGAATTCGGCGGACGGTACCGTGAAAATCTTTTTTTAAAGACTTTAAATTTATGGTTTAAAATTTTTTCCGTTTTCGGTTTTACTTTAATAATCGCTTTTGCGGCGGCTTCCGGTTTTTTATGGAGCCAGCAGAGTTTTTTTGCCAAAGAGAATGCGGGTTTAAATTCGCTTTTTGAAAAACAATTGGCCAATGCCGCCCCGCTTATCAAAAAGGCCGAGTATTTCAACAAAGTATCGGCTGTTATAAAATCAGTTTCGTTTCGTTCCGCGAGCGGGGCCAAGCTTTTAATCGTGAAAAATGAAGCTGAAAAAAATGGCTTGTCTTTCATTGACGCTCATTTGGCTGAACCGCGCCGCATAAGTGTTTCTCTGCTGGCGCCGACAAGGGAATCGGCTTTGGAATTTGAAAAAGCGTTGAAATCAAACAAAGGATTTTCCGACGTTAATATTCCGGTGGCTGAACTTTCGCCGGAACAAAATCTTAATATTCATATAACGTTTAGCTTATAATTTTAGAACACATTGGCATGATTAACATTCAAAAAACCAATCACAACCTTGCCGCTGTTTTTAAACAGCAGTTTTTCAGAAAATTAATAAAATTTGCGGCTGTAATAGCGGTTGTTGCCTCATTCGTCATTTTTTTATTTTTTTTCGTTAAGTATCAGGTAAAAGACATAAGATTATCCAGAGCCGACCGCCAATGGCTTATTAAGAGTTTAAACGGAATTGTTGAACTTAATAATAATCAGGCAAAGGCCGATCAAATGATTTCCGAATTTGAAAAGATGGCGCCGACAGCGGTTGAAATACCGACTAAAATGATTCCGCAATTAAAAGAAGACGCGCTGGCTAAAGGCTTAAAAATAGACATAAGAATCGGAACTCTTCATCAGCCGGAAAACGGAGAGCCGGCCGGAGTTGATTTTTCCTTAAGGGCCGACGGCGATATTAAAAATCTCATTGATTTTTTTATGGGTTTTGAAAATAACAGGCTGATAAAAGCTTTTCAATGGGATTTATTGCCGATAGATT
>JACPKE010000055.1 GCA_016187205.1 Candidatus Brennerbacteria bacterium | reverse complement strand
TTTTACCGCGTTTATTCTTTAACTTCTGAACGGGATAATTTAATTTCTTACATGAGAAAAGCCCGTTCCCGGGCTCTTTCCAACTATAACCAGTCAAGCCACGGCTTTGCAGTCAGCAGTTCCCGTTATATAATTTTTCAAGGTTCGTCTTTAACAGCCAGGTCATCAACCTGGGACCAGGTTTTTAATATATCCCCCGGAATTAAAATAAACTGGCAGATCGGAACCGGAACACAAGAAATAATTTTTTCACCTCTAGCAGCCACTTCTTCGGCTTCCGGAACTATTTATATAAATGACGGCATCTCCACTTCCTCAATTCAAATAAATTATGAAGGAGGGATTAATTGGTAGTAAATTAGCTGTTAGCTTTTAGCTTCGTTAGCTTATTAGACACTAATTAAATTTACTAAGTTAAAAAATTTATGAAAACCATGTTTATAAAACTAATGAAACTAATGAAGCTGAAAGCTAACGAAGGCCAAAGCACTCTGGAAATTCTGATTGCCCTGGCAATTTTAATTATCAGCGTCAGCACGACTATTGTCGTATTATTCGGCAGCCAGTCGGTTTCGGTTGACACAAAATTAAATCAGGAAGCGATTTCAATTGCGCGGCAAAGCCTTGAAAATGCCCGTTCAAGCGCTCGCCAGAATTTTGACGCTTTATTAAGTAGTTCAAGCACAACCGGAGAATTTTTAAAAGAAACAATAGTTACCGCAATTGACCAGGATACAAAACAAATAACAAGCCGCATCAGCTGGAAAACCGATCCTTTGCGTCCCCAAAAAGTTGAATTTACGACCATTGCAACGGATTGGAGAAATATAACGCCGCCGGCTGACCCGGGAGACACCGGAGGCGGAGGCGTAACCGGCAACTGGTGCAATCCCCAGACCCTCGGTTCTATTGACCTTGGTCCCGGAAATTCCGGAACGGATTTGGATGTTATCGGTAAAATCGTATATATGTCGGCCGAAGCTTCAGCTGACGCAAAGCCGGATTTTTTTGTTATTGACGTATCTAACAGCCAATCTCCGTCAATAATTTCAAACCTTAACACAGGAACAGGTATAAATGCTCTGGATGCCAGCGCTAATTATGTTTACGCGGCTAATAAAAGCGTCACTGCCCAGCTTCAAATTATAGACGTAACCAGTTCTTCGTCTCCCAGCTTGATAAATTCTTTTCAATTACCCGGAGTTTCCGGCGCCGGAGCCATTGGACAAAGCATTTTTTATTTAAATTCAAAAGTTTACATAGGGACTAAAACCGCCACTGGCCCCGAATTTCATATAATTGACGTTTCCACTCCATCATCGCCGATTGCTCTTGGCAGCAGGGAAGTGGGAAATGATGTTAATGGCATATTCGTCAGCAGCGGCACCGCTTATATCGCTAATTCCCACTCCAATGAATTAAAAGTTTTTAATGTCAGCAACCCGTCCAACATAACCGAAATAGCAAGTTATGATATGCCGGGCAATACTGAAGACGGAAAAACAGTTTATGCCGTTGGAAATCGCCTTTATTTCGGCCGGCTTGTTGGCGGCAATCATGACGACCATCATGAATTTCATATCTTTGACGTTTCAAATCCTTCTGGTCCTCTTAATCTTGGTTCTAAAGACTTGGCAGCTAATCTAAATGATTTGGTAATACGAGATAATCTTGGTTTTTTCGCAACCTCGGATCCTAATCAGGAAGTTCAAATTTGGAATATCAGCAATCCGGCGAATATTACTTTATGCAGCGCTTTTAATTTCCCGCAAAGCGCAAATGGCATAGATTATGAAAATAACCTGGTTTATGTGGCTGTCCGCAGCAATGACGCTTTAAGAATTATTACCTCTCAATAATGAAAGGCTTTTCACTGATTGAAACCATTATTTATGCCGCTCTTATTTCAATAATCATAGGAATGGTCTTGCTGGTTGTTTTTCAGATTGTTGAATCTCAGGATCGGTCGCGCGCCAAAACTGAAGTTGAGGAAGAAACTAATTTTTTAATCAGCAAAATAAAATGGGCGCTTTCCGGAGTTGATGTTATTAATATTCCCGCCGGCGGCTCCACTAGCTCAACATTATCAATTAATAAATTTAATTTTTCGCAAAATCCGATTGTTATCAGCCTTGCAAGCGGTTCTTTAGAGCTGGCTATCGGCAGTTCAGCGCCTGCAATTTTAAACTCCGGCAGTGTTTCAGTGCCTAATATCAGTTTTCAGCATATAGCCCAGACTTCAACCACCGCGCCGGCAATCAAAACAACCTTATCAGTTCAGTACAATCCCCGCGGCGCTTATAGATTTTATGAAACATTATCAACCGTTGAAACTACGATTTACTTAAGAAAATAAAATTAGCTGTTAGCTTTTAGCTTCGTTAGCTTATTAGACGATAATTAAATTTATTCAATTTACAATTAAAAAATTTATTAAAACTATGTTATTAAAATTTTTAACCGGATTTATAAAACTAATTAAGCTAACGAAGCTAATCAAGCTAATGAAGCTAAAAACTAATAAGGGCTACATAGCCATCACTTCCGCTATCATCATTTCTTTTCTTTTAATGACGATTGTTTTAACTTTAAGCTCCGCTTCTTTTTTCAGCCGTTCAAATGTCTTGGATTCCAATCAAAAAGAAACTGGTCTTGGCTTGGCCGAAGCCTGCGCCGACACAGCGCTTTTAAAACTGGCCCAAAACAGTTCTTATGCCGGCAATGAAAATATAAATATAGGAAGCGATACCTGTTCTATTCTTGCATTGGAATCTCCTTCCGGCCAAAAAGTCATAAAAACTTGGACAAATTATAAAGGATACCGAACAAATATTAAAATAATTCTGAATTATCCGGTTATGACAATTATTTCCTGGGAAGAATTGCCGAACTTTTAAAGTGAAGAATCCCGCCTTTACGGGCGGGGATTTCCCGCATTATTAAAATCTTACGAAGTTCCACTTCGTACGAAGTCCCACTTCGTAAGATTTTGGTTGTTTATTTAAAATAATAATTTACTAAAGTTAAATCAACGGCCGTTGATTTAACTTTAGTAAATAAAATTAGTCTCTTATGACTGAAATAATTAATAACGAAAAAAAATACGCGCCTCACGCGCGTATTTTTTAACATAACTAATAGCTAAAAGCTAACCCATTCGACAAGCTCAGGGTTAGTCCTGAGCAAGGCCGAAGGACTAAAAACTAAAAACTCAAATATTATCTGCTGACCGAAATAGTTTCGCCTAATTCCGCGGCCGGAGCGTTAACAGTGATTCTTCCGGTAGCGGAATCGCGCTGGACATTATATCCTGTATTGTAATTCGTAGTGGTTGTGTAACCTGCGCCGACAACTGACGGGTCAAAAGGCAGTTGAGTAATGTATGTCGGAACTACGCAAGGAGCCAAATCATATGTGCTGGTAGCGATTAAAGTGCTGCTGGTCGGAATCGCTCCGGCAACGCAACCGGTTTCAAAAATCCCCCGGTTATCGGCAGTTCTCTGGCTTATAGCATTCAAAATAGCGTTAACATTGGCGGAACGGGTTGTATTTCTTGCCTGGGCAAATTGCCTGGCCGGATTTAAAGCGATAATGACTATGGCAGCCAAAATCGCGATTATTCCGATAACAACCAAAAGCTCTATTAAAGTAAATCCTTTTTGATTTTTCATTGCTTATGTCAAATCTTTCGACCTTTTGGGTAATAATTTATTATAACATATGGGTTCTAGTTATCCACAGATTTAATATCCTGAATTTCCTTATCCATATTGCGTTCCAGCAAATCAAGTTCCCTTAACAAATGCTCTTTTCTGGAAAGTTCTTCAACGGATAAAGTTTTGCCGGAAGATTCCATTATTTTCAGTTCATCAATCAAATCTTTCCGTATCTCGCTCAATCCGTCTTTTACCGAATCGCGCGCTTCTTTTATTTCTTTTGAAAGAATAACGGATTTAAGCTGTCTAACCTTAAAACGAAAATAAAAAAATATAAATGCGGCTAGCGATAAAACAATCAGAAGGACAAATACAAGAAAAGCGAATTTTATATTGACGCCGCCGATGGTAACGCCGCTGACAACGACCTTGAAAACCCGCGGATTTGACCATTCGGAAGTTTTATCCGAGAGAGAGAGAGAGAGCGGGCTCGAACCTCCCAGTCGCCGGACTCAAGATTGATTTTTTCCGCTAAAACCCATTCGCCGTTGGCGTCGCTTTTAGAATTAAACTTTAAAGGTTTGGCGCCTTGCTTTAAAAATTGAATTTGAACAGTTGAATTAGGCAAAGCCCGGCCCTCCAAATACAAAACTTCGTCAAGGGGATAATAAATATCCGGATTTACGGAAATCACCGGAACCGGCAAAACTTTAGCCGTATCAGCCGCCAAAACCGCTGAAATTAGCGCGTTGAATAAAATTAAGAATATTAAAGATTTACTTATGTTCTTCATGGCTTTCATGTTCTTCGGCCGTTTCAATTATATCATTGATAATCTCTTCGCTTTCCTTTATTTCTTTTACCGGAGTTGAAAAATACAGCCTTTGCCTGCGCTGACCGGCTTTCATATCTTTTAAAAATAGCATAATGTCGCCAAGCGGCCGATGAATGTAAAAATGCTGAAAAACCGCGATTATAATAATTATTAGAATTAACAACGCGAAAATTAAATTGAACATTGCTTCCTGGGCGCCAACCTGGCTGGTTATATTAAAAATTATGCGCTGGGCAAAAATATAACGGATGTCCGCCAAATTATTAAATGCGTCATAAATTTTTTCTCTTTTATCATCTAACTCTTCAAAATAGTTTATTCGGTCGTTATTATTTGAAAAAATTTTGACAAAATAACTGTCCAGCAAATTTTGAATTTCTTTTACGGTATGGCTTTCTTCTTCAATAAGATTTAATTCCTGGGTTTCCGTTAAAATATTTTTTAAAAATGGCCTGTTTTGAGCCGTGTAATTGTTTTCATAAAATTTCCAAAATTTATCAAGCTCATCGCGTTTTTCAGCCGCAAATGTTTCGGCATTTTTAATCTCTTGAACTTCGCCTTTTAAAAGAGCCTGATGGATAACCGGCGACACCTGTCTTAAATAACCGCGGTTGGTTATAATTTTTCTGTCAACATCAATTTGGTTTTGCATAAAAAGCTGGGCGGCCTCAAGGCTTTGCTGAACACGCTGCTGAAGAAAAAAGCCTATTGCCGCGACCGGCAAAATATATAAAAAAATAAAGATCCAATTTATTATTTTATAGCTGAATTTCATCCCTCACCTTTAGAGCATTAATATTTTTGGCATTCGACTTTTTATACATTTTTAATCTTTTGTTCTATATTTTCCTGGGCCTGGCGCAATTCGCGCAAAAGATTTTCGCGGTGTTCTTCTTCTTCTTTTGAAAGCCCGGCGCCTTCGCGCAATTTAATCTCCAAATGACCAAGCTCTTCCATTAATCCTCTCCTTAAAGACGCGAAATTTTCTTCAATTAAAACCTTTGCCGATTCCCGGTCTTTTTCCCGCAAAGCCTTTTCTAATTTATTGGTTTTTTCTTTAAACTCGCGCTCGTATTCCAAACGTCTGATATTCCGCACCCTTAAAAACGAATAAATAAGCAACGCGGCAACGAGCAGGGAAACCAATAATAAAACAATAAAAACCGGCAAATATTTTATTTTAAGCGAACCCAGAACAAAACCGGAAACAACCGAACGGATTATCCGCGGATTGGACCAGTCCGAAAGATTTTCCCCCTCAATCGCTCTTGCCCGGACAGTCCATTCGCCGCTTGCCAGCTCAAGTTTCTGGCCGATATACCATTCTCCGTTTGAATTAGCTTCAGTCTGAATTCTTATCGGCTGGCTGGCGGATTTTTCAAAATAAAGTTCTATCTTATTTTTGGGAGCGGCCCTGCCTTCCAAATATAGCGCTTCGTCAAGAGGATAATAAACGGTTGGAGCGACGGAGATTACCGGAGCGGAAAGCAATTCAACGGCATGGCTGTTTTGACTAACAGTTAACGTTAAAAATAATACGCTAAAAACAAATTTTAAAAAAAGTTTTTTGTTCATGATATTTCTTTAATTCGTTTTTCTATTATTATTTTCCATTTTTATAGGCCGGGCGGTTTTTCTTTTTTAAATAATTTAAATATATTCCGGATATCTTCCCTGAAAGCGTGCCGAATATGATGAGAATGCCGGCGCCAAAGAATAAAAAGGACAAATAAAGAAATCAACGCCAAAAACCCTATAAAATAAAGCGCCGTAATCCAAGGAATAAAAAATAAGAAAAAATTTATTCCTTCCTGGTCTATAAACTGGGAAAACGAACCTAAAATATTCATCGTGACGCTTTCGTCTTTTGAATTGCCGGCATTGTCCAAAGCCCGAATAATTACTTGATAGCGTCCCGGTTTCAACGTCGGAGCCTGATAAGGCGAACTGGCCTCAAAAAAAAGCCCTTGTTCGCCAAAATCTTCAAAAAGAGGGATGATTTTCATCTGGAAATGGTCAAAACCGGATAAACCGTCTGTAGTAAAAAAACGGAAAATCGGATTTTTGTTGGCTGTTCTTTTGCCGGGCGAAACATTAATGTCAAATCCGGCCGGCGGCTGGTTGTCAATTTTTACCGCAAAATGGCTGACACCGCCCCAAATTCCGCCGGCCCGCTCCCGAAGATGGAAATACCAAATGCCGTTTTCAAGGGCTTGAAAAGACGCCGTTGCTTCGGCTCCTTCCGAAACAGCGTCCGGAAATCCGGCCGGGTCGCGGTCAATGGCATAACTAAAATCAGTGGAAAGCTGACTTTTGAGCCAGGTAAAAACCGGATTATTGTCGCGGTACCACTTTTCCTGGTCCGGATGGGTAGGAGAAAAAACCGCCGGGCCTTGCGGCGGGGGAACCATAAATTTTAAAAACGCCGGCGGATTTTGTCCTAAAATATTAGTGCCCCTGCCGTCATTGGCTAAAACACTTGATTTTTTTCCGAATGATATTTGTCCCGAACCCGGAGCCACCACCCTAAAAGTCAAAGTTAAAACAACGCCCTGGGAAGTGGTAATGCCGGGCGAAGGAATTCCGCCGATAAAATAAATTCTGCCTTCCTTGTTTGAAAAAGAAGGCGGAGCCGGCCAAAGCTGAATAATTGACTGACCATCAAGAGCCGGGCTGGCAACCTGGATTTTATCCGCCGGAAATATCAATTCAACTTCAATAGTGTTTACAGAAACGGCTTTAGTGTCCAAAACAACGGATAAATCAAAAGTGCTGCCGACCAAAAAAGAACCTGAAGCGGGATTCAAGAAAAGAGCGGCTTGAGAAACGGCATTTGCCTTTAAAATAGGTGAAAATGCCGGCCAAAAACCGGCGAGGATAAAAGCAACCAGAAATAAAGAGACTGATCTCATCTTTTTATTATTATACCTTTTTAAAAATTAAAAATTGCGTTAAAAAGCAAATAAATCCTGAATAAACCAGAAAATTGATTCAAATATTGCCGCTATGAAACGCGCTAAAGACTTAAAGAAAACCGCAATTGCCGGTTTTGGTTTGGATTCTTCCAAACCGGTTGTTGTAGGTGTTTTTAACGGTTCAAAACCAAGGCTTTGAGTGATAACGGCAAAATAATTTGGGATTGTTTTAGATTCTTTCTGCTGTTTAATTTCGGTTTTTCCCGCGAATTTTTCTTCTTTGGCAAAAGCCAACATTTTGTCCGTCCAGTCAAAAAATAACAAACTTAAATCACGGACATCAACCGATTTATCATTGTTAAAATCCGCCGGTGTCGGCAATTGCCGGGGCATTAAATAAAGAAAAATACTGAAATCAGATAAATTAATCCTGCCATCGCAATTTAAATCGGTATTTGGCAAACATATTTTTTCCGGAACCGGCTGTTCTAAAAGTTCAAAAAACGGAGGTACCGGAACTCTGGCAACTCCGCGTCCGGCGCCGCCGGCTCCTCCCGGGGCCGGAGCGCCGCTTGGAGCTGTCGGAACCGCGGTTGTTTCATTTGAAGTTGCGATAATTTCACCGAATTCATCCTTGGCCCTTACTTGAAAAAAATAAGTTGTTCCGGCAGTCAAACTTGTTTTGGTAAAAGTAAGAACATTGTTGACGTTCTCAAAAGTTTCGGCGCCGGAACTTACGGCAGTGCCAACATCATAACCGCTGGCGTTAAAACCTAAAAATCCTTCGCTAGCGGTCCAGGTTAAGACAATCTGGTTCTCGCCCGCCGCGGCCGATAAAACCGGATCACTCGCGAAAGGAAACCCTAAAAATCCGCCGATTAAACGAAAAAAACTGCTGGATGAAAAACCGACAGCCGGTTCGCCTAAACTCTGCGGCATAATAAAACTCGTTGAAGAACCGTTTTCACCGCCGCTGTTAATAATGCCGGAATCAATAATAAAATTAGAAGAAGTCGCTCTGTCGGCTTTTGCAATAGAAACTAAAAAAACGCCGATTAATAAACCGATAAAAAATGCTAAAAACGGTTTATAGCTCATCAATACATATTATAAATCAAAAACAACTAATACGCTAAATACGCAATGACATATATAAAGCGTCATTACGAACAAAGTGAAGCAATCTTTAAACCGTCATTGCGAGGCGCGAAGCGCCGCGGCAATCTTTCATATTATAAGATTGCTTCGCCCCGTAACGCATCCCGATGGACGTTACGGGGCTTCGCTACGCTCGCAATGACGCTGATTGTTTTAAAAATCCGCCTTATTGTTATTGCTGTTTAAGGAAATTGCTGATTGCCTGAACCACCTGCGAATCGTCTTTTAAATTTTCCCAAAACATTATTTTATCTTTGGGAATATACATCACGTCGCTCGGACCATGAAGTTCTCCGCCCAGTTTTACAAGATTAATGCTCGGCTGTTGAGGAGGCGAACCCTGCTGAAGGGGATCGGTTACCCGCAAATAATAAATATCCTTTAAAACCGAGTACCCCCTATTGTAATTTTTTAGGTGGCCGAAATAAACCTGATTATTAGTCAGGAAAACCGCCTGCCATTGACTGGCGCTAACCGCTGGAAAATCATAAGACGGGACAACTCCGTACAATCCGAGAATTTTCCAGCCAAACGCGATTATTAAAGCCAAGCCTAAAAAAGCTATAACTGCTTTTAATTTTGAATTTTCTCCGATAAACATTGAATTTAAATAATGAAAATTGTTTTCGACCCTTTATATATTATTTATTATAACACATTGTCATTGCGAGGCGCGAAGCGCCGCGGCAATCTTTGATTATTGCGGCATAGCTTGTATTTTAACCAGGATTTCAAGAACTTGTTTCAAAATTTTCAAAACTTCTGACTGGATATCCGCTATTTTTCGGCGGGTTTCCAAAGACGGCATCGCGCCGCTCTTTATTATTTCTTTTTCCGGCGCTTTTATCTCTATTTCTTTTTTTGTTTCCGGCTCAATTAAAGTTTTAAAAGTCCGGTCAGTGGAAGCCGCAAGATTAGCTTTTTCATCAAAAGAAAGCGCTCTAAAATGATAAACCGTGCCGGTAGCTAAACCGGTTAGTTCTGCAAAATGATCCAACACGGCTGTTGTATCAAGCTTGGTTTTAAAACCATAATCGGCGGTAATGCCATACTCCACTTGAGTGCTGGCAGGCTCATCGGTTTTCCAACGTATTTCTGCGCGGTTAATTTTGTAAATATCGGAGAAAAATGAAAAATCGCTGATAACCGGCGGAGTAATGTCGGTAAAGGAGGCGCTTAAAGTTTTAAATATTTTTTCAGTTGAAGTTACAACTTCCGTATACAGCCAGGGCCTGCCGGTCACAAAAATAAAATAATAATTTGTATCCGGAATAAGATTTGTGAGTTGCGCGGAATGTTCAAAACGGCTCTCATTTAAATTATTTGAAAATTCACCGGAGTAGACGCCGCTCGTTGTTCCATACTTAATTTTAGTATAACTATAATAATCAGTTCTCCAATTTATTAACGCGGCGTTGTTGGTTATTTGATTAACATTAAATTGCATAACTGAAGGAGGCGGAATAAACGGTTGGTATCCTTCTGCGGCCGTGGAAGGCGTTGAAGAAGGCGAAGATGCCGCTTGAATAATAATAGTGCCTGTTTTTCCGGTATCAAGATGATCATGATAACCCCATGTGCCCGTATTATTTAAAGCCGCAGTGGTGGAAGAAGCGCCATTGGCAATAACGCCCATATTTAAAGCCGTATAATTAGTATGTTCCGGATGAGGATCCGACGATGGCTGAATATCATCGCCGCTGCTGTTAATCCATTTAATCTGGTCGCCGGCGGTAATCGTAACGCTTGACGGAGTAAAAACGCTGGCATTGCGGGTAATATTAACAATAGCGGCATAGGAAAAAAAGGGAATGGCAACAATAGCCGCCACTATAATCGCAATATAATAACAATATCTTTTATTCATCTTCAATAATTTCTTAATATTTTTATTTTTAGTTATCCACATTTTTAGTATTGATATATGACATTAGTCACGGCCCCGCCCTAAAAGCGAGGAATATTTTATCCATTTACTTTTTCACAATTTTGAACTTGACATAATATAAACATTTACTATACTAATTATATATTTGGCATTCGCCACGACTCCGCCCTTTAAAGGGCGGAGGTCTATTTCGGTCCCAATATTCTCTCCAAAATAGCTCCACCATATTTCACCCTCTTTAAAAAGTGGCGGTTTATGCTCCTTACTGTGCAGTTTCTCTTTAATCGTCATCCACTCTAAAAATCTTTTAATAATAGCGATAATCATTTAAATTTTTATGTTTTTTGAATTTCCGAAATATTTTTTAATCTTATTTTCCGGGTTAAGTTTACGGCGCTGGCAGGGGAGCGCCGCCGCTAATCTATCGCGGTCGGACCGCGATAGATTGTTAGGGCGCTGCGCCGCCGCCTCCCTGATTTCCGCCGCCCTGGGAACCGCCGCCGCCGGAACCGCCTTCGGAACTGCCGCCGCCACCTTGAGAACCTCCACCTAAATTCGCCACTGCTGGCGGGCCTCCTCCCTCAATTAAAGTCGCGCCTCCGTGTTTTTTAGAAGGCCAAAATTGTTGACTTCTAAAAATCATATATGCTATGTTTAATTTATGAAAAGGATAATTCAAGCGCATATTTACAAAGGTGATAAATATTTTGTTGCCGAATGTATTGATTTGCCGGTGGTAACTCAAGGCAAGACCCTGGATGAGCTTGCTGAAAATCTAAAAGAGGCAATCGCTCTCCAGTTGGAGAATGAAAATCCGGCTGATTTTGGTTTAATTGAAAAACCATCAGTGCTTGCAAGTTTTGAAGTAGAGCCGTCGTATGCCAGAACTTAAAACTCTTTCCGGTAAGGAGATTATTGGCATACTTCTGTCTTTTGGTTTTGAAATGGTTTCCCAACGCGGAAGCCATGTTAAATTGCGGCGAATAACTCTTGACGGCGCAAAACAAACCCTTACAATTCCAAACCATCGGGAACTTGATAAAGGAACTTGCCGCGCGATTTATCGCCAAGCGCTTCGCTATATTCCTGAAAATGAATTGAAACCGCATTTTTATTTTGAATAATTTATATCCTTATTTACGGCGCTGGCGAGGGAGCGCCGCCGCTAATCTATCGCGGTCGGACCGCGATAGATTGATTACGGTGCTGCGCCTCCGCCTCCCTGGCCGCCACCGCCCTGGGAACCGCCTCCGCCAGAACCGCCTTCGGAACTGCCGCCGCCTCCCTGACTGCCGCCGCCTAAATTCGCCACTGCCGGCGGGCCTCCTCCTTCAATCAAAGTCGCGCCTCCGTGTTTTTTAGAAGGCCGTGAATGAGCGGCCGAAAGGGTTGAACCGCTTGGCGCCAGACTTATTTTACTGGTTTGGCCGGTAGAAGTAATACTTGAAGGCTGAACCCGGAATTTAATAATATCTTCCGGGTCAACGCTTGCGAGATCAGCCCGTAAAATAATATTCAAGGTTGATGTGTTGGAAAATGATGTTGAAAAAGTTATTGAACCGGTTCCGCCGCCAAGAGAAACACTGCCTGCGCCGCCAATTTCGGTTGTTTCTCCGGCGCCAATAGCTCCGTTTCCATCGCTGTCAATTCGCAAAACAGCATTAGTGATATTAGCCGCCACAAAACCGGCAGTATCAAATAAATCAATAACGACTTGCGATGTCGTTGCGTTTTCGCCGGTCGGAACAAGCTGAAAAGCCAGAAATTCGGCGGCGGTAATTGAAGTATTGCTAATATCAAGTTTATTGATTTCTTGCCCGGCCGCATGAGCATTAACATCATGCTTGCCTCTTATTTGCTTGATTTGCGAGTCCAGAGCGTCAATGCCGGCATCGCTGGCGCCGTCATAATAAGTTTCAAGAGTTGTAGAAGCGGAAGCCGAAGTAAAATTGGAAAAATTAAGCCCGGAAATGGTTAAATCGTCATCAGCCGCAAAATCAGTAAGAACATTTATAAGCAGGGTTTTATTATCAGGATAAGAAACCGTAGTTGAGGCTTTGCCGGAAGCGGAACCGCCAATAGTTGCCACAACAGTAGAGGTTTGCCACAGCATATTCAAGGAAGAGGGGATTTTGATACGGATGTCATTAGCCGCGGTAATTACCGGCGTGCGGGTGGTTTTGACAGTAAGCGAAGAAATAGCGGTTGCCCCGTCATTAACCTGCAAAGTCTGGTCAGCGGTTGACTTGGAAGTCGGAACAAATTCAACATTAACAAAATCCGTTCTTAAATTGCTTGTTGATGTCGCCTGATAAACCCTGAAATAAGTCCAGAAATTAGCGCCATCAGCTTGATAATATTCTGAAGTGCTGGTGGTAAGATTAGCGGTCAGAGTGAAATCGGTATTTATGGCAGGGGATGAAGTGGAAACCAAAGTCTGCCAGGCATTAGTTGAACCGAACCGGAAAGCGTCAACAGAGGTTGTGGAAGCGGCCGAATACTGGCCTTCCCAGTTTATCCGCAAAGGATAAGAACTGGTGCTGTTGCGAACCCGAAAATTGAAAACCGGTTTGTTAGCCGCGGAAGTAGAAGTGGAATAAAGATTATCACTGGAACTGGCGCGGCTATAATCAATATCGTCAAAATAAAAAGTCAGGGAAGAAGTGCCTGTTCCCAAAGAAGAAACATTATTTTTTGAATATTGAATCAGCTGGTTAGAATCGGCTAAAGTCGTAAAAGAAGGAAAAACGCTGTAAGAATTAATCGGCAGGCCGTCGGAATTATTAACCACGCGGAAATAATAAGTGGTGGAAGAAGCGGCTAAGCTCGTTTCAATCATATAAGCAAGCTCGGTATAACGGCTATTGGTAAGAACCGATGTGCCGGCGCTGATTCCGGTTCCTTCATGCCAGGTGCCGTTTACAAAAGTTCTGGAATTGGCTGCGGCGACCGCCGAAGTGATTGCCGCGGCGTCAGCTCCGGCAAGGCCCTGGGAAGCTTGAATGGCGTTGCCGTTCGCAACATCTATCCAGGCGCCGGATGTGGCATTGGCTTGAAATTGAAGCTTGTAAGCGATACCGGCTCCTTCTCCGCCGCCGTCATTGTCAATCTGCATCCGCAAAGCAAGACGTTGGGGTATGCGAACACTTGAAAGAGCCGTATCAGCCGCGGCAGAGGCGCTGTTTGAATTAACATTCGCGCCGTCGTCATTTTGCCATCTGAAAGAACGTTGAGCGCGGGAAACCGCGTCAACAGTATGAACTCCGTTAGTTGGACCTCCGCCGGAAAGAGTCGGACCTAAACGAACCTTTGAAGTCTGGCCGTCAGCCGCAACGCTTGAAGTAGCCAAACTAAAAGTAATAGTGTCGCCGGCAAGCAAATTAGTGGAAGTGGCTTTAAGAATATAACGTGTGCTGGTGGCGGAAGCTAACGTGGAAGTGGTGGCGGTAAAAGTGATAGTTCCTGTTCCGCCGGAAATACTGACTGTCCCGGCGCCAAAAGCCGTTGTAGTTTCTCCGGCATCCACTGTTCCGTTAGCGTTAGCATCAACAAAAATTTGCGGACTAGCAATATCGCCGGTAATAATTCCGGTAATAGCTGAAAGGTCAATCGTCAAAGTGGTGCTTGCGGCCTCGTCATTAGGCAATAACTGGAAAGCGAATAATTCCTGATTGGCGTAAGTTGAACTTGCGGCGAATTTATCCGATTCCTGTCCCGCTGAATGAGCCTCAAGCTGAAGCCGGCCGCGAATCGCGGCAGTGCGGGTGTCGCGGACAAAAGGCGGGGCCTGGCCCTGGCCGTTCCATTTCAAATCCCGAGTGGAGGTGGCGGAATTTACCGCATTAAAATCCCGATAACCCAGACCGGAAATAGTTATGCCGGTATTATTGGCAAAATCGCCGGTAACATCAATAACCAAAGTTGAACTTCCGTTTTCATAAGAAACAGTGGTGGACGCGTTCCCTGAAGCCGAGCCGGTAATAGTCGCCAAAGTATCGGAAGTATCCCATAAAAAATTAGTGGTGCCTGTGGCAATCACAATCCGAATATCATTCGCCGCTGTAATCTGCGATGCCGCGGTGGAAGTCACGGTAATGGCGGAAATCGCGGTAATGCCGTCGCCAAAAGTAAATGTCTGGTCAGCCGCCGCCCGCATTTGAGGGTTGCCCGGAGGCTGGGGTATGGGATATTCATAAGAAGAATAACCTATTGACCTTGCTATATAAGCGCTTCCGGTATGGTTTAAACTGACGCTGATATTACTTTGAGAAGAACTGGTAAATTGGCCGCCCGGAGAATGAGTAAGTAAAATTTGATGAGGATGTTCTTCAATATTCGGATTATTGGCTGTCGTAGTCAGAGTATCGGTGCCGGTTACTTCAGCGCTGTCAATAGTTAAAGTTTGATCCATATTAGCGTTAATATTAGTGGCCAAGAAAGTAGCCACACTGCCGCCGTTTCTAAAAGTTACCGGAGTTTCGGGAATAAAAGTGGAAAAAGTGCCGGTTGCCGCCACTCCGGCCGAGTTTTGGCTTATATCCTGCATCTCAAACCACCTGACTGTTTTAATGCCGGTAATTTCGCTATTGGGATAATTATAAGTCACATTAAGCTCCGCGTAAGTCTCGTCGCAAACATCCGCGCCGCTGCATAACCCGGCGGCTGTCAGAGTATCGCCGTTTTGCCAATTATTTTGAAAAAATGAAGTGATATCCCAAACTATGTGAACCATGCCGCCGTTGCCTCTGCTGTTAAAACTAAAAGCCGGACCTGTGGAAGTGGCGGCCGCTCCGGTGATGTTAACTGACGGCGTAACGGACCCGGCGGCGCCCGGTTCCATATGAATATGCAGC
>JACPKE010000050.1 GCA_016187205.1 Candidatus Brennerbacteria bacterium | reverse complement strand
CTGTTAGAATTTTAAAACAAAAGAAAGAAATTCTGAAAAAACTGGCCGAACGTTTGCTGGAAAAAGAAACACTGGAAGCGAAGGAAATAGACGAAATAATTGCTATTTGAAACAATTAAAAGAGCCATTTAAAACGGCTCTTTTGCTTTTAAAATTCTATTTCCTCCAAGAATCTTATGCCTTCTTTGTGGCCCAAACCAATTGCTTTTTTAATTCCTTCCGGACCGCACAAAGCGGTTGTAACGGGCAAGGGACGTTCCGGCTGAAGAATATAAAGCTCATTCCTTTTTTTCCCTTTAAAACTAAATTCAGCATCTTCAAAGATTTTTGCCACTGCTTCTTGCACTGGTTTTGAAGAAACAAATTCAAGGATTTCCAGTTTTAATTTGCTGAAAATATCAATATCCTGATTCACTCTTTTTGTCCTGCGAACCTGGCCATCGGCTATATCCGCGGACTGGATATCATCAGCGATATTTAAATCAGCAAGCCAGCCGTCTGGATTGTCTTTTCGCGACTGACGATTCTTAGAATCGGTGCGTATGGCAATAATAGTGTCGCATTTATTCCTGTGCGCGTAAACCACCGGCAGGGGCAATATTCTAGCGCCATCGTTATTTTTTGAACCCATAATTTCTATTGGCGGAAAAATAACAGGCAAGGCGGTTGATGCCAACAATGCTTTCTTTAAAGTATCATTGTCATAAGCGCGGTTAGACCAGGCCTTTGATCCGCGAGATTCAAAATCACAGGTAATAATATCAAAATCAACGGAAGAAGAACGAATCTTATTCATATCCATACCATCTATCAGGCGCTGGATTTTATAATTCGTGTAAAGCGAAGGCGCTTTAATAAACTCAATAAACAGAATTTTAAAAAGCGATTTCGGACTTGTAAAAAATTTTTTAAGCTTATGCTTATGCTCCTTGCGTAATCTTTGAAACGGCTTCCGTAACGCTTCTTCTTTATCAATTTCATAAATATCGGAAGGAATTTTTATAAGATTGTACCAAACATCAACTAACTCAAGAATTATACTTTGCGGTTCTCCGGCTTCCAGACGGCCGACGATTTCAGTGAATTTAGCCCCGACCAAAGCGCCAACTGACCCGCCGCTTATATAATTAGGAATAAATGATACATCTAAAAATGATTTTAAAATTCCGGCAATCCAAGCTCCTTTAAATCCGCCTCCGCCCAAAACAAAACCAAGCTTCCCCAGCTTTTCCCGTTTCATTCAAATCACCTCCTTATTAAAAAATTTTCAAACAGCAATAATACTACTAATAAACTAACCTAGAGTTTAAAAAAATGGAATAGTCGAATCAAGTCTTCATTTGATAAGCCCGAATCATAAGACTAAAAAAGGATAAAAGCCATTTAGCACTATGACGCGTCGGTATATTTCAATTAATTCGGTTGGTTTTTCCCTCGACATTTGATAGTTTTTTGTGTCTTCACTAACGCCTCAATCCAACAACTCATAGATCGTACTGTCCTGAACCCCCGCGCTCGATGCAGTAAATTTCTAACAAGACCGATAAATGACTCGGCAGTATTGCTAGTGATGGGTAAATTCAGTTCGGGATATCTTTGGTATGTCCTGTAATCCGACCAATTAGTCATCACTCCAGAAATAACTCGGCGTACGTCTTTCGAGGTTGTCACGCGACCAATATCCATTAACTGTTCCAGGGACTTTTTGATAGTCCTGTCGGAACAAGTTTCAATAATTTGCATAACGAGTTGATATATAAGTTTTCCTTCTTTTTGATGAAAACCGCGGCGCCACCTGGAACGTTTACTTTGAAGTCTGGCGATAAGATGGAAATGACAACGTTGGATTAGCCAATGTCGCCTACGCGCTTCAAGAATAAGACCGTTGTGTCCGTCGCAAACCAGAGCCACAGTTCTTTCTAAAATGGAGTCCGATAGGGTTGAAAATGACTCTTGCCAGCCCTGAGCCACCTCGGTGCCCTTACGACATATTGGAGATAGAATGACCGCGTCTTCACCATCAACAGCTCTCACGAGAAAGCAATACCAGGTGTGCCAAGAATGCTCAATGTACTGGACAAAAGCATCAGCAACCAAAATTAGCGGTCCCGACTTGGGCGTTGTTGGCCAGGGCAAAGATTTACGAAGCGCCTCTCGACTCATAACTCTGCGATAAAAAAAGGTATTCTCGGTTAAACGAACGGAGCGCGGTTCACGGTTTTTGAGATATCGAATAGATTTTTCTGATGAGTGACGAATCCTTTTTCTTCCTCTTTTTTTCTGACGGATACGCCAGGTAATATCGCAAGCTGAACAATGCCGCCGGCGGTGGCCCCACCGAGTTCCGCGCAGCTTGCAACGCGGGCACTTCGCGTGTTGATTAGCCATACAAACGAAGTGTCGCTGAAAATACGCGCTTTGTCTTTTACTAGAAAGTCTTTCCTGCTTTTTCCACCAACCAAATTTTTCTAATTATCTGGACGCGTCATAGTGCTAAATGGAAAAACAAAACTCCTACATCAATACTCAACAAGATGCGTCCGCAATAACATACTTTGTAACTTTTAACGCTAAAATAAGTTACGTACCAATAATTCGCCTGCTGATAACAGCGCTTAAAATGCCAACTAAAAATCCGGCTATTATGTCGGTTGGCCAATGTACTCCGGCCGCTACTCTGGCGATACCCATTAAAATTGACGCTATAAAAAACCAAATGCCAAGCCGTTTATTTTCAAAAAATAAAATTCCTGATAAAGCAAAGAAAAAAGCCGCATGTCCGGAAGGAAAAGAGTTGGAATTAAGTTTTTGGATAAGAGGTTCAAAAGATAAAGCGAAAAAAGGGCGCGGATGATTATAAAAAAAATGAAACAGTTCCGTAATAATGCCTCTGCTTAAAATAACTGCTAAAAGCGCGCTTAAAAATAAACGCCATTGCAGTATGCGGTTTTTAATAAAAACAAAATAAACCAATGCCGCGAAAACCAAGACGTAAGCAAGATCATCCGCCAGAAAAATTATCAGCCAGTCAAAAAATTGTATTTTTCCGACAAAAGATCGCAGGAAATTAAAAATAACTGTGTCAAATATCAAGTTAAAATTTCTGTATTATTATCTCACAAAAGGCAAAAGCCCGAGGAATCTCGCTCTTTTTATGGCAAGAGCCAACCGGCGCTGATGCTTGGCGCAAATTCCGGTGTGGCGGGGATCAACAATTTTCCCCTGGCTGGAAACAAACCTTCTTATAAGATCAATTTCCTTGTAATCAACATTTTTTAAATTCTGCGAACAAAAGAAACACTGTTTCATAAGTTTAAAAAGGCAAATCCTCTGGTTTTATTTCTCCTTCCTCTATGTTAATTTCCGGAATTGATTCAACTGCGGGCTGGCTCTCCTGTTGTTTGAAAGCCGGCGTTCCTGCGCTTTGTCCGCCTTGACCGGCTGGCCGCGGGCCTAACTGCATTCTTTCGGAAATTATTTCGGTTGTTTTCCTGTTCTGACCCTGTTTATCCTGCCAGGTTCTGGTGCGCAAACGGCCCTCAATTAAAACCAAACTGCCTTTGGATAAAAACTGCGACGCTATTTCCGCCTGCCTGCCCCACACAACAACATTATGAAATTCAACCTCTTCCTGCTTATTGCCGCCTTTATCAGTCCAAACCCTGTTAGTGGCAACGCTAAAAGAAGAAACCTGGGCTCCGGTCGGCGTTGTCCGTAATTGAACATCGGCGGTAACTCTTCCTAAAATAAATACTTTATTTAAATTCATGCCGTTTTTGCCCAAGAGCGAAGCGATTGGTTGCAAAAACGAGCACCCCGCCCTCTAAGCTTATTATTTAATAATGTTATGATAACCAAACTTTTAATAAAATAGAATATTGTGGATAATTTTGTCATGCGCATAGAGGGCGGGGTTACAGGATTTGTTGCTAAAAGCGATACAAAAACGCTTTTAGACAAATCACTGCAATATTTCCTCCAATTTTTTCTCCAACGCTTCGTTGCTTAAAATTTTATTTTTATCATAAAACGGTTTTTCCGGCTTTTCAATTTCTTCTATCGGCTTTGCGATGATGGTTCTTGCGGTTGAAACGCGCCTCTCCTTGCTAACAGCTGATTTCTTAGGCAAAGAAATAATTAAAAAGCGGAGAATTTCCGGCTTGAGCTTCAACTCAACAGAAAGACCCTTGACTTCCGCGGGCGCCCCGTTAAAACCATAATAACCCCAATACGCCTGCGATTCCTTTTTAATCGGATAAGCGAGCCGGATTTTATTTATCGGCGATTCGTTCAAAATGGAAAAACCGCGATTATTAAGCTCCTGCTTGATAATATAACCGTTTTCGGTTTTTAAAATAAAAGCTATTTCGTATTGTTTTGTATCATCGGCGGCTTCTTCCTGTAAAATCCCAACAGCCGAATCATTGATATTTTCAGTCATAAAATTAAAATTAAATCTATTCTAATTTAGCAGAAAGCCAATGATTAGTCAATCGCGTTAATAATTAATCAACAACCGGCTCGGCTGATTTAACCGGATCTGCTTCTTTATAAACAGCTTCCGCGACGGATTCATCTTTGTTATTACCGGGGAATTTTTTGCCTACCGGAATCAACCGGCCGATAATGACATTCTCTTTAAGGCCCCTTAACTTGTCAATCTTGCCTTCGCTCGCCGCCGCCACCAAAACCCGCGAAGTTTCCTGAAAAGAAGCCGCCGAAAGGAATGATTCCGCCGCAAGCGACGCCCTGGTTACGCCAAGAAGCAATTGCTGGGCCCTGGCCGGCTGTTTTTTTAATTTCTTCATCTGCCTGTTAATTTCAAAAAATAACGATTTATCAACCACTTCACCGACAACAAAATCGGTGTCTCCCGGCTCTTTAATGGCTATCTTGGAAAACATCTGGCGCACAATAACCTCAATATGCTTATCGTTAATGGTAGCGCCTTCCGGAACATAAATTTTTTGGATTTCATTTATAATATAACGTTCGGTTTCGCGCGCGCCCTTAAAACTCATCAATTCCTTAAGGTCAATATGGCCTTCGCATAAAGGAGTTCCTTTAAATACTTTTTCGCCGTCTTTTACAAGAATATTTAACGACCTGGGGATTGAATATTCAACGGCTTTTTCCTTTTTTGCTTTTGGACCGGAATTTTTTATTTTAACAGTTTTAAACAAAATTTTATCGGCTATTTCTTCAACCATGCCGTCAATTTCGCTTAAGACCGCTTTGCCTTTCGGCGGGCGCACCTCAAAAACTTCTTCAACTCGCGGCAAACCATGGGTAATATCAAGACCGGCAACACCGCCCTGGTGAAAAGTTCTCATCGTCAGCTGGGTGCCGGGTTCGCCGATTGACTGCGCCGCCACGATACCGACGGCTTCGCCGATATTGATCGGCTGGTTATAACCGAGGTCGTATCCGTAACAAACCGAACAAACGCCATATAAAGTTTTACAGGCAAGCGGAGACCTGACTTTAATGGATTCAATTTTGGAATCATTGATTGCGGCCGCGATTTTACGGTCTATAACTTCTCCGGCCCTGGCCAAAATTTTATTGCCAACCTTGACGTCTTCAAGCGGCATACGGGAAAAAATCCGCTGGCCGAAATGATACCCGTAACTTTCGCCGTCTTTCCTTGCGATTTCTATACCTTCCCTTGTCCGGCAATCTTTCTCGCGCAAAATAACATCCTGGGATATATCAACCAGCCGCCTTGTCAAATATCCCGCGGAAGCGGTCTTAAGAGCGGTGTCGGTTGATCCTTTTCTGGCGCCGTGAGTGGAAATAAAATACTCCAAAACGCTTACTCCTTCTTTTAACGAAGCCTTAACGGGTAATTCTATTGTTTCACCTTTTGGATCCTGCACCAGGCCTTTCATTCCGGTCATCTGAATCGGCTGAACCCACGAACCCCTGGCGCCTGAATCAATTATTGAATAAATAGAACCCTCCGGATCAAGCGATTTAGGAACCACTTTTTCTATTTCCGAGCGCACCCTTGTCCAAACGCCGATAATCTTCGCCCGTCTTTCATTGTTGGTAAGTAACCCGTTATTATACTGATCCTTTATAAGCGCCTCATCTTTTTCGGCCCGGCTGAAAATTTCTTTTTTCTCTTTAGGTATTACCAAATCAGCCATGCTCCAGGTAAAACCGGACTGCGTGGCATATTTAAAACCAAGAGCGCGTATCTTATCAAGGTGGTCAACGGTTGTTTTAAAACCATACCGGTCAATCATCATAGCGACCATCTGGGAAAGTTTTTTCTTGGTAAAACAGTCATTTGAAAATTCAAAATCAGCGGGCAACGCTTCATTAAAAATCAAACGGCCATAAGAAGTAATGATTATCTCGCCGGTTAATTTCGGATTAGGAACTTTAATCGGGGTATTAATTTTTATAATGCCGGTTTCATAAGCAAACATAGCTTCTTTAATGCCGCCTAATATCCGGGGTTCTTTTTCCGGCCGGCCAAACTTTGTCAAATAATAAGTCCCCAGCACTATGTCTTGCGTAGGAATAATAATCGGTTCGCCATTGGCCGGTTTTAAAAGGTTGCCGCTTGAGACCATATTAGTTCCGGCTTCCAGTTGCGCTTCTTCGGTAAGCGGCAGATGAACCGCCATCTGATCGCCGTCAAAATCAGCGTTAAAAGCCGCGCAAACCATCGGCGGAATCCTGATAGCCAAATCCTCAATCAACACGGGCTTAAATGCATGAATACCGAGACGGTGCAGGGTCGGAGCGCGGTTAAGCAGAACAAAACGATTCTTAATAACTTCTTCAAGAACCGCCCAAACTTCCGAAGAAGCCTGGTCAATCAAGCGGTTGGCGTTTTTAATATTGTAAGCCAGGCCGCCTTCTATCAATTTATTAATGACAAAAGGCCGGAACAGTTCCAAAGCCATTTTCTTGGGTAAACCGCATTCATTAAGCTTCAGCTCCGGGCCGACAACTATGACTGAACGGGCTGAATAATCCACTCTTTTTCCCAAAAGGTTCTGCCGGAAACGGCCCTGCTTGCCTTTAAGCATATCAGCCAAAGAACGAAGCGGCCGGCGCTGGGTTGAAAGCTGCTGGCTGCCTGATTTTGAAGTGTTGTCTATCAAAGCGTCAACCGCTTCCTGAAGCATTCTTTTTTCATTGGTTACGATTATTTCAGGCGCTTTCAGCTCAATAAGTTTTTTTAAACGGTTATTGCGGTTAATAACGCGGCGGTAAAGATCGTTTAAATCAGAGGTGGCGTAACGACCGCCGTCCAAAGCCACCATAGGACGGAGATCCGGAGGCAAAACCGGCAAAACAGTCATTATGAGCCATTCCGGCCTAATCCCCGACTTCATCATTGAACGGAAAAACTTAAGTCTCTTTAAAAGCCGGCGCTCGCGGCCAGCGTCTTTAACATGGGCAAGCTCGGCCTCAATTTCTTTAACCGTCTTTTTCAAATCCATGCTTTCCATTATTTTACGCAAAGCTCCGGCTCCGGTATCGGCCTCAAAAACATCTCCAAATCTCCTGGAAATATTGTGATATTCGGTTTCAATCATCACCGAACCGACAACCAGAGATTCAATATCGGTTTTGGCTTTTTCCCAGCCGGCCAATAATTCCCCGTTTGCCTTGTCTTTTTTAGATTGTTTTTTCGGCTTTATTTTTTTGCCGGTTTTTTCTTTTGCTTTTGCCTGATCCTCTTTTTGAATAGCTTTAATTTCTTTTTCCCGCGATTTAAACTCCTGGGCTAAAGCCGTTAAGGTTTTTCTCTTGGCTTCTTCATTAACGGAAGTAACGATATAAGCAACATAATAAGCCACTTTTTCTATTTTCGGCAAAGGAATATCAAGAGCCAGACTGGTGCGGGAAATAACGCTTTTTAAAAACCAGAGATGAGTTACGGGCGCCGCTAAACTGATATGACCCATCCGTTCACGGCGGACAACCGAACGAGTGACTTCAACTCCGCATTTATCGCAAACAACGCCTTTATAACGGATTTTTTTATACTTACCGCAATAACATTCCCAATCTTTAGTGGGTCCGAAAATCCGCTCGGAAAAAAGCCCGTCTTTTTCCGGCCGCTGGGTCCGGTAATTGATTGTTTCGGGCTTAGTCACCTCGCCACGCGACCATGAATAAATATCGTCAGGGGAAGCGATTTTTAATTTTATTGATGAAAAATTAAGATTATCCATTATTTTCTTCTTGCTGATTAGAATTCTCCAATTCGACGTTTAATCCCAAAGCCTTGAGTTCGCTGACCAAAACATTAAATGAAGCCGGAATGTTGGGTTTCTTGATTTTTTCTCCCCTGATAATTGATTCAAAAGCCGAAGAACGGCCGAGCACATCGTCCGATTTTATGGTAAGCATTTCCTGCAAAGTGTGCGACGCGCCATAGCCTTCCAAGGCCCAGACTTCCATTTCCCCGAGCCGCTGGCCGCCAAGCTGGGCTTTTCCGCCAAGAGGCTGCTGGGTAATTAAAGAATAAGGCCCGGTGGAACGCATGTGCAGCTTGTCTTCAACCAGATGGTTAAGTTTCATCATATATATGTAGCCGACAGTCACCTGGCGATCAAATGGTTTCCCGGTTTGCCCGTCGTAAAGAACAACCTTGCCGTCTTCATTAAGGCCGGCTTTTTTCAGCTCGGCTTTTATCTGTTCTTCGGTTGCGCTTGCCAAAACAGATGTCACGGCGCGATAACCAAGATGATGCGCGGCCCAGCCTAAATGGGTTTCAAGTATCTGGCCAAGATTCATTCTGGAAGCGACACCCAGCGGATTTAAAACAATATCAACCGAACGGCCGTCGGCGAGATACGGCATGTCTTCAACCGGCCTGACTTGGGAAATAACTCCTTTGTTGCCGTGGCGTCCGGCCAATTTGTCGCCTGCCCTAACATTGCGAAGCTGGGCAACTTCAATCTGTATTCTTTTGATAATTCCCGGTTCAAGCCTGTCGCCGCGATCGCGATCAAAAATCTTTATGCCGACAATCCTGCCGCGTTTGCCGTGCGGCAAAATCAAAGAACTATCTTTGACCGCGCGCGCTTTTTCCCCGAAAATCGCCCGCAAAAGCCGCTCTTCAGAGGTTAATTCCGATTCTCCTTTAGGCGAAATTTTCCCTACTAAAATATCCCCGGGTTGAACTTCGGCGCCGATTCTGATAATGCCGTCCTCGTCAAGATTGCGGAGTTTTTCTTCGGAAACATTGGGAATGTCGTGCGTGGTGGTTTCAGGACCGAGCTTGGTTTCCCGGACATCGCAATAAAAATCTTCAATATGAATGGATGTGAAGCGGTCATCGTGCACGACTTTTTCCGAAAGCACTATGGCGTCTTCAAAGTTAGCTCCCTCCCAGGAAACAAAAGCCACCAAAAGATTCTGCCCCAAGGCCAAAACTCCGTTTTCAATAGACGGACCATCGGCCAAAATTTCTCTTTTTTTGACTTTTTGCCCGACTTGAACCAGAGGCTGTTGGGAAATGCAGGTTGCCTGGTTGGAACGTTTAAATTTATTCAAAAGATAACTCTTTTTTTCGCCGTCTTTGCCCTTAACAACTATGTGATCCGCGTCAACTTCAAAAACTTCTCCGTCAATTTCGGCAATTACCATTTGCCCGGAATCCATGGCGGCTTTTGTTTCCACTCCGGTGCCGACAAGCGGCGCCTGCGGCTTTATCGGCGCGACAGCCTGGCGCTGCATATTAGAACCCATCAAGGCGCGGGTGGCGTCGTCATGCTCCAAAAATGGAATCAGGGAAGCGGCCACGCTTACAAGCTGGTAAGGAGCGACATCAATAAAATGCGCTTCTTCGGCCGAACAAGTGCCGGGCTCGCCTTTGATACGAGCTTCAATGACCTTGCCGATAATCCGGCCGCGGCCGTCAAATTTCACTCCGGCATGCGCAATATTGAATTTTTCTTCATCGGTCGCGTTAAGCCAGGCAATTTCTTTTGAAATAACGCCGTTCTTCACTTTTGCGTAAGGAGTTTCCAAAAATCCGAATTCATTAAGTCTGGCGAAATTAGCCAGATGGCTGACCAAACCAATATTGGAACCCTCCGGAGTTTCAATGGGGCAGATACGGCCGTAGTGGGAACGATGAACGTCGCGAACTTCAAAACCGGCGCGTTCTCTGGTCAAACCGCCCGGTCCCATAGCGGAAATCCGGCGCTTGTGCTCAAGCTCCGAAAGAGGATTAATCTGATCCATAAACTGGGAAAGCTGGGAAGAAGCGAAAAATTCCCTGACCACGGCCATCAATATTTTCGGATTAATAAGCTGGACAGGCTGAAGGGTCGGCTTTTCAAAAGTTGACATCCTGTCCTGGACAACGCGCCGAAGGCGCGCCAAGCCGACGCGCAATCGATTCTGAACCAATTCGCCGACCGGCCGCACGCGGCGATTGCCTAAATCGTCAATATCGTCAGGCTCGGCCGACGGATCAAGATTAAGTTTAATAATTTGCTTGATCATAGCCGTTAAATCTTCAATATCAAGTAAACAGCTTATTTTTTTAGCGCCAAGTCCCAGACGCTGGCTAACCTTAAAACGGCCGACTGGACTTAAATCATACCGGTCAAAACGGCTGAACATCGGCTCAATAAGCGAACGGGCGTTATCAACGGTCGCCAAATCTCCCGGACGAAGCCGCTTGTAAATTTCTATAAAAGAATTGTCGTCATCTTCGGCCGCGTCTTTTTTCAAAGTGGCTTCTATATATTTAATCCCTTCCTTGCCGAGATCGCCGAAAATTTTAAGAATCTGTTCGTTATTTTTAAGGCCGAAAATTCTTAAAAGATCCGTAACCGGAGCTTTGCGCTTGCGGTCTATTTTAACGCCGATAAAACCGTCGGCTTCGGTTTCAAACTCCAGCCAGGCGCCGCGATTAGGAATAACTTTAGCGCCAAACAACTTGCGGCCCTTTAAAACATCGGCGGTAAAATAAACGCCCGGGGAACGGATAAGCTGGGACACTACTACTCTTTCAACGCCGTTAATAATAAAAGTGCCGCGCGGAGTCATTAAAGGAAAATCACCGAAATAAACCTCCTGCTCTTTAACCGCCTTAGTCAGCTTATTGACCAAACGGAGCTTAACCCGCAAAGGCGCCTCAAAAGTAAGGTCTTTGTAACGGGACTGAAATTCATCATATTTCGGCTCATCAAAATAATAATCATCAAAATGAAGTTCAAACTCCTTGCCGGTATAATCGTGAATAGGGGAAATTTCTTTAAACAGCTCTTTAATGCCTGATTTAAAAAACCATTCATGGGAATGGAGCTGGATTTCTATCAAATCCGGCTGGGGGGTCATAGAGCCGGGATGGGATGAAAATACTTTTACTTCTTTTGGCATAATAAAATAGTTAAATGTAAAATGTTAAATGTTAAAGATTAAGATATTTAAACCGGTTTTCGTTATGTTCTTCAAAAGTTTTGGAAAAAATAGTTTTTTTTGTTTCAGGGTCTGATAAATAATACAGGTAAGGCGATATTTTCGGAGATAAAGCGGCTTTAATCGCCGACTCTCCAGGGTTGCCTATGGGAGTTTCAGGCAGGCCAAGACGTTTGTAAGTATTAAAAGAATTTTTCATTTCAAAATCCTGTTTAGACAGCCGGCGGTCCGAACAACCGCTAAAATCTCCGCCGCATTTGAAATAAACAATAGTCGCGTCAAGTTGAAGCGGCAAATTATTTTTAAGCCTTTTATTCATAATGCCGGCGACAATCCGACGTTCCTCAAAATCAGCCACTTCCTTTTCAAGAATGGACGCGGTGATAAGCCTATCAAACCAATTCTTATCTTGCTTGAGCAAAGGCCAGGCTCGTTTCTCAAAATTATCCAAAAATTTTTTAAGAATAATTTGAACGTCTGAATCTATTTCAAAACGATAGGTATCGGGGTATAAAAAACCTTCAAGGATTTTCGGTTTGAAAGGATAACTTGCCAGAAAATCAGAATTTTTAAATCCGGTAATCGCTCCACTTTGCAAAACACCTTTTTCAGCAAGTATTCTTTCAATTTCTTTAACCGTTGACCCTTCAGGAATAACAACGGCAATTTCTTTTTCAGGACCGCTAACCAACAAAGAAACAATTTCCGGCGTTGTTGAAGCTGGACTGATTTTATAAAAACCGGGCTTCAGCATATGAGCCGAACCGCTTAAAAAAGCGTAGAGCCGGAAACCTGATACCGACTTTATCGCGCCCTTTTCAAAAAGCAAAGAACTGATTTCTTTTAAGCCTTCTCCTCGCGCAATTTTAACCTCTTTGAAATCCGGCGAAACCGCAACTGCTTTCAAACTATATAAAAAATAAAAAGCAAAAAACAAACAAAAGAATACCGCGCACAGCAAAGCTGCAAAAATAAAATACCTCATAAGGTTAAAATGAGGACTGCTTATTAATGCTTTGAATGATACCAATGAGAATAAAAAGTGTCAATAGGCTGGAACCGCCGTAGCTGAAAAACGGAAAAGTCACTCCGACAACCGGCAAAAGTCCCAGGTTTGAACCGATATTAAAAACAAAATGCAAAATAAGAACCAAAAGCGTTCCAAGAGCCGCAAACTTGGCATAATTGCCTCCTGTATGCAAGCCGATTCTGGCTATTCTGTATAAAATCAGCCAAAAAGCCGCTATGATCAAAAAACCGCCGAGCAATCCCCATTCTTCGGTAAAAGCCGCAAAAATAAAATCAGCCTGCGCTTCCGGCAGAAAACCAAGCTGAACTTGCGTTCCCTGGCCAAATCCTTTGCCAAAAAATCCGGCTGAACCAATCGCGATTTTTGACTGAATAACGTTATAACTGACCCCCAAGGGGTCAATGTCCGGAAATAAAAAACTGACGATTCTTTCTTTTTGGTAAGATTTTAAAAAACTTGTCCAGGCAAAAACGCCGAGAACCGCCATTATTAAAACTCCGGCAAAAAACTGGCGCCAGGTGATTCCGCTTAAAAGAACAAATCCGGCCCAGATTCCGAAAAGTATCACGGCAGTTCCCAAATCCGGCTGAACCAAAACCATGAGCAAATTCGGCAGAAGATATAAAAAAGAATAAATAATATTCCTCAAAAGAGCGGATTCAAAATATCGGGCCGCGAAAAAACCGGCGTAAACTATAATCAAACTTAATTTAGCCAGCTCGGAAAACTGAAATTGAAACGGTCCCAACACCAGCCAGCTCCTGACTCCTCTTATCGGGGGCGCCATAAAATAAGTAATAAAAAGCAGGCCTAAAACCAGCCAATATATTGATTGCCGAAGCCATAACTGGCCGGACAGCCAACGCCAGTCAATATTGGCAAAACCAAAAACAGCCGTGAACCCGAATAAATACCATAGCGCCTGCTTCCAGAAAAGATGAGGCGATGAACTGGCTAAAATTAAAAGACTGGCAATCGCCAGAAAAATAATCGCCCCGTTAAGCTGCCAGTCCAGTTTTTTAAACATTAAGTATTAACAATTAAAATTGTAAGTTTATGACGAAGGTTTGATCTCTAAAAATATCCGTGTCTGATCGGGAGCGACTTTATCGCCCAAAACCCCGGCCGGCAAAGCAAGATTAAAAGCTTTTTCTTTAAATCCGCCGATGTCATTTACAACTGTCTGGCTGATCATCAAAATCTGCTTAAAACGGTCAAAAAGAAAAACAATAACCTTAATTTGGCGCAGAGCAGCGGCTTGCTTATTGGAAACCGAACCGGAAACAGAAATAAAAGAGTCTTTGATTTCGGTTCTTATTCCAACCGGCTCGGCCGACGGTTTAATAAGCTTAGTTTTTTCCAGCCACTGCGATTCGCCCAGATCAAGGTCAATGCGCGTAATATCTTTAAAATCAAACGCGGCGGACTCCAAAAGATATTTCCGCTCTCCGGCATAAATAAAGGTATTATTTTCAAGGGTTTTTATTTTAACGCCAAAAGGCCCGTAAATAGTAAACCTGTAAGGAATGGCCGGCGACGCAAAATTAGTATTGGGATTTGCCAGTTCCGCGGCGATAGTAATGCGGTTTTGGGAAGCGGGAAAATATTTAACCCAATTAACCTGTACAGGCTGGACTTTTGCCAACTCGCAGGGAGCGCAAACTCCGCCGCAGTCAACGGCGGTTTCATTCTGGTCAAGCTTGTTATTAAAACAACTTGGCGCTGGTTTTAAAAAAGCGAAATAAAAAATCAAAAAAATACTTCCAATAAGGCTCAAATAAAAAAAACCGTATATTAATTGTTTAACCAGACGGCGGGGCATACCCGGTTAATTCAAAAGCGACTTCTTTTGAGAAGAAATGGCTTTTAGTTCATAATAAGACCTTTGGCTTATCAAAAATTTTTGTTTTATTAAATGTTTCATAATTTTAAATTAAAAAAAATACTTTGAATTATTGGAAAGTTTAATCTAATTTAACCCCATCGCTTTTGAATTACTGGGCATAGTTAAATAATAACAAAAAAACCTGCCTATCGGCAGGCTAGCTGGATTACTGACAGCGAGCTCCCGGCAAAACCTACTTTCCCATTCCGAAATCCGAAATAGTATCATCGGCGCCAAACGGTTTTACTTCCGCTAAAAATACCGGCCTTTTTCTCAAAACTCCACAAACGGCGAAGTTGAAGACGGCCAAGTTGGAAAAGAAATCGGAGTAAACGAAGTAGATTGAGCGAACGAACCGGAAAAAGAATGATTTAAGGAGTTGGCATCGGTTAAAATCCAAAGATCATCGGGCCGGTAAAGAATTGAAAGGCGGTTTGTTGATGAATCGTAAATTGCCGGAGAAAAGACGCCGACAGAGGGAACGGGCGGAGAATCTGAAAGACCGTTAGGCAAGGAATTATGCCATTTCGAAGGACCTCCCAAACCGTTAGCGTTAGTCAAAACCCAGATGTCATTGAATTGACCTAGGAAAGAACCGCCTCCGAAAATAATAAGACGGTTAGTGTTGGAATCATAAGCAAAAGCGTGAACTTCTCTAATAGAAGGAATTGGCTGGGAAGGAAAGAGTTGAATCCAGGATGATTGATTGAAACTAACGGCATTAATAAGAACCCGAAGAGCATTTATCCAGAAACAACAACCGCCAAAAACAGTAAAACGGTTGTTTAACGAATCATAAGCTTGAGCATAACGTTCCAAACGAGACGGCAAAGAACCGGATGGAGAAAGTTCATGCCATTCCGAAGGGCTTCCAAGGCCATTGGCATTGGTCAAAATCCAGGCATCTTGAGGCACATCCATTGAGCCGTTATTGCCTCCGCCGAAAATAACCATTCGGTTGATATCAGGGTCATAAGAGGCCCGGTGCCCTTCTCTGACTTGAGGAAGAATGCTAGTCGGGAAAAGCTCAATCCATTGAGAAACGTCTCATGTTCCGTTAGCGTTCGTTAAAACCCATACATCATTGAAACGGGGAGTGAAAAGATTGCCGTTAAATTGTCCGCCTCCGAAAATAATCATTCTGTTATTAGTTTGGTCGTAAACCGCGGAGTGAAAAGAACGACCTTTTGGAGGAGAACCAAAAGGAAAAAGTTGAATCCATTGAGGTATTCCGCCTATGCCGTTAGCATTGGTTAAAATCCAGACGTCATTAAATGAAGCACAGCAGGAAGGAGTGCCGCTCACGCCTCCAAAAAAGATAAGATGATTGGTGTTTTGATCATAGACAGCGCTATAACCATGACGATCAACCGCCGGAGGAGGATTGGAAATAGATATTTCTATCCAAGGACTTAGCGCCGACTTAACTGCCTTAAGAGCGTTGAGGCGGCAGCCTCGAAGGACTTGGCCTGTTAGAGGAACGCCAGAACAGCCAGAACCCAATAACTTCCCTGCTTCATCGCTGGTTGAAGATACGAAAAGAGAGTCGGCGGTTCTGGTTAAAATGTTTTTGATTTCGCCGGGCGTAAGTTCCGGTTTGATTGATTTCAAGATGGCGGCGACTCTGGTAACCATGGGGGCAGATGCGGAGGTGCCGGAGAAATCTGTAACATAATTAAACGCCTCATCACCGCTAATAGGAAAATTGCCTTTTCCGCGAATTGCTGGCGCATATATATGCTCTCCTGGCGCTGCAATACCGACTGCGAAACCAAAATTTGAAAAAGAAGAACGACCATCTTGTAAGTTTGTTGAACCCACGGTAAGCACATTATTCAAGAAACCTAGATTAGCCGGTGTAGAAACAAATGCAACGTCTTTATTTTCGTTAGCAGCACCGACGACAAATAATTTATCTTGATGGGCATTAAAACCGTCGGCATAATAAGCAATAGCTTCTGAAAAATCCTCATCTTTCACGCACTGTCTTTGGGCTTGAGCAATAAAAGAAACTTCGGAGCATTTATTACTACTAATGCTCATATTAATTACGTTAATATTTTCCCCAAACGAATCAATAATTGTTCCAAATTCTATAAAAGAGAGGTTTTCGAGCGGCTGGGCTTCAAGAATGTACTGCAATCCTCGCACACCGCTTAAGACGCCGTTCATTTGAGGAAATTTATAATTAATGCTGGAAGTTGCCGAAATATTATTTGCGCCGATAACGCCGGCCACTTTTGTACCGTGTCCGCTTTTCAAAAAATCAAAAAATAATTCTTGTAATTTAAGGGGTGGCAGATCTTTTAAATTGAACGGTAATGTTTCGCCGAAATTAACACCCACAAATTCCGGATGGCGACCATCGCTCGCATCAATACCGGTATCAATTACACCTACACCTACGCTTGTTGTTAATGGGTTTGCCATATTAACAAATTCCCAAGCATCAATAATTTTAATCTTAATCGTATGCAACAACTAGATCGGGTCTAGTTAAGTTCAAATTTTTCAAGTCAGTAGTTAATGTTTGAGCCCCAGCTTTAAAAACCTCCTGAGCGGAAAAATAAAAAACTACCAAGCCGACCGCGATGATTAAAAAAATAATTTGATATCGTTTGTAAATTTTCTTCATATTAAAATCAATTTGAAAATATCAAATCCTCTTAGCGATCTCGCCTTCGGAACACATGCGTAAAGACTCCAATCCACGCCTTTCATACCGCATACTATAGAACACTTCATAAAACTATATCCTTCGCAAAATTGTCCGAAAAACGGTTGAGTGGAAGGTAATATAACGGGTAAATAATAATAAAAATAGGAACAAAGGGCAGTCAGGCATAGGTAAAATAAAAACGTTCTTTTTTGAGTTATGAGCCACTTTAAGATAAAAAAATATATAAAAGCGAAAATTAAAATAGCGACGAGGGCGAACACAATAATAGCGAAAGAAAATAATGGACGGGACCCGAATAATTCCGGAATTCCTGTAATAATATTCATTCCCGCGCGATAAATATATATACCCTGGAATAATAAAATAAGAATGCCTAATATTCCTGCCAAAATAAAAGCAGTGATGTTTTTAAATCGCGATAAGGAATTTCTATTTTCGTTTTTTTCTCGCATATTATGACGTGGGTAGTGATAGATGCAAAATATAGTTACGTAATACGCCCTCTATTTGAGGATTTAACTGAGATTCTATCAAGTTAATTAAGTTGGTGAGCTCAAATGGCGCTTGGGTTGCGACTTCTATTAAATAACTGTTTGAAGACCGAGTAAAACCAACGATTCTGCCCGCTACTAAATTGGCGATGTCTTGGGCATCTAAAAATGTGGCATCTGAGCTAAAGTTGACAACGATATGATTTACGGGATAATGGCTGCCGTCATCATCTATGATGAGATTTAGTGCTTCTGCTTTTCTCGTAAAGAATTCTTCTTTGCTCAAAATCGATCCCTCCCCAATCTTTATCCCTCTAGCTAAAATCTGACCTCTAAAAGTAATTCGCTCTCCTAAATCTATTTGTGAATTAGGTGCGAGAAGTTTGAAAGACAGCAGAGAATTTTCTCCAATATCAATATCCTTATCTTCCTGGATATTGATTTGAAGGTCGGTTGCTTGCCCTGAGCCTGTCGAAGGGAGAGAAGAAACAATCAGGACTTTTTTTCCAATAACTAATTCTTTCTGGACATTGATGATTGTCAGACCTGAAAATAATAAAGAGGAGTTGTTTTCTAATTTTAATTTGTTTAGGTTGTAAGTTCCTGGAGTTAAGGTAAGAGTGATATTTTCCTTAACTTCTATTTCATCAAAGTTTCCCGGATTTATGGTTGAGGTTTGGTTGATGATGAGTTTTTGATTGCCGGTGGGAAAATCAGGAATGTTGGGGAGTTGAATAATAGGCAAAGATACGGGAGATGAAGTTACGCCTAGAATTTTAGAACTTGGAGTAAGTTCAAGTTGATTGAAAGAGATATTGCCGTTGATTGTTGTATTTTCAGCTATCTTTATCTCATCTGAAAATAAATTGCCGTTAATAATATTGTTTTCGGCAATGGAGATTTCTTTATTTGCGGCTAAATCTCCGCTTGATATCTGAACATTTTCAGCTAATTCAATTTTGTCTTCAGCAACGAGAATAAATTGATTTAAATTGGTAAAAAGAGGTTGATTATTGAAATTAAAATTCAAAGCTGCAAAGAAAATACCTCCTCCAGCTAAAAGATAAGCAAGGTGATGAAGTTTAAAATTTTCAATTATTCGCTTCACGTATTAATTATACATGATTTTAAAAACAAAGAGGCCTGCCCTTTTCGGCAGGCTGACCGGATTACTGACAGCGAGCTCCCGGCAAAACCTACTTTCCCATCCCGCAATGCAGGATAGTATCATCGGCGCCAAACGCTTTTACTTCCGAGGTCGGAATGGGATCGGGTAGGGCACGTTTGGCTAAATTACCGGGAAATCGCCGGCAACAAACCGGCTGAACAGCTTAGTTTTTAGTTTAAAGTTTTTAACTAACAGCTACTCGCTAAAAGCTAATAGCTAACTTATGGTAGTCTTTTTGAGACGGAGAATCGCCTAACGCACCTCACTAAAGTTCGGTGCTCAAGCTAAATGTTGAATGCGACAAGTAGAATGAATTTTTTGTTCCATTTACCATGTCGCTATTTACATGTCGCTCAAGCATCTCGCCTTAGTGAGATGCGTTAAGCATTCGGTTTTTAGTACTCCTCGGCTAAACACATTGCTATGCTTACACCTAGAGCCTATCAAGGTTGTAGTCTTCAACCAAACCTACATCTAATCTTGAGGTGGGCTTCGCGCTTAGATGCTTTCAGCGCTTATCCCTTCCAAACATAGCTACTCGGCAATTCGCCTGGCGGCAAAGCCGATAGACCAGAGGTTTGTTCAGCCCGATCCTCTCGTACAAGGGCCGACTCCTCTCAGATGTTAAACGACGACAGCAGATAGAGACCAACCTGTCTCACGCATATTTTGGAATCTAGAATTTAAAATCTAGAAATCTTTTTAATGTCCGTTATTACTAACGGTATGGACTATACCATCATCCATTAAAAATGGATGGCTGACGTATTATGGAAAATCAAAATTTCCCATTTGCTTCATTATAAATAATAAAGCGAGTCTCTACGGGATCAAACAAAATGAAAAGTGTAAAAATCAAAATGTAAAATGACGGTTTAAAATTTTAAATTTTGCATTGTCATTTTTATTTTTGAACTTTCAATTTTACATTTTATCAACTTCCCTCGGAATTGTCCTTCAAAGCAGGTTGTACTTTGTTAGGATTTCTCCGATATGAGTCAGCTTTTCATCTTGTCATTGCTGACAAGAGCCGCCGTGTGATCCTCAATGTTTTTAATATTCTGGTTCATTTCGACGGTTTGAACCCAGCTCACGTACCACTTTAATTGGCGAACAGCCAAACCCTTGGCACCTTCTCCAGCGCCGGGATGTGGTGAGCCGACCACTAATTCCATTGTTGCCAATGGCGTAGACTATACCATCTCTTCCAATTTTGTATCGGAAAAGTTCGGCGTATTAGCTAAGAAATAATAACTTCTCATTTCCTAACTCCATCCTTAAAGAGGATGAGTCGTTACGGGGCTATTATTGAAGTTTACAGGAATCCATTTTTTCTGCCATTTTTTATTAACTTCAATAAAGCTTCCCACGGTATTGACCATATATCAATTTTAACTTTTTTTGCTGGGTTTTAATACATGGCTTTCACCGTTATGAGCCGAATTTTACCTCGACAATCAGCAATTGTTTATCGAGGTGCCGAGCGGAGTCGTCGATAGGGACTCTCGGACTCCACCAGCCTGTTCAATGCTCTTGCATTAGACTATATCTTCACCCAAATACCTGTTTGGGGACGGCGTGTTAGTTATTGCTAAATGTCTTAACAACAACTCCGGTTGCAAATCGCAACCAAGTCGTTACGGGGTTAAAAAAGGAATTTTATATGCCATTATCGGCACATAATATTTTTCTAATATTAATTTAATTTTCTTATTTTCAGATGGTGAAAAATAAATTGCGAAACCCTTTTTTTTCTTATCTAAAATTTTGTTAATCAAGGCAAATTTTTTATAAATTGCTTTTTTTACTATCTCTGCTTCAAAATATGAAATTCTGCCAAGATAAAGATAAGAACATTTGTCTCGCGCGTAATAATAACCATCGTCATAAAACCATACAGCAAAAGCGATGTCGTCGCGCAAAAATTTTTCAAGATTTTCAGGTATATGTTTTTTACCATCAGAATAAAATAGCTTTCTCAATTTTCCTAAAAATGGGGAAGCATGAGATTGCTGTCTGGCATACCGATACTTCTTTTTTGTTAAAGGATGAATCCTTTCCAAAATTTTAGGACTACCTTGAAATAATTTCGGCAATAAGCCGACTTTCCATTTAAGGTAATCGTTATGATCGGCTTTATGCTCAAGGCGCAATCGCGCGTTTTTTGCTCCAGTTGGCTGTAAATAGCCATCTCCAAGAATCATCCCAATTATTGCTGATTTTTGCTTTTTAGTAAGATTCAATGAATTAAATTTTAATTTTTACTTTTTTAACTTCCCACGGTATTACGGAAACCAAAAACCTTTATAAGGCAAGACCGTTTCCGCTCCACCGTTATAAGCCGTATTTACCCGCCTGCCAAAGCTTATTCATTGTATATAGCATAATAAATAAACTCACGCAGACAAGTCCTGCGCATGCCGATTGCCAAAAAGGCAATTGACGGGCAGGTTCTCTCGCATTACTGCGAGAAGGACAACCGATTCTTATTTCAGAATCTATCCCCGGGGTAGCTTTTATCCGTTGTCTCCGACCTTTCTATAAAGAATCGTCGGGTCACTAAGTTCCACTTTCGTGCCTGCTCGACTTGTCAGTCTCGCAGTCAAGCCGGCTTTTGCCTTTACGCTTTCAGCCCGATTTCCATCCGGGCTAAGCCGACCTTATAAACCCCTCCGTTACTCTTTAGGCAAAGTGTTACCTAATTTATACGTCATTGAAGCGATAATATGCTTTTTAATCAGATTTCTGAATGTTTCAGCCGATTCTGTTTTCACGTAAATTCTCCAATTTTCATACTGACGATGCAAAAAAATTTCAATCTTAAACTTTTCTTTTAAAACCTGCTGAATTTTCAACAAATCAAATCGGGAATAACCATCAACGTGAAAAATATAAGTCCTGTGATTATCTGATTTCCACGAACCATCATCCATAAACCATACCGCCAAGCTTAAAGGCGTTAAAAGTTTTTTAATGATTTTCGGAATTTTTTTCTTTCCTTCCTTAGAATAAAATTGATGCGCGTAAAACCTGAAAGCGCTGTGGGAATAAGTGTTAAAGTAAAAAGTTTTTACAATTGTTCCGGACGGCCTTGTTTTTATTTTTAAGCTTGGAGCGGTCCTTGTCCAATCTTTAAAAATTTTCCAAAGCCACAAAAGATATTCTTTATGTTTTTCGGATTGTTCAACTTTTAAACGGTAAGTCTGGCCTCTATTTTGAGTTTCCAAACAACCATCGCCCAACATTAAACCCGTTATGATGTCGCGCTGTTCTTTATTCAGCTTCAATGTCTTTTTAATTTCTTCAATAACGTTAGAACGCATAATTAATTAGGCCGTTTTATAAACGCCTTGAATTTCTTCAAGGATCAGACTATATCTTCCGGACGCATAAAACTTTATGCGCCGCGGTCCGGCGTATAGTCGTTGAGGACTCCCCTAACTTATAGAGTCAAGGTTGCCTGCTGGTTGTCCGCCGACTTTTAGTGCCGCTTTGGGATTTTTAGTGTTTTTATATTCCACTACCCATAAGCTCCACGGATGTTCCAGCATATAGCCAGATTTTAGAACCCCCCATCGTCTAACGGAAAAGACGACTATTTAAGGGTTCCGCCCCAGAAAAACTGCCTACCAGACACTGTTCCCGCGCGTTTTTGCCGCGCAGGTTAGAATTTAAAATTTTGAAGATGGGTGTTTCATTGGCGGCTCTGCCTCGCCCGAAAGCGAAGCTTCAAAGCCTGCCCACTACGCTACGCATCAAAACCCTAAACCCAATATCAAGCTGCAGTAAAGCTCCCGGGGTCTTTTCGTCCCGCTGCCGTTATCCCGCGTCTTCACGGGAATCGCATTTTCACCGGGCTCCTCGTTGAGACAGTTCCCCAGTCGTTACGCCTTTCGTGCGCTTCGGAACTTACCCGAAAAGGAATTGCGCTCAATTATGTTACAAGAATCTAGAATCTAATAGCTAAAATCTAGAAACCGGACGAATATTTCTATTCGCCTCTGCATATTACTATACAGTTCGGACTATATCTTGCTGACGCAATCACCAACCTACAATCTAACTAATTTCTAATCGTTAATGATTAAAGATTAGCGATTAATGATTGTGCCAACTTCGGCATATAGTCTCTGAGGATTCTAGAAAAAAATAAAAGTTTAAAAATCAAAGTGTAAAATGACAATGTAAAATTAAAAATTTATATTTACTTTACATTTTGAATTTTCATTTTAATTTTTGATATTTGCATTTTAAATTTTTTTAGTCTTTCCTGCTGATTATCTGCGCTGAAAACATTTTTACTTGGTATAAATTTAACCATTAATCTATGGTCGTATTATACCATAGTAGTTTCAGATACAACAGATATTCCAGCATATAGCCGAATTTTAAGGACATTTTGTTTTAAACAAAATGGGCTGCGCTTTTATTGTTACCAAAATCTCATACATAATCGTTCCAATCCTTTCCCGAACCTTATTTCTAAGTTTCGGGAAACCTTAGAACGATTATAGTTATCGCTGACATTGACGAGGGCTTCGGGCAGTTAGCCAACGCACCTCACTAAAGTTCGGTGCTCAAAATTAAAAAATGAAAAATCAAAGATTAAAATGACAGATTAAAATTATAAAATGTTTTAAATTAAAATTTTTAACATTTTACATTGTCATTTTGCATTTTGATATTTACATTTTACATTTCAAGCATCTCGCTTTAGTGAGATGCATTGACCGCCGCCGTTAACCTTCTC
>JACPKE010000052.1 GCA_016187205.1 Candidatus Brennerbacteria bacterium | reverse complement strand
GGTTGATTTGCCTGATCCGGACGGCCCCATTATTGAAATAAATTCTCCCTGTTTTATTTCAAGGGAAACATCGTTTAACGCAATAGTTTTAACATCTCCTGTATCGTATTCTTTAGATACGTTTTTAAAAGAAATCATTATTCTTTGATTTTTACGCCAATGTTTATAACTTCCTGTCCGTTATTCAGGCCGGAAATTATTTCAATATCGCCGTTCTGGCCGCGGATGCCGAGAACAACCGACGATTCTTCTTCTTTATTATTTTTAAAAATTTTAACAAAATCTCCGCTGTCTTTTTCAATAATTGCCGACTGCGGCAATATCAAAACATCGCTTTTTTTCTGGGTTTCTATCGCCAGTCCGGCTGTTAATCCGCTTTTTATGCGGCTGTCCGGCCGGTCAAGAAAAATTTTTATTTTATAATCAACAATGCCATCAATAATTGTTTCAGCCGGATCAATATAGGAAATTTTTTCTGAAAATATTTCGCTTGGAAAAGCGTCAAAAACTATTTTTACCGGATCGCCAAGTTTTATTTTGCCGATATCAATCTCCGGAATATTCGCTTCAATTTCAAAATTTCTTTCGCTGATGATTGTGATAAGCGGAGAATTAGCGCCGGAATTTTCTCCTGTTTTAGCTTCCTGTTTTGTGATGATGCCGTCAATAGGGGAGCGGAGAACGGTTTTAGCGATTTGGGTTTTAATGCTGTTGATATTAGCTTCTGATTTTTCAACCAGCGCTTCCTGGGTTCTTAATTCTTCGGCGCTTGAACCGGCAAGTTTTAAATTTAATTCATCCTGCGATTGCCGGACTGTGATTTTTTGGGAAGCTATTTTTTGCTGTCTTGAATTAATGTTAGTTATAACGGTATTAACTGTTGTTCGAGCCGCAGTAACGCTTGTCTGATAAGCCGTTAAATTAGCCGAACTTAAATTAACAGCGCTCGCTAAAGCGTCCATCAGCCGGTTGAGCAAATCCAGAACCGTTGACAGGTGAATTATGCTGTTAAAGATTAATTGATTTAGTTCGTCTTGCGTTGGCGCGGCGCCGATTCCGGCCAGTTCATTTTTTAAGCTGTTAAGAGCGGCTCCGGCTTTTTGCCTTTTGACGGGAATATCATTTGCTATTTGGGTATCATATACCGAAAAAGTAAGCTGGGGATTAATATCCGGAAAAGAAATCAGCTGGCTGATCTGATTTCTCACAGCATCCTCCGTTTTTACGTAAGCGTCTCTTATTATATCGGAAGAACCGGCGTAATCATTTACCAAGTCTTGTTGGGCTTTTTCAAACGCGGTTTTAGCAATTTGTATCTCTTCAAGTCTAAAGCCGCGTTTTAAAGAATCAAGCTTGGCTTTTTCAGCCGTTAATTCGGCTTTTGCCTGGATAAAATTATCCTTCAATTCGCTGGAATCAAGCTCCGCCAGAACCTGGCCGCTTTTTACTTTATCGCCGGCTGAAACAAAAACATTTTTAATAATTCCGTTTTTTTCAAAACCAAGCATAATACTTTCAGAAGGCTTGGTAGTCCCGGTTGCCGTAACTTCCTGGATGATTTCGCCTTGTTTTACGGCAACAAAATTATAAACTGGCTTTTTTGAATAGCGATAAAAGATCAAAACGCCAGCTCCGGCAAAAATTATAAAAGCGGCGATGGCGAATAACGCCGGTTTCTTTAATTTATTTTTCATTTTTTTTATAATCATAGCATTAAAATTTATAAATTAAAATTAAGATTAAAAATAAAAACAACCCCGTAAACGAGGTTGTTTTTATTTAGTTAGCGGAAGTTTCTGCCTCCTCCGCCACCGTTGCCTCCGCGGAAAGAGTCGCGGCTCTTCCGGTGGCAATCGCGGCATTGAAGCTGTCCAAGTCTTGCCGGATCTGGCTCAAACGGGAGCTGGGTAATTTCCGCTCCGCATTTTGCGCATTTCCAGTTTCCTTGAAACATCTTTCTTTCGCCAAAGTTATTATCGTACGCCATCTTACCTTATACTTATGATTAATTTATCCCTTATATAATTTAATTTGTTATGTCTGGGATTTTCGACCTTTTAAGATGAAGGTAAAATGATATTTATTTATTGATTTAATAATAAAAATAATTCTTTTACTTTGATCACCTATAACGTAAAGCATACCATTATATTGCTTATTTTGCAAGTCTGTGCATAACTTAAAGAATCTCTCATTTATGGCTAATCAAACTGGTTTTTATGGGCTTGGAATAGCTCCAAATATTTTGACTATTTTAGATAGGCTTGGCTTAACAATACCCACGCCTATACAGGAAAAATCAATTCCGCAGGCGATTGACGGCAAAGATATTATAGGCATCGCCCAAACCGGCACCGGCAAAACGCTCGCGTTCGGCATTCCGATGATTCAAGCCGCTCTTCGCGGCGCGCCAGGCCTTGTTGTTTTACCGACACGGGAACTGGCGATTCAAGTCCACCAGGCGATTCAAAAAATCGGCGGGTCATTACGGATAAACAGCGCGGTTTTAATCGGCGGCGAATCCATCGGCCGCCAAATCCAGGCTTTGCGGCGCAAACCGCTGATAATCATAGGCACGCCCGGAAGAATTATTGATCACCTTGAAAAGAGAACTATTTCTTTAAAAACAGTCGCTATTCTTGTGCTTGACGAAGCGGACCGGATGCTGGATATGGGATTCGCGCCCCAGCTTAATCGCATTTTGCAGGCCGCGCCGCGAGAACGGCAGACAATGCTTTTTTCCGCCACAATGCCGCAGGATATTGTGACCATCGCGCATTCGCACATGAAACTTCCGACGCGCGTTGAAATTGCCTCATCCGGAACAATGGCCGCTAAAATAACGCATGAACTTTTTTTTCTGGAAAGGTTTGACAAGCCAAGGCTTCTTGAAAAAGTACTCGGCGAATACCGCGGCGCGGTGCTTGTTTTTTCAAAAACAAAACACGGGGCGAGAAAAATCGCTTCCGGCATCCGCGGACTTGGCTATTCTTCCGCCGAACTTCATTCAAATCGTTCATTTGGCCAGAGAAAAGAAGCTCTTGAAGGATTCAGAAACGGTAAATACCGGATACTTGTCGCGACGGATATCGCCGCGCGAGGCATAGATGTCAAAGGCATTGAACTTGTCGTGAATTACGACCTTCCTCAAAATCCGGAAGATTATATACACCGCACCGGCAGAACGGGCAGAATGGGAGGAGTAGGGCACGCTATTTCTTTTGCCACGCCGGATCAAAAAGGCGGAGTACGCGGCATTGAAAGACTGATCCGTTCCGCTTTGCCTCTTTCAAAATTACCTGAACTTCCTCCGGCGCGACGCATTGCGCCTGCCGGCCCGATTCATCATGACTTTAAACATTCTTATAGCCATTGGCCCCGTTCCGCCGACCAAAAAACCAACAGGCACGGTACGGATATTTTTTCCGCCAGACCTGCCCGCTTCTCGTTGCGAAGCAAAGCGGGCGGGGGCGGATCCGCCTTTGGCGGAAAAAAACAACCGGTATCAAGAAATAGAGAAAAACCGCGGTATTTTCAAAGAAGAAATTATCGGTAATTAAAACCCGTTAAAATTTAAAGGCTGGTAAAGCGCGTTCATAAACGAGCTTGTAATCCAGAACATCAGCGCTATGGCGGAAATCGTCAATATAAGCGAAACAATGCCTACCATTTTGGCTCTAGAGTCAGATCGTTTAATATATTTAATCGCGTAATGGAGGCCGAACGGCGCAAGAAAAAAACTTATAAAATAAATCAGAATTTGTTTTCCTATTGACGTGGAAAGCGCCGGCTCTTTTAATTTTATTCCGCATTGCGGGCAAAAATTAGCTGAATCGGAAATAACTTTATGGCAAGAAAGACAAGTTATATCCATTTGTATTGATTATATATCAATAATTT
>JACPKE010000046.1 GCA_016187205.1 Candidatus Brennerbacteria bacterium | reverse complement strand
GATGAAATTATTTTTTGCGAGCTTTGTCATTTTTCGCAGAATACCGAAATAGCCGAAAATAAAGCCGGTGAAGTCTGTTCTGGCTGTAAAGGCGGCAAACTGGAAAAATTAAAAGCTATTGAAGCCGGCAATATATTCAAGCTGGGAACCAGATTTTCCGAGCCGCTTAATCTTGTTTTTAAAGACATGAACGGCAAAACCAGCCCTGTTATTATGGGTTCGTACGGCATCGGCGTTGAGCGGCTGATGGCCGCGGTTGTGGAAACCAGTCATGATGACAATGGTATTATCTGGCCGGAATCATTGACGCCGTTTGATGTCGAGCTTGTTGATTTGGGCGAGAAAAAAATAAGCGATGAAGTTTATAAAACATTGGACAAATCCGGCGTTGATGTTTTATATGACAATCGCGACGGATCTTCTGCCGGCGAAAAATTAAAAGACGCCGATTTACTCGGCATTCCCTGGAGGATAGTTGTCAGCGAAAAAACCTCCAGACAGGAAAAAATGGAAATTAAAAAACGGAATGAAAAATCAGTCAAGCTTGTTTCTTTAAGCCAGCTGGTTAAAATAATGAAACAATGATTAAAATCAATCTTCCGTTTTTTCGAAAAGACATCGGCATTGACCTTGGCACGGCTAATACTCTTATTTACGTCCGCGGCCAGGGACTGGTTGTCAATGAGCCGTCAATTGTCGCTTTTAACAATCGCCTTAACCGCGTGGTGGCGATAGGCAGGGAAGCTAAGAAAATGTTGAACCGCACGCCTAGCCACATTAGCGCTGTCAGGCCGCTTGCCAACGGCGTTATTTCTGATTTTGAAATGACGCAGGAAATGGTGAAAAGATTTTTAAAAATGATCGCGCCGCAGATGCTCGGATATGCTAGGGTGGTTGTTGGCGTGCCGACAAACCTTACGGAAGTTGAACGGAAATCCGTTGAAGATGCCGTGATGGGTTCCGGCGCGGCCAGCGTTTATTTGATTGCCCAGCCAATGGCCGCGGCTCTTGGCGCCAATCTTGATATCAGCGAACCGAACGCCAAGATGATTATTGACATCGGCGGCGGCACCACCGATATAGCGGTGATTTCTTTGGATGGTTTGGTGCGTGCCAATCGCCTGAAAATTGCCGGCGACAAGTTTGATGAAGACATAATCCGTTTTATGCGTGATGAGTTTAAGCTGGTGATAGGCGAACCGACCGCGGAAGAAATAAAAATCGCCGTTGGTTCTGTTCTGCCGCGCGGAGAAAAATTGGAAATCGCGGCCCGCGGCCGGGATCTTGCGACCGGTTTGCCAAGGGAAATAATAGTAAAAGACAGCCAAATCCGACTGGCGCTCCAGCGATCAATACGTTCCATTATTGACGCTACAAAAGAAGTTATTGAAAATACGCCGCCTGAATTGGTTGGCGATATTTACCGGAACGGCATCTATCTTTGCGGAGGCGGCAGTTTGTTAAGGGGAATAGACGAGCTGCTCAACAAAGAAACTTCAGTGGCGGTGAAAGTTGTTGACGACCCATTGACTTGCGTTTTGCGCGGCACCGGCCTTGTTGCCGACAATTTTGACCATTATAAGGGTTTGTTGGATATTTTGAGCGGTAAAGCTATTGTTTAATTTTAGCCAATGCGGCCAAGCTATAATCTTGAAGAAATTTTGAACCAGCGGGTTAGCGATGATGAACTGATTGAACTGCCTTTAGCTAATCAGGTTTTTAAAATAATTTTTGCTGCGGCTTCCGTTTTAATGCTTGCCGGAATAAGCCGGCTGTTTTTTTTGAATATTGTTAAAAGCGGTTTTTACGGGGAAAAATCATTCCATAACGCTAATTTGGTGATTTATAAAAATCCTTCCCGGGGAATTATTTTTGACAGATTCGGGAAGCCGCTTGTTAAAAACGAAAATATTTTTCGCGTTGTTTTAACGGTTTCAAAATTGCCGAGAACCGGCGATAAGAGTATGGAAATTTTTGACAAGCTGGCCGGTATTTTAAAAATGCCGGTTGATTCTTTGCGTGAGATTGTGAACGGAATCGACTTTGAAAAAACCCGCCAGATTATTTTGGGGCAGATTGAAAAACCGGAGCAGGCGAATGAATTGCGGAAGCTGGAAGATGCGGGTATTAACGTTGAAGAAAGCTACAGGCGGTTCTATCCGGAACCGGAAATTTTCAGCCATGTTTTAGGCTATCTGGGCGCTGTTTCAAAAGATGATTTAGCGGAAAATGATAATTTGTTTATAAACGATAAGATCGGGAAAGCCGGATTGGAATCTTATTATGACGCAATTTTGCGCGGTGATTACGGAATTACCGTTAAATTGCGAAACGTCAAAGGGGAAGTTTTTGAAGAAAAAACAATGAGTTTGCCTAAATCCGGAGAGTCGCTGATTACCAATATTGACGCTGATTTGCAGAAGAAGTTTTACGGCGCGCTGTACGATGGTTTGAAAAGAGTAGGCAGTAAAGCCGGAGTCGGGCTGGCTATCAATCCGCAGAACGGGGAAGTGCTGTCTCTTGTCAGTTTGCCGAGTTTTAACGAAACCGTTTTCGGCCGCGATAAAGCCGCAACTGAAAAAATTTTAAAAGACAAAGCCAGGCCGCTTTTTAACCGGGTTGTCAGCGGCGTTTATTCCCCGGGTTCCACAATCAAGCCATTGGTGGCTTCGGCCGCTCTCAATGAAAGAATAATTGATGTCAATAAAGAAATTTTTTCAGCCGGTTTTATTGAAATTCCCAATCCTTATTTTCCCGACAAGCCGAGCCGTTTTCTTGACTGGAAACCGCACGGCTGGGTGAATCTTTATTCCGCGTTAGCCCGTTCCAGCAACGTTTATTTTTACAGCGTTGGCGGAGGGTTTGGGGATGTCAGCGGTCTTGGAATCGCCAGGTTAAAAAAATATTGGCAGGACTTCGGTTTGGGAGAAAAAACCGGCATTGATTTGGGCGGGGAGGAAGAAGGTTTTTTGCCGGACCCGGAAACTAAAAAAACGGGAAATTGGCTTTTGGGCGACACTTATAACGTCAGTATCGGCCAGGGCGATCTTTTAATAACCCCGCTTCAGCTGATTGATTATATTTCGGCGGTTGCCAACCGCGGTTTTATTTACGAGCCTCATATTGCGCAAAAACCGGCAAAAATTTCCATAGATTTGTCCGGTTTTAAAGAAATTTTCAACGAAGTTGAAAAAGGAATGATTGATGCGGTTCAAAAATCTTACGGCACCGCTTACTCGCTTAATGATTTACCGTTTAAAACCGCGGCTAAAACCGGCAGCGCTCAGATTCAGAATAATACCAAGACAAACGCTTTTTTTGTCGGTTACGGCCCGGTTCCCAATCCTCAAATCGCTGTTTTGATTTTAGTTGAAGACGCTAAAGAAGGCAGTCTGAACGCGGTTCCGATAGCGAAGGAAGTTTTGTCGTGGTATTATGAGAATCGGGTGAAAGCAAAAACTAACATTTGACAATTGACTTTTAACAATTGACAATAAATAACTCAATGTCCGAATACGTTTATCTAACAAAAGAGCGGCTGGAAGAGCTGCAAAAAGAACTGGTTGATTTGAAATCAACCGGCCGGCAGGAAATTGCCGAACGTTTAAAACGCGCCAAAGAGCTTGGCGATCTTTCCGAAAACTCGGAATATTTTGAGGCCAGGGAATCGCAGGAGCGTCTTGAGTTGAGAATCGGCGACCTGGAAGAGTTGATTAAAAATGCCGTTATCATCAAAAAAGTCACAGGCAGTTCCACCGTTAAAGTCGGTTCAACTATTAAAGTCCAAAAGGACGGCAAAATTTCCACCTATACCATTGTCGGTTCAAACGAATCTCAGCCGGAAAAAGGGTTTATTTCCAATGAATCGCCATTGGGCCGGGCGTTTTTAGGCCATAAAGTCGGCGATTCCGTTTCGGTTAAAATTCCGGCTGGCATTCAGCATTACAAGATTATCGCGATAGAATAATTTAATGAGCTTTCAGTAATTTAGTATTTAGTGATTAGTCATAGTCGCTAAAAGCTAAAAGCTAAAAGCTAAAAGCTAATGTTGGAAGACATCATCAAAAAACGACTTGAGAAACTTGCGATATTAAAATCGCATAAAATTAATCCTTATCCGGCTGACGTTAAAAGGACTTTAACAGCTTTAAGCGCTGTTGCTGATTTTGATCGTTTATTTAAAACTAAAAAAAAATTTTGGCTGGCCGGACGTTTGAGGTCTCTTCGCGACCAGGGCGGGGTTATTTTTGCCGATCTTGAAGATGAATCAGGCCGCGTTCAGATTATTTTGAAGAAAAAGTTCACCAAAAATTTTGAAATTTTTAAAAATAATCTTGATGTCGGCGATTTTGTTGAAACGAGCGGACGTTTGATAAAAACAAAATCCGGACAAAAAAGCCTGGAAGCGAAAAGTTTGAAAATTTTAACCAAAAGCTTGCGGCCATTGCCTTCCGAGTGGTTCGGCTTGAAAGACGTTGAAGAAAGATTTCGCCAGCGTTATTTGGATTTTATTTTGAATCCGGAAGCTAAAAAGAAAATTGAAACGCGTAGCCGGCTAATTGCCGAAATCAGGAAGATTTTATGGCAGGAAGGTTTTTTGGAAGTGGAAACGCCGATGCTCCAGCATCTTCCGGGCGGCGCTAAGGCTAAACCATTTAAAACTCATTATAATGCTTTGAAAGAAGACTTATATCTTCGCATTGCTCCGGAACTTTTTCTTAAAAGAATGCTGGTCGCCGGATTTGAAAAAATTTTTGAAATCGGCAGAAATTTTAGAAATGAAGGCGTGGACAAAGACCACAATCCTGAATTTACAATGATGGAATTTTATTGGGCTTATCAGGATTACGCCGGTCTTATGAAATTTGTCAGGGATTTTTTGCTTAAAGTTTTTCGTTCGCTCGGTTTTAAAAATTCTATTGTTTATGAAGGAAAAAAAATTAATATTGCCGGCCGTTGGGAACAAATCACTTTTGATAAGGCATTGAGGAAGTTTTACGGCGCTAAAGCAGATTCTTTAAACAACGCCGAAGCTGATGAGGTTTTTAAAAAATCAGTGCGTCCGAATTTAATAAACCCCACTTTCGTGGTTAACCATCCGAAAGCTATTTCGCCGCTTGCGAAAACAAATAAAAAAGATCCGGATTTGGTTGATCGTTTTCAATTGGTAATTGCCGGTGTTGAATTGGTTAATGCTTTTTCAGAGTTGAATGATCCGATTGACCAAAGAAATCGCCTTGAAGAACAGGAAAGGCTTTTCCGCGCCGGGGACTTGGAAGCTTCCCGTTTTGACGAAGATTTTATTGAAGCGTTGGAATATGGAATGCCGCCGGCGGCCGGAATGGGAATCGGCATAGACCGTCTGGCAGCGCTTTTAACCAACAGCCACAGCATTAAAGAAGTTATTGCTTTCCCGGCTTTGAAATCCAAGTAATTTCAGATATCATTAAAGCTATGAGAAAAGTTATGGTTTTCGGAGTTTTTGACGGTGTTCATGGCGGCCATCGCGCTTTTTTAAAAGAAGCGAAATCGCACGGCGATTATTTAATCGTTGTTTTGGCGCAGGATCATATTGTGGAACGTTTGAAAGGCCATCTGCCGCAAATAAATTTAGCCGAGCGTTTGGCTCATCTGAAAAACGAAGATGGAGTTGATGAGGTTGTTATCGGTGACAGTGAGCTTGGCGCTTGGGAGGTTATATTGAAACATCAGCCGCAAGTGGTGGCTGTCGGGCATGATCAGCAGTTGCTTAAAGAATCTTTGGAAAAGCATTGCGTTGATAAGTCTTTGTCTTTTTGTCCGGCGTTAAAAGTAATGGCGTACTATGAATATAATAATTAGTTTTTAGTGTATAGTGTTTAGTGATTAGATTTAATCACTACAAGCTACAAGCTACAAGCTACAAGCTAAGTATGTTGGACGTTGAATTTATTCGTCAAAATCCGGACCAGGTTAAGGAAGGGATAGCGGCAAAGAACATTGATCCGAAACTGGTTGATAAATTTTTAAAGCTGGATAATGACTGGCGTGTTAAGGTTGTTGCCGTTGACCATTTGCGTTCCGAGCAAAATACGGTTACCGCGGAGATGAAAAAATCAAAAGCTTCGGATGTTATCAGCCGCGCCCAAATCATCAAGAAACAGCTGACATCACTTGAAAAGAGCATGGCTGAACTTGAAAAAAAACGCTGGTCAGCCTGGTCGGCTTTGCCGAACCTTCCTTTGCCGGAAGTTATCCGCGGCAAAAGCGATAAAGAAAATACCACAGCAAAAGAAGCCGGCAACAAAAAAGAATTCAACTTTATTCCCAAAGATTATCTTGTCCTTTCCGAAGTTCTTAAAATTATTGATGTTAAAAGAGCGGCGAAAGTTTCCGGCAGCCGTTTTGGGTATTTTTTTGGGGACGCGGCCTTATTGGAATTTGCTTTGATTGATTTTGTTTTAAAGACTTTGCTGGACGAAAAAATAATATCAGCCATTGCCAAAGAAAATAATTTAAAAATAAGCGCTAAGCCGTTCATTCCGGTTATTCCGCCGGTTTTAATAAATCGTGAATCAATGTGGGGGATGGGCTATGCTGACCGGGGCGCCGAAGAAATTTATTCTTTGGAAAAGGACGGGCTTTTTCTGGTCGGCACTTCAGAGCAGTCAATCGGCGCCATGCATCAGGGAGAAACTTTTAAAGAACAGGAATTGCCGCTCCGTTATGTGGGTTTTTCTTCATGCTTTAGGCGCGAAGCCGGTTCTTACGGTAAGGATACTAAGGGCATTTTGCGGGTTCATCAGTTTGATAAGTTGGAAATGTTCAGTTTTGTTTCTCCGGAAAATTCTAAAAACGAGCATAAGCTGATTCTGGGAATAGAAGAATATTTAATGTCAAAATTGGAAATACCTTACCGTGTTTTAAATATCTGCACCGGCGATCTTGGCGATTCTGCGGCGGCGAAATACGATATTGAAGCTTGGCTGCCGGGTCAGAACAACGGAAAAGGAGAGTATCGAGAAACTCACTCAACTTCCAATACGACCGATTTTCAGGCCCGCCGTTTGAATATTAAGTATGCTTCGGAAGTTTTTGAAAATGGCAAAAAACCTTCCCCGAAATTTGTTCATATGCTGAACGGCACTGCTTTTGCCATTGGCCGGGCCATTATTGCGATTATGGAAAATTATCAGACTGTCGAAGGCTTTATTAAAATCCCGGAAGTTTTAAAGCCATTTTTCGGTTTTAAATTAAAAGATGGTGGAGAATATTTTATCCGTCCGCCGGAATTTTAAACGCCGGCTTTTTTTGGCCTGGGCAGGCCTTATTTTTTTTATAGTTTATTTGATTGCCGTCGGCGCGGCTTACGTTGTTTTTCATACCGATTTTTTTAAGGTTGATAAATTTGAATTTTCCGGATTTCAGAAAATAGATCCTGTTTTTATTAAGCATTTTCTTATTTTGGAACAAATTAGAAATTCCGCTTGGAGGCTTGTCCCGCCCTGGCGGTGGCGTTTTTTAATTTCCGATAATTTTCTTTTCTGGCTTGGTTTTAAACAGGAAAATATTAATTTGCCGGCCAATTTAGCGTCATTGGAACTTCATCCGGATTTTTCTAAAAAAAAGGTATCAATTGAAATAAAAGAACGGCAGCCGTTCGGGGTTTGGTGTCATAATAGAAAAATGGAAAATGGAAAATGGAAAATAGACATTGGCCAATGTTTCTGGTTTGACGAATCAGGCGCGCTTTTTACGTCGGCTCCGTCAGCCGAAGGATTGCTTATTCCGCTTATTTTTGACGAAAATATCCGCCCGGAGAAATTAAACCGGGAAATGTTTTCAATTTTTACACGGCTTTATAGTTTGAAAAATATTAAAATCATCAAATTTTTTATTAAAAACGAAAATTTAAAAGAATTGGAAGCGGAAATTATTAACGGACCAAAGCTTTATTTAAGTTTAAAAGGCGAAAATGAAGATTTGGAGGCGGTTTTGAATAAATTAAGCGGGCAGGTTGAGTTTAAAAATTTGCAATATATTGATTTGCGCGTGCCGGGCAGAGTTTATTATAAATGACCGATGCGAACCAACGAATTTATCCGAATCTGCAAATTTATCCGAATTATTTGAATAAATTATAATTTATTCATCCAAAATCGCTTTAGGCCGCTCGCGGTTAAAATATAAACCATTGGCAAAATAGGAATTAACCTTTCCGCGCTAATGCCGGATGAAAAAAACATCATAAAAAGTAAATACATCGCTATAAAAACAATCATTGAAAATTCCGGGAATTTCACGCCAAGATAATCAAAAAAACCCTTGAATCCGGAAATGAGGAAACTTTTTATTATTCCGATACAACTGTAAATAAAAGTTGAAGTTATCAGTATTATAAACGGCAAGTATGTATTAATTGGAAACGCTATTTGTGAATGATATTGTTCCAGTTCAGTAGAAAAATTGACCTTATACCAAGATGGACCATAATCACCATCTATTGGTTTTAATATCGAAGTATAAAGCAAAAAATAACTGATAAGAAAAAATAAATACCCAATAATAAAAATTACGATTATTGATCTGAAATACCTGAATCCGCGCAATCCAAAACGTTTTAATCTTGTGTTGGGTTCGGTTGTTGGCCAGTCTTTTTTAACGCTTACAAGATAAAATATTAAAATTAAAATTAAAAAATAAGGAATTAAAATTAAAGACGGGAAGGGAAGTAGTTGGGCTAATCCGAAACTCAATCCTGTTAAAATCAAATGCCATTTGCTTGGTTTAAAAAAGAATTCCATTAAATAATAAGTGGTTAGAGTACATAAAAACGCAGTTGTTATATAGTAAGGAAAGATGATGGGTGAAAAAGTCAAAAGAAACGGCGGTAAAATCGCCCACCATCCTCCAAGAAGTTTTTGGCTCCATATATAAGTTAAGAAAATCAGAAGAGTAATAAAGAAAATTCCGGCTATTTGAGATAATATGTCAATGGCATTTAGCTCGTTTGCGCCGTTCAATAGCGGAATTAATAATTGTATTCCAGCAATCAGCATCAGCAGAATTAAAATAGGTATTCGGAATATTAACGGATTTTTGAACATCTTTTTATAATTATTATAGCATTAATAAAAAAAGAAATTTTTTATTTTAGTTTTATTCGCTATGACGCGTCATAGCGAATTTTTATAAATTAAAACAGCTCACGGTTTGTGAGCTGTTGGGTAATAATAGTAATCTTGAAAAATTACTATTATGCACCAATTAATCATAAATACTAGGTCTAAATAGAAACCTTTAATTAATAATGGCAGGGCTAGGAAAATAATCAAAATAAATAATAGAATCGGGGCAAGTACCTTACTAATTTGATAAAATACAGGATATTGACCAGCTTTTTTTTCACTCCGTTCTTTCATTGCTATTTTTGACATGGGAAGGAAAATTAGTGAAAAAGAGAGGAATATAATAATAAAGAAAATAGTTTTTAAAATAAAATCACTAAACCATAGTTCTATCGTTACATAATTAGCACTATAATATTTTGTCTTGAATAGCATAGTCAGCGCTATTAAGACAAAACTAATATTCAAAAAACGCGCAATAAATTCATATCCCAAACCCATTTTTTCCAATAAAGAGCAAAACCCGCGGATTTTTTCAGCCATCCATTTATTGAAACTTATTATTACTTCCATTTGTTCACCCTCTCTTTTTATTGATTTTTCAATTTAAACTAAAAATAATCTTACCGCTATTATTGTTTTATGTCAAGAAAAATTACCAATTCTTTTTTTAATTTTCCAACTTTAAAAGTTGCTAGATGTTTATTGGGGAAATTTTTATGCCGCCGTATTGGCGTTAAAACAATCAGTTTAATGATTACCGAAGTTGAAGCTTACGACGGTTTTAACGACAAAGCTTCCCATGCCAGCCGGGGAAAAACAGAACGCAATTTTGTTATGTTTGGTCCGCCCGGCGTTTGGTATGTTTATTTTACTTATGGAATGCACTGGATGTTGAATATTGTTGTCGGCCCAAAAGATTATCCGGCAGCTGTTTTAATAAGGGGAGTGGAAGGAATAAGCGGCCCGGCTAGGCTGACAAAATTTTTCCGTATTGATGAGAAATTTAATAATCAGCCGGTTGTTAAAAAAACCGGTTTATGGATTGAAGACAGAGGAGTTATAATAAAACCGGGAAAAATAAAAATCGGGCCGCGGATAGGCGTGTCTTACGCCGGTCCGGTTTGGTCAAAGAAAAAGTGGAGATTTTATCTTTACGATTAAAATCTTACGAAGTGGGACTTCGTAAGATTGGTATAAATTATGATAAGGAAACTTTTTTGGACACAACACAGCCGCGATAAAATGAAATTTTATCGGCTTTCGGAAAGCCGCGTCCGGCGCGTTATTAATAATCCGGCAAGAGTTGAATATGGCATTGTTCCTGATACCATTGTTATGATGCAGGTTGTTTCAGGCTCAAAGAAAAAATCTGAAATTTGGGTAATGGTTCAGGATGAAAAAAGCCGTCGTAAAGTAATCAGCGCTTGGCGTTACCCGGGCATCACAAAAGCAGGCGAGCCTTTGCCGGTTGCAATTATTAAAGAAATTAAAGGAATATTATGAAATTATCTATCGGAATCGTTGGTTTGCCGAATGTCGGCAAATCAACTCTTTTTAAGGCTCTTACCAATCAGCAGGTGAATATTGCCAATTATCCTTTTGCCACTATTGATCCCAATATCGGCGTTGTTCCTGTTCCGGATGAGCGGCTGGGAAAACTGGCGGTTTTAAGCAAGTCAAAAAAAGTTATTCCGGCGGTTGTTGAATTTTACGATATCGCCGGTCTGGTTAAGGGCGCTTATAAGGGTGAAGGTCTGGGAAATAAGTTTTTGTCGCATATCAGGGAAGTTAGCGCGATCGTTGAAGTGGTACGTTGTTTTCAGTCGGATGAAATTATTCATGTTGAAGAAAAAGTTGATCCTTTACGGGATATTGAAATTATTAACGCCGAGCTTGCTTTAAAGGATTTGGAGACAACAGAAAAAGTTCTTAAAAGCTGTGAAGCTGAAGCTAGAAAGGGACAAAAAGAAGCGCGAGAAGTTTTAGAATTGCTTCAATCGGCGAAAATTATTTTGGAGCAAGGTGG
>JACPKE010000043.1 GCA_016187205.1 Candidatus Brennerbacteria bacterium | reverse complement strand
TTAAATCTTTTCCGTCACCGCCGTCTTTAAATTGATTGCGGCCGTCGCGGCCGTTTTCAGCTTTCACTTCTTTTGCATATCGGAATTGATTTAAGCCGTTGAGATCCGAAACGGCTTTTGCGTAAATACTTCCGCCTTTGCCGCCGCTTCCGCCCGCCGGCCCAAGACTCATTAAGTTTTTGTTAAAAGCCACGGCGCCTCTGCCGCCTTTTCCGGTTGAAATTTTAATTTTTACGTCATCAATCAGCATTTTTATATTAAGTTAAATTTAACGCAATTTAAGAAATTAACAAGAAAATTTTTTGGCATTTTGCCGGTTTATCTGTTATGGTTATTGCGATGATAACTAACGAAAAAGGTTTTTATGGCTTGAGCATTGCTCCGGGTATTCTTCAGGTCATTGCAAGGCATAAATTTATAGAACCCACTCCTATTCAGGAGCGGTCTATTCCGGTTGCCATTGAAGGAAAGGATTTGATGGGCATTGCGCAAACCGGCACCGGAAAAACTTTGGCTTTTGGAATACCGATGATTCAGCGGATACTGCAAAATAAAGGCGTCGGGTTGATAGTTTTGCCGACCAGGGAGCTCGCGCTCCAGGTTCGTGAAGCCTTGCATAAGATAGGCGGAACGTTAGGAATCAAAACTGTTGTTTTAATTGGAGGAGCCTATATGGGCCGTCAGATACGAGAAATCAGCGAGCGGCCCAATATTATTATCGGAACCCCGGGAAGGATTATTGACCATTTGGACCGCCGGACTCTTAATCTTTCAAACGTTAAAATTTTAGTGCTTGATGAGGCCGACCGGATGCTGGATATGGGGTTTGCTCCGCAGTTGAAGCGCATTATGCATTTTGTTCCGACCGAACGGCAGACAATGCTTTTTTCGGCCACTATGCCGCCGGATATTGTGCGGATGGCCCGGGCGTTTATGAAATTGCCGGTTCAAATTGAAATCGCGCCTTTGGGCACAGCCGCTTCAACAGTTACTCATGAAGTTTTTATTTTAGCCCGGGAGCAGAAAAATCATCTTTTGCAAAAACTTTTGGCCGATTATCGTGGTTCGGTGCTGGTTTTTATGCGCACTAAATTCGGCGCGAAAAAAGTCGCCCGCGACCTTAAATATGCTCATCACTCGGTTTCCGAGCTTCATTCAAACCGCACGCCCGGCCAGCGACGCGAATCCTTGGAAGGTTTTAAAAACGGGTCTTACCGGGTTCTTGTCGCAACTGATATTGCCGCCCGCGGGATTGATGTGACGAATATAGAGCTTGTTATAAATTATGATTTGCCGAAACAAGCCGAAGATTATGTTCATCGGATAGGCCGCACCGGCAGAGCGGGCGCCGCCGGTCATGCCATTTCTTTTGTAACGCCGGACCAGCGCGGAGATTTAAGAAAAATTGAAAGATTTTTAAGAAAATCTTTGCCGCTTGGAAAATTGCCCGAATCTTTGCCAAAACCGATTTTGAATTCTCGGTTTAGCCAAGAAGGCGGGTCTTATAGCCGCCGGCCGGCGAGACAGGGCGGAACAAGCTCCGCTTACGGCGGGACAAAACGCCGTTTTTTTCGGCCGTTCAGAAGCAATCGTTTATCCGGCGGAGGATTTAACAGAAAACGTTTTCAAAGAAGAGGAAGATGATTTAAATTTCCCGCGTTCACCTTGTATCGGGTTTTTCTTCAAAGCAGAAGAAATTTGAGATTCAATAAATTTTAATAATGCGGGAAATCACCGTATGTAAGGGTGGGAATGAGAGCAAGGTCCATCACTATGACGCGTCATAGTGCTGGACAAGTGAAGCTTGAATTACTATAAGAAGCTCCGCCTGTCAGGGTGAGTGTTCTTCACAAATAAAAAGCCCGAAATTTTCGGGCTTAATTTTGATTTCTTCAGTAGAATTTGGCGTTATAGCATTGCAATTCCAGTTTGCCGTTTTCTCCGGCGTTCGGATTTCCTTTATATATCGTAATTCCGCAGTTAATGGGTTTTTCTTTTTCATCAAGTTCAATAAACTGTTCCGGCGTCAGCCGTTCATAATTCGCCCGTATTGCAAGTATAGTCAGGTGATGGGTAATTATCATTACATGTTTATTTGCATATTCGCGAATTATTGTATTGGTTATTGAACGGGCTCTGTCGCAAACTTGTGCAGTTGATTCGCCCTGTGGATATTGGTACCAATAAGGTCCAAGCAGGTCATAAAGAGTTTTTTGTTCAGGATGAAATGTTTGAAATACTCTCCGGTCATTATAAAGAAGGGCCAGACCGTGTTCTTGCTCCCGAATGCGGTCATTGGCAAAGGCTGCGACATTTTTTAGTTCTTGCCATTTTTCTCTCATGCGCCACAGAGTGTAACGGGTTCGGTAGTAAGGAGATACTAGAATTACATCCGGACAGGGGATAGCGTTTTTCAGATATTTGCCGATAGCGCGGGATTGTTCAGCTCCCGTATCCGTGAGATTGGTTTTATAGTCGTTTGTTTTTAAGGCAAATTTTTCTTTTATTATTTTTGCCAGCCGGAGCGTTTCCGGAGATGTATAATCTTTTTCAAATTCTTTTTTAAACCGCTGATAAGTTACATTTTCAGCTTTTTTCTTTTTTAACGCGTTATATTCTGATTCTCCGTGTCGTATTAACGTAATGCTTAAAGGCCATTTCATAGTCGCTCCTTTTTCAGTTTTTAATTTAATCTGTTATTTTTATAAATGAGTTTTAATGTCGTGTCAAATGGTGATTGACCGTATTTTAATTTTAATGTTATAAGATTTATAGCATACTTAATAAATTTAATTCAAGAAAGGAGCTTAAATGAAAAAAACAATCAATAATTCAAATCCATATCGTTTGCCTGAAAATATTGCGCCGGCTGTTTATAATATTTCACTGCGGCTGAATCTTAAAGATTTTACTTTTTCAGGGGAAGAAACGATTAATATTCAAGTTATTGAAAAAACCAGGGAGATTATTTTACATAGTCTTGATTTGGAAATTGAAAACGCGAGTGTGTCGCAGAACGGAGAAGGCCAGGTCGTTTCAAAAATATCTTTTAATAAAAAATTTGAAACAGCCGTTCTAAAATTTAAAAAAGCTATTGATCCAGGCGATGCCAGTCTTGTTTTGAAATTTAAAGGCGCGCTTAACGACAAAATGCACGGATTTTACCGAACTTCTTATGAAATCAAAGGCAAGAAAACGTGGGGAGCCAGCACGCAATTTGAAGCAACCGATGCGCGGCGCGCGTTTCCATGCTTTGATGAGCCGTCGCAAAAAGCCGAGTTTATTATTGATATAACCGTTCCCAAAGAATATACGGCTCTTTCAAACATGCCCGCGCTGAAAGAATCCGTTAAAGGCGGTTTAAAAAAAGTTGTCTTTCAAAAGACGCCGGTTATGTCAACTTATCTTCTTGCTTTTGTGGTAGCGCATTTGGAGTCAATTGCGGCCGTAGATAAAAATGGCGTTTTGATCAAAGTATGGACAACTCCGGGAAAAAAAGAACAAGGCGGTTTTGCGCTTGATGTTGCTTTGCATGCCCTGCCTTATTTCGGAGAATGGTTCGGCATCCCTTACAATTTGCCAAAACTTGACATGGTTGCTTTGCCGGATTTTGCGGCAGGCGCCATGGAAAATTGGGGACTTGTTACTTTTCGGGAAACCGCGCTGTTAATTGATCCGAAAAATTCTTCGGTTGCGGCAAAGCAAAGGGTTGCCGAGGTCATTGACCACGAGCTTGCGCACCAGTGGTTTGGCAATCTGGTGACTATGAATTGGTGGAGCGATTTATGGCTGAACGAAGGTTTTGCGTCTTATATGGGGCCGAAAGCGGTTGACCATCAATTTCCGGAATGGGATGTTTGGACTCAATATATAGCCGATGAGTTTATTTCGGCGTTGCATGACGACGGCGTCCGTAATACGCATGCAATAGAAATTCCGGTAAAAAATCCTTATGAAATCCGCGAGGTTTTTGACGCGATTTCTTACAGCAAAGGCTCGGTTGTTTGCCGGATGCTTGAGCATTATCTTGGTGAAGACGCGTTTCGCGGCGGTTTAAACCTTTATTTGAATCGTTATCGTTATGGCAATGCTAAAACAACTGATTTATGGGCAACGCTTGAAGAATATTCAGGAAAATCGGTAAGAGAAATTATGGCAAGCTATACTTGCCAGCCAGGCTATCCGGTTTTAACGGTTCATCGGAAAAATAATGGAAAAATATCGGTGCAACAGAAGAGGTTTTTCTTTGACGGAAAATCTAGCGCCGATAATCTTCTTTGGAAAGTTCCGGTGGGTCTTATTTCTTCCACGAGTCATATTCCTGTTTTTACGTATTTAAAGAAAAAGAACGGTGAAATAAAAATTGATTCCGCCGCCAAACTTTCCTGGGTGAAAATAAATCCGGGCCAAAGCGGTTTTTATCGGACGCATTATTCGGTTGAAATGTGGCGTGATATTGTGAAAATTATCGGAAAAACAAGTAAAGACGGACTTTCTGGCGTTGATAAAATCGGTTTTATTGATGATTCAATAGCGCTGGCGCGGGCCGGCCATATTAAAACTCCGCTCCTTTTTGAGCTATTTGAAATGTGCAGAAACGAAACTGATTTTAGCGTTTGGGCCGCTATTGCCGGCGGTATGAGCGCCATTGACGATCTTATTTCAGGCGAAAAATTTCATTTATCGTTTAAAGAATTTGGAATGTTTGTTTTTCGCGAGATTGCGTCAATTATCGGCTGGGAAGAGGCAAGAGAAGACGGCCATTTGCGGATTCTTTTACGTTCTCTTGCTTTAAGGCATATTGGCGGATACGGCCATGAAGAAACAATCCATGAGGCTAAAAAAAGGTTTTTAAAATTCACGGAACAAAAAGGGCTTAATCCAGATTTACGCCAGATTGTTTACGGCCTTGTTGCCGAAAATGGCAGTGAAGAAGAATTTGAAAAACTTTTAGCGCTTTATCGCGCGACTGATTTGCATGAAGAAAAAGCGCGGCTGTTGCGGGCATTGAGTTCGTTTCGCAAAAAAGAATTGGCGCAAAGAGCTTTGGATTTTTCTATTTCTAACGAAGTTCGCCTTCAGGATGCTCCGATTTTGCTTTCCGGAGTTGGTTTTAATCCGTTAGCGCGGGAACTTGCCTGGGAATTTCTTAAATCTAATTGGAAATTGCTTATTAAACGGCATCATGGAGGCGGTTTCGGTTCAATAACAAGATGTCTTGAAGTTATTGTCGGCGGTTTACGAACCTCGGATCATTTTAAAGATGCCAAGAAATTTTTTGAAGTTAATAAGGTTCCTGGAATTGATCGAGCGGTAAAGAAATCTCTTGAAAGGATTTGTTCAAACCACGAATGGCTGAAGCGGGACAGAAAACATATTGAAGAATGGCTGAAAAATAAATAATTTGGAAAATTAATCCGCGCTAAACGGTTTAACGGCGCGGATTTTTTTATTGCAAAAAGCATTATAAAGAGGTTAAATATAAAACATGGATAAATCATCTTTTATGAAACTTATAATTGTCGGCGTGCTGATAATTTTTTTGGCGGTTTTAGTGTTTGTATGGCGTGGCGGTTCAAATCAGGCATTGCAAGCGCCGGCCGGAGAAACGTCTTTGACTGTCCAGCCAACGCCTTTTGTTCAGTCCTTCGACGCGGCTCAGAACAAGCCTGGAACATCTGTTCAGAAGACGCAGTTAGCCGCGCCGAAAACGCAATCCGGTGTTAAAATTTTAACGCCGCAGGAAAACAATAAATGGTCTATTAATAAATCGCATCAGATTAATTGGAGCAAAGAAGCCGGAGAAACCGGCGCTATTCAGCTAATCAGCGCCGATAGCCGCGAATTGATCGGCTGGATTCTGGCCAGTACCGGCGTTAAGCAGAATTATTTTTCCTGGGATACAAGGGATGTATTTTTAAACCGCCAGGCCGGAGTTAAGACAAATTTAAAAACAGGCGAATATCGCATTAAGCTGGTTTTTGACAGCCGGTTCGCGCCGGTTGAAAGCGCGGTTTTCAGTATTATCGCGGAAAGCGAACAGGAAAGCATTACGCCGGTGGTCAGGTTGAAGAACGAAACAATCGTTCCATCGTCTGTTTCGGTTTTTTCAGGCCAAAAGATAATTTTTATAAATAACGATTCGATTAAGCAAATTATTTCTTCACAAACTATTCCTGGTTTTGAACTTTTGCCGAACGGCGGTATTTATATTTTAGATACCTCCAAAATATCGGCTGGCACGCATTTTTACTCTTCAAATATTTATTCTTTCCGCGCCCCCGGCACTCTTATCGTAAAATAACGGGATGGATCCCTCACCCTTGAAGGATCAAAAATAATAATAAAATTAACAAACTATGTTTTTACAAATAATTAAAGGCCAGTTCACCAATATAAAGGATTGTCTTAGTTTAACCCGCTCACTTTTTACAAAAGTAAGGGGCAAAGCAATCCTTCAAGGGTGAGGGATGGATATTTTTTCACACGGCATTTGGACGGCTCTTGCCGCAAAAGGACTGAACCGGAAAATTAAAAAACCGTTGAATGTTTGGTTGTCTTTGTTTTGGGGGATTTTTCCCGATCTTTTTGCATTTACGATTCCTACTCTTGGTTTGGTTTATAATTTAATTTTTCAAGGTTTAAATTTAACTGATTTGCCCGGACCGGATAAAATTGAGCCTCCGCCGCAAGATACTTTATGGGTCTTTAATCTGGCGACAACGCTTTATAATTACAGCCATAGCATAATAATCTTTGTTTTAATTTTTGCGCTTGTTTATTTTATTTTTAAAAAACCCCGCTGGGAAATGCTGGCTTGGCTAGGCCATATTTTTATTGACATCCCGACGCATTCTTATCGGTTTTATCCGACGCCGTTTTTATGGCCGATTTCGGAATTGAAATTTGACGGATTTTCATGGGGTGAACCATGGTTTATCGCGCTTAATTATTCGGCGATTTTATTAGTTTATTTATTATTGCGTTTGCGCGGCAAAAAATGAATAATCGCGCCGCAAGCGGTCTTTGCCTCTATTTTTGCGGTATATATAATCTTTGCCATGAAAGGGAGGGGTTTTAATGCAAACTTCATTATTGGTGTTTTTTGATGAGGGTATGGTTAATTTTTTAAAACAAGATATAGAAGATGTTTGGGGATTTTTAAAAGCGGTTTACGGAACAGCGGCTATTGTTGTAGGTTTGGATAAGTTTACTTTTTTACTGGCTGACTGGACCGGTTACGTCAGTCCGTTGGTTTTGTCGGTTGTTCCTTTACCGGCGTCGGCGATTGTCAATATTGTGGGTATTGTTGAAATAGCGGCGGGTATAATTATTTTCAGCCAATGGACAAAAATTGGCTCTTATATTGTATCGGCCTGGATAACAGTTGTGGCTTTGAATCTGGTAATGAACGGGGCTTATGATATCGCGGTCAGGGATTTGATAATCGCGGCCGGAGCTTTTGTTTTGGCCAAGTTTACTATTATAAAAGAAAAAGCGGTTCAGGAAGAGGTTCATCATTCAATGCATCATTCCGAATTAATGAAAATGAAGCCGTCTTTAAAATCGGTTGTTTAGCCGGTTAATTATAAAAAAAGCGCGTTAAACGCGCTTTTTTTGTTTGTGCGCCCGGAAGGATTTGAACCTTCGGCCATCTCCTTAAAAGGGAGTTGCTCTACCAGGCTGAGCTACGGGCGCATTAAGTATAAATCCCGTTAGAAGATTAATAACAAATCCGGTTTTTCTTAAAATAATTTTAACTAATTTCAGAAAATTTTTTAATCGTAAAAATGTTGGTTTTAATTTTCTAACGGGATAAATTATATTATAGCGCGTTTTTTAATTTTGACAATTTTTCTTTAAAGGTTTATTTTAATGGCAGTTTTGTTAAAAGGAGAATAAAAAAGGAGGAAAATAAATGAAAGATGAAGAAGAGGGAATTTATATTATTAAAAATGTAGTTTTTATAAGGTTGCAACAAATGGCGGCCGAAGACGGGATTTCACCCGAAAAAATGCTGGAACAACTTATTTTAGATGAAGATTCTGAGCGGCATACATTCGTGCATCCTTATCCTTATATTGGAGTGTCGAGATTTAAATGTCAGAATCCAAAATGCAAAGAAAAAAAATCAAAGGGCAAGGGGGGCTTAAAATGGTTATCTTGATAGTTGGTTTGGGAACAATCGGCGAGCCGTTGGCCCATCTTTTTAAAAACCCCAGTACCTATCGTTCCAAGTTGCAGGAAGTATTGTATAAGGAACCGTTTTTGTTTGAAGATGAGATTTAGGCTCATTTTTCCTATAGTTGTTATTATTAAGCTTATGATAAAAATTATTATTTTAGGGCTTTTTTCCATTTTTTTGGTTGCTGGCGCGGCTTTTACTTACGCGCAGGAAGCGCAAAAAGCCGCGTTGCCTAATCCTGGCCTGGTTCCCGGTAATCCTTTTTATTTTCTTGACAGGATCGGGGAAACGGTAAGAGAATTTTTTACTTTTAATCCTGAAGGGAAGGCCCGTTTGCAGATTAATTTCGCGGCTGAGAGAATAGCCGAGATTAAAATAATACTTGAGACAAAAGGCGTAAGCGCGCCCGGGTTGGACGTCGCCCAGTCGCGGCTTACGGCTCATTTTGCCAAAGCCGCCAGTATTGTTGAAAGCGAAAAATCAAAAGGAAAGGATGTTAGGGAATTGGCAAAGAGCTTAAATGTTGATTTTGATTCTAACCGCGATGTTTTAAAGCAATCTTTTAAAGAAAAAAGGGAAGCTATTAAATTAGAAATAAAAGATTTGAAGGAGGAAATTAAATTAGCGCGCAAAATCGGGGACAGCCAGCAACTTGAGGCATTGCTTTCGGAGCTTGATGGACTGAAAGCGCAAAAAGAACTTTTAGGGAGAAAAGAGCATGATCAAGAACACGCTTTAGAAGAAGAGGAAGAGCGGTTGGAAAAAGAAATTGAAGAAAAATTAAAAGCGGAGGAAGCGATTAAAGAAGCCGGAGAAGAAAAGGAGGAAATAATTAATGAAGTGAAAGAAGACGGCTTGATGACGTTGCCGCTGGAAGCCTTCGCCGCTTTTGAAGAGCATTTTAGCGAAGCTCAAGCTGCTTTTAACGCCGGAAATTTTGAATCAGCCGAACATCACGCTAAAGAAGCAAAAGAAAGTCTTGAGAAAATTAAAGAAGCGATTGAAGAACTTAGCGAGGCCAAAGAACTGGAAGAGGAATTAGAAGGAGAGCGGGGAGAACGTGGCCGGGGAACCAAGAAAGAAGAAAATGGAGAAATAGAAAAACAAATTCAAGAAGAAGCGAAGCGGTTGGAAAAAGAAACGGAAAAAGCCGCTGAGGCTGTTCGTAAAGCCGAAGAAAGATTGCGTGAAGCCGGCAGGGTTGTAGAGGAAACGGAAGAAGAGGAAGAACATCAATAAACCAAGTTAGAAAATCAATAGTCATGCCACAGAGCGGCGAGATATTTATTCTGCGGATAAATATAAAAGCCTCATTTTAAGCTGAGGCTTTTACTTCCCTATAGATTTTTGAACTCCATTGCTTTCTCGGCTGTTTTTTGCGGTTGAATTTTTTTAAATCAATTCCTCTGTTTTTTAGAATAACCGAGTCTATGATTTCTCCGCAATTTAAACATTTAATGAAAGTTTGGCTGCACTCATGGTCATAATGAGCGGTTGAGTTCATAAAACCTGCGCAACGGATGCATTTCATATATCCTCCTTTATATTTTAATAAAAAAAGTCTTCTTTATATAGGTTATTCGGTAACTTGAATTTTAGCAAGAGCGTGATATAGTAAACTTACTTTTAAAAAGTCGTTATTAATAATTTAAAAATTTTTACATTATGAGCAAGTATTATTATTTAGTTGTTGTTTTATTAGTTTTAGGGGCGTTAGCGGGTTTTTATTTTTATTACTCTGCGGCGCCAAAAGGTCAGGAAGCTCCGGTGGTTGAAGTTGCTCCCGTGATTCCGCAAGCGGTTCAGCAGGGATTGCCGCAAACGGAGGTTTCGGGTAATAATTCGGTAGCTGTTCCATCGGCGCCGGTAATAGCGCCGATACTCGGGGTGCCGCCAAGTATTTCCGTCGGTGAAAATCATATTATTGAAATTATTGACAATGCTTTTAAGCCGGCTTTTATTCAAATTAAAAAAGGCGATTCGGTTACCTGGATTAATAGAATGTCCGCTTCAAGCTGGCCGGCTTCGGCCGTGCATCCGACTCATGCTGTTTATCCGGAAACAGGAGGATGTATCGCCAGTAAGTTTGACGCTTGTCATAGCTTAAAAACAGGGGAATCGTGGACTTTTACTTTTAATGAAATCGGTTCCTGGAAATATCATGATCATATAAGTGCCGGGATCGTAAAGCCCGGAACGATTGAAGTCAGTCTATAAATTATGCCCAGGCGGAATGCACCATTAATTTTGATTGCTGTTATTTTCTTTTTCTTTCTTGCCGCTATTTTTGATTATCAGCCGGTTTGGCAGTTTATCGGCGGGCAGTTATCTTTGCCGTCGGCTGTTTTAAAGCCGTGGCGTTTGGGTCTTGACCTTGTAGGCGGCAGTTATCTTGTTTACGAAGTTAATTTGAATGAAGTACAGCCAGGCGACCATGATTCAGTGGTGAATGGGTTGCGCGATGTGATTGAAAGGCGGGTTAATCTTTTCGGCATTTCCGAGCCGCAGGTTTTTATTTCGCGCAGTGGCGACAATTACCGCTTGGTTGTGGAGTTGGCCGGAATTAAAGACGTTAATCAGGCAATCAAGCAAATAGGTGAAACCCCGCTTTTAGATTTCAGAACGGTTGTTTTTGAAGCCGCCAGTTCAACTAACGATTCCATTAAAATCGCCAGCGCCACTCCGGAGCTGGTGCCGAAATTCATGCCCACTTTGCTGACCGGACGTTATGTAGCCAGCGCCCAGATTGAATCGGATAATATCACTAACAAGCCAAAAGTTAATCTTTCTTTTAATAAGGAGGGAGCGGCGCTTTTTGAAGAAATTACAGGCCAAAATATAGGCAGGCCGGTGGCGATTTTTCTTGATAATAACCTGATAGAAATGCCGATTGTGCGGGAAAAAATCAGCGGCGGCAAAGCCCAGATTTCCGGTAATTTTACTTTTGAATCAGCCAGGGAATTGGTGCAACGTTT
>JACPKE010000049.1 GCA_016187205.1 Candidatus Brennerbacteria bacterium | reverse complement strand
TATAAGTAACCAATTTCTTTCAACTGGCCAATATTTTCCCACTCCCATAATCGCTTCGCGCCAAGAAAAGCCTCAAAATCATCCTGCCAGTAGGGGAATTCCTGCAATTCAATATCGCCTTTAACTTCGGACCAATCATGCTGGCAATTTTTCATCTGACTACTGCTCCAATTGATTTTTATTTTCTCCCGTCCGCCTTTAGTCCGGAGCGTTGCGCCGCATTTAATACAGCGTTGAATCTGATCAATCCTTAAAATCCACCTTGTTTGCAAATCTTTTAATTCATGACGCAAAGCTTCCATATAAGCTGAAATCTGCAAATTATAATCACGATAAATCGCCTGCGAAGTTTTAATGTCCAAAATACCAAGCTTACCGTCAATCAAAGCAACAACATCAATAGTGCCGGCATAACGATGGTCATGATGAACAATTCTTTTTTCAATCAAAGCCGGATCGGCTTGTATATTTTTTACCTCAATAAATTTTTTAAAAGCCGCGATTGCCGGAGCGATATTCGGCTCAATAACAGGGGATTCGCCGGACAAGATTTTCTCAACCGCTTCATGAATTTGAGTTCCTTCAGCGGCTGATTTTTGAGCAATTGAATCAGCGGCTTTAAAACTGGCCGCTTCGGCATAAAACCGATAAAGCGCGGGTTTGGCTTTAATGCCGACAATTTTAGTGACGCGGGGATACCAAACATCGTCAATAACATAGCCATTTAACGATTTAAAACTTTCAATGTCGTTATTATAAAACACTTGAGTATTATAAAGCCGGACAGTATAATTCGTCTAGTTTCTTAAATTCAATAAAATAGGAGGTGACTAATGGAAGAAAAAATTAAAGAGATTGTTTTGACTGGAGGGCCTTGCGCCGGCAAAACAACCGGCTTGAGTTATATTTCAGAAAAGCTGATGGATTACGGCTTTAGGGTTTTTCTCGTGCCTGAAGTAGCGACAATTTTTATTAAAGGAGGAATCAATGACATCTCCGAAATCTTTAAAAATGATCCGGAGAAATATCAGAAAATAGAAGAGAGGATGGTTTTAACGCAAAGGGCATTGCGCCGCGAATACAACGAATTGGCGAATATTTTTGACGGCAAAAAAGTCATTATTTTTGATCGAGGCGAAATGGACGCGATGGCTTATATAAGCGAAAAATTTTTCAAAGCTATACTGGAAGATAATCATTTGACTTTAAAAGACGTTCGCGACAGCTATGATGCTGTTATTCATCTGATTACGGCGGCAAATGGCGCAAGAGAATTTTACACAACCGATAATAATGAAGCGCGAAGAGAATCCGCTGAAGAAGCGCTGATTGCGGATGAAAAAACCTTAAACGCCTGGATAGGGCATCCCCATTTAAGAATCATAGACAATGCAACGGATTTTGAAGGAAAAATGAAACGTTTGCTTAAAACTATTGCCAGGGCGCTTGATATTCCGGTGCCTCTTGAAATTGAAAGAAAATTTTTAGTTAAAATGGTTCAGTTCAACAACAAAGAAATTGAAAGCTTGAATTCCGGACAAAAAATCTTGATTGAACAAATGTATCTTGATAGCAAAGAAGGGGAGGAAGTAAGAATCAGAAAAAGAAGCCAAAACGGTTCGTCAACTTATTATAAAACCTGGAAAGCCAAACAATCCTGCCATGGACGTCCGGAAAAAGAAAAAATCATAAGTGCCGTTGATTATTTTGAGCTTCAGAAATTACGGGACAAAACAAAAAAAATTATCAAGAAAAACCGGCTATGCTTTGTTTACAATAATCAATATTTTGAACTGGATGATTTTTTAGCGCCGATTAATCTATTAATGCTTGAAATTGAGCTTACCGAAGAAAACGACAAAGTGGAATTGCCGCCGTTTTTTGAGATAGAAAAAGAAGTAACAAACGACCCTAAATATTCAAATTATGAAATTGCAAACGGAATAATAGAAAAATGCTAAAAGTTAAGCCGGCAGGGAATTATGATTCTGCCGGCTTTTTAATAATTTCTTATGTCGTAAAATGATTCTTTTACGACAGTGAAAAACTTCGCCTTTACAGAGCAGGTTTCTTATAATTCAAAATTTATTTGTCCGGCACTATGACGCGTCATAGTGCCGGACATTGCTCTCATCCCAGTCCTTACAGATCCTTACAGACGAAGATTTCCCCGTATTATTAAAATTAATAAAAAAATAAAAAGCCGGTTTAAAAACCGACTTTGTTTTTCCAATTGCAATACCATTCTCCCTGAATTTAAGAGCTCTTTATTGTCATAATAAAATAATCCAGAAACTTTAATAATTCTATTTTCAAGATACTTAATATACTTCTCATAATCAACTACTACTTCATCTATACAATAAAAAACTTTCATTTTGCTTCTCCTCTTTTTTTTCAACACAACTCACGATAAACCTTTTATACCCTAATTCAAATCCGCTTTTGTATTATCTTTGCAACTTACCGTGTAATCATCGCTCAAATTATTTTTTCTACCCGATAAATCGGAAATAATTGCAGAAATTGAATCACGAACAGTGATATCCCTAACTTGGTTCTGTATTTCTTTCATTTTTTTGATTTGCTGGCGGCGTAAATGAATAACATCATCATTATCAATCCTATTGAGTTCATTCACTGCCCAAATTTGCAAACCTGGAGCTAAATTCATATTTGTTATAATTTGATCAAGTAAATTTTTATAATTTAATTTTGATTGTCTTTCTAATTCCAATTTAATTTTATTAACTTCATTAAACGCTTTCTCCCGTTTAATGCGGGATACCCAGTTTAACCCTCCAGTATAATCAAAAGCTTTTTTTAATTCTTCCAAAAACTCGCGATTCTTATCCATTATAGCCTCCTTTTATTTTAAAATTATTTATTTAAAAGCAACTGAATTTAATTAAACAAAAAATAAATATTAAGTCAATAGTTTAGTACTCCTTAAAAATCATTGTTTTCCCAATACAAAATTTATACGCTATGCTATAGCATAGCGCTTAATAATAATGTTTTAGAATAAACTATACAGTAAACTTACTGCAACCACGATAAAACAATTCTTATTAAATCAGCCGAAGCCTCAAAAATTAAAATTAAAAAGGCGCCGATTGCTTTAAAAATTTTAACCAGTAAATTCCAAAGCCCGGCACCGATGTAATAATTAAACTTATCAAACCATCCGCTTAAAATTTTTAAAATATCCTGAACATTTTTATCGGAAACAACTTCCGAAACAACAGCGCGCAATTTTCCGGAAAACGCCGACAAATCGCCTTTGTCAAAATCGCGAAGGTAAACAAAAAATTCTTTTATTGATTGAATAATTAAATTAAAAAACATGCCGTTTTTGTCTAAATTTTTGAGCCCGTTCGCAGCGAAAAAAATTTAGCTACAAAAACGAGCACCCCCCTCCTTTTGAGCGACCTTAACAAGATATAACATTTGAGTTTTAAGGTTGTTTATGTTTTTTGATTTTTTCATGTTATCTAGGTATTCCAGGTCGTCTAAAAGGAGGGGGTAAGGTTTGCTGGCTGACCGAGCACATAAAGCTTTATGTGCTCGGTCAGAGCAAACCCTTACAAATAATTCTGAGGATCAAGGGGGGCTCCAAAAGGCATCCGACCGCATGATTTGCTTTGACGGATAGTTACGGTTTGGCTGGCGTAAACCCCGAAATGAAGATGCGGGCCGGTGGCGTATCCGGTGCGGCCTTCATAGCCGATTAAATCTCCTTTATTTATTATATCACCTTCTTTAACGACATATTTGGAAAGATGGGCATATAAAGTGGTTAAATTATTTTCATGCTCAATTAAAACAAGCTTCCCATAAGCTCCTTTATAACAAAATTTGTCCTGATCATAAACCATGATAACTTTGCCTTTTTCGGCCGCCATAATCGGAGCCGCAAAATAAGAACCCAAATCAAGGCCGTTATGCGGCTTGCCGCCGTATAAACGCGATATCGTGCCGAATTTCTGCGTTACCCTGCCGCCTTCAAGAGGATTGGCCAGTACGCCTGGACGCGGCGCCGGCAAAAGAGACGGGTCAAGGCTTCTTCTTAATTCTTCTTCAATATCGGTTATTTCGGCTGATATTTCCGCCTGCCTTTTTTCCACTTCGTTCAATTGCTGCTGGAAAATTTTTTCCTGGTTTTTAGTCCGATCAAACAAAATTTGACGTTCCTCTTTCTGATTTAAAGCAATAACACGGCGGCTTTTAAGATTAACCGCTTCCAGTTCTTTCTGGTATTTTTTTCCTTTCATGTCATCAAGCTTAAAAACAAGATCGCCTTGAAGTTTTTTCAAACCGTTCACTTCAACCGACAAACCTCCGTTAAAATCTATCAGGGATTGGGCTTCGGCAACGCTGGCTACAAGACTTCTATGCTTAAAAACAATTTCCAAGATCCCTTCGCCGTCTTTTTGCTGGATTTGGCGGAGCGTATCGGCAACCGCTTGTTTTTTTATGCCAATCCCATTTTCTATATCTTCAATGTCAAAAGCTATAGCGTTTATTTCCAAGCCCAGCTTTTCCATGGTAACCTCGCTTGATTTTACGCTCAAATTCAGCTGATTAACCTGATAATCTATTTTTTTTAATTCCTGCTTCAAGGTCAAACTTTTATCGCCAAGGTCGTCAAGCGCTTTTTCTACGGCCTGACGGCGATTAGTCAACTCTTGAAGTTCGGCGTTTCTTTGGCTGATTTGCTCACGCAATTCCTGCGCCGGAGCGGCAAAAACAAAACCAACAAAAATAAAACAGTAAACGGCAATTAAAATGCCCAAGCTCCGGCTTTTAAGCCGGAGAGTCAAAAAATCAACTCTTAATTTTTGAATTCTGATTTTTAAATTCAAGATTTTTAATAATTAGACCCACTGCATAAAGATTTCCCGTAGGTAAAACTTTATGCAGTAGGTCTATTAATATCAACCGACTATTTTTTTTAAAGCAATATCAATACGGCTTAATGTTTCTGTTTTTCCAAGCGCATCCATAATCTCAAAAGGCCCGGGTGAAGCTTTTAAACCGGAAAGCGCGGCGCGCAAAGGCCATAAAAAAGCGCCTTTATTGCTTTTTACCGCTTCTTCCAGAATAACCGTCAAATCAGCCTGCGTAAATTTTTGTTCCGGCGTTTTTTCCAAAACTTCTTTCAAAATTTTAAGATTGGCCGCGATTATTTCCAAAGACAAGTCCTGCCAAATTAAAAGTTTTTTATCGTAATCAGGCAATCTAAAGAAAAAGCCGGATAAAATAGAAAAATCAGCCAGCTTTTTCAAACGCTCGTGTTCAACCTTAACAACGCGACTCAAAAATTCCCTGTCCCCTGTCCAGCCGGCATCCTTGGCAAAAGGTAAAATTCTTTCAATTAAATCATCAATATCCAAATTTTTAATATGCTGACTGTTTAACCAGTCAAGCTTCTCCTGATTAAAAACAGCGCCGGATTTTTGGACGCGGGACAAAGCAAACTCTTTAATCAAAGCTTCCCTGCTTAAAAATTCATTATCACCGGCCGGATGCCAGCCAAGCAAGGCCAAAAAATTAAGAATCGCTTCCGGAATATAACCGGCTTGCCGGTAATCTTCAACCGAAACCGCATTAAACCTTTTTGACAGCTTGCTCCGGTCAGAATTCAAAATTAAAGGCAAATGAGCGTAAACCGGCTGGCTAAAACCAAGAGCCTGCTGAAGCAAAATCTGCTTCGGAGTGTTAGAAAGATGGTCTTCCCCGCGAATAACATGGCTGATTTGCATAGTTTCGTCGTCAATCACAGCCGCAAAATTATATAACGGCGTATTGAAATCTTTAGCTATTACGATATCGCCGAATAAACCGGCGTTAAATTTTACCTGCCCGCGAATTAAATCCTTAAAAACCACTTCGCCTTCAGGCATCATAAAACGGATTACCGACGGCCCAGCCGCGTTTTTTTCTGTTATTTTTTCAGTCGATAAATTCCGGCAATAGCCGCTGTAACGGGGCGGTAAACCTTGAGATAATTGCGCCTGCCGTTCTTCTTCAAGTTCTTCTTTTGAGCAAAAACAATAATAAGCTCTGCCGCTATCTAAAAGCTGTTTCAGGTATTTTTCATAAATCTCCAGCCGTTCGCTCTGCCGATAAGGGCCGTATTCACCAACATAGTCCCTTGTCTCTTGTCGCTTGTCGCTAATTGCCGTTAATGGTCCTTCATCCCAATCCAAACCAAGCCATTTCAAGCTTTTAATAATATCTGCTTCAAATTGGGGTTCGGAACGTTCAACGTCCGTATCCTCAATCCTCAAAATAAATTTGCCGCCTTTATTTTTAGCAAAAAGCCAGTTAAAAAGCGCAGTTCTAGCCGTTCCAATATGAAATAAACCGGTTGGCGAAGGCGCTAGCCGCACTCTAACTGGTTTTTTAGGGATATCTGACATTAATCATATTCTACCCCCAGTTTGGCTATTTTTGCAGACTTGACAAATTTTTAAAACGGGCATATAATGTTAATGTAATGATAGAATTGACAGTCCGATAGAAATGAAATTTAGCTCTTTTAAATATAAATGTAGAAATATGCGATTGATATTATTGATTTGAATTTTGATTCTGAATTTATCTTACTGGTTTCGCAAGCAATAGCTATTCGCTTGCAACCGGTTTGATAATTTAAAATCAAATATTCTTTCAATAATCCATCAACGCATATATTCTACTTCTTTATGAGTCCTGGAAGGAAAATCTTCCGGGCTCTTTTTTTAAATGAAGCAGTTAATAATTTTTATTATTCGCTCGTAAGAATACCCGCCCGCTTGCGAGCGGGATGAATTGCAATAACAGTATGTGAATAATATCTATTTCGTGGCGTCATATATGGCTTTAATTTCAGCGCTGGAAAGAGCGCGGTTTACGGTTGTTGATGCGGATCGCCGATAAAACCATCATTACAAACCATAAACCTTAACATTATCTATATAAAAGTTTTCACCTGAAACAACCGCTCCATAAATATGAGGAGCTAATCCAGAGCTAATCCAATTTCCATCAGCAACAAAATATCCCGTGTATGTCGTCCAATTATTCGTAGG
>JACPKE010000048.1 GCA_016187205.1 Candidatus Brennerbacteria bacterium | reverse complement strand
GAAGCCGAAGACGTGGCGGTTAAGGGTGAAAAAATTATTTCTTCCGTTCCGGTTCCGATCTGCCAGTTTATTTTAATTCCGGGGGATATATTAAAAACCTGATCCCATGTTGATGATCTGGCTGCCAAAGACAAACCTTGAAATATTATATAACGTGAACTGCTGACAGCAAGGCCGTGGCTTGACTGGTTATAGTTGGAAAGCGCCCGGGAACGGGCTTTTCTTATATAAGAAATTAAATTATCCCGTTCGGAAGTCAAAGAGTAAACGCGGTAAAAATCGCTTCCGATAAAAAGTCCTAAACCTAATAATATTATGGCTATTCCCATAACTACTAATAATTCAATCATCGTAAATCCTTTATTAATTAGCTTTAAGTCCTTGGGTAACTTCATAAATTGGGGTAATTATGGAAATCGCGACAAACCCGACAATCCCTCCCATTAAAAGAAGCATAAGAGGCTCAAGAATGCTGGAAAGATTTTTAGTGGCTTCATCAACTTCATTTTCATAAAATTCGGCAAGATACAAAAGATTGGTGTCCAGATTGCCGGTAGTTTCCCCTACTTCAATCATGCGGCTGATTGTCGGAGGAAAGAATTGCTCCCGTTCGCTGAGATATTTATTGATTGATTCCCCGCTTTTAACCCGTTGAGCGGTATTATGAATTTCACGCTGGTAAATAAGATTAGGCAGGCTATCGGCCGCGATATTCAAAGCTTCAACTATCGCGACACCGCTTTTCAGCAAAAGCCCCAAAGTGCGGCTAAAATTAGCCATATTGGCGCTTTTGGCGATACTGCCGACTACCGGAAGAAAAATAAAAAATCTGTGAAAAGCGAAACGGATTATTCTTATTCTTAACAGCAATATAAAAATAATAATTAAAGCTATAAATCCCAAAAGAACCCACATCCAATAATTATAAAGAACGTTTGAAAAACCGATTAAGATTCTGGTGGTTAGAGGAAGTTTAACGTTTAAGCTGGCGAAAATAGGCAGTATTTTAGGAAGCACGAAGAAAACCAAAGCTCCGGTAACGCCAACGGTTGCCACTAAAATAACAACCGGGTAAATAATGGCGGATTGAATTTTTTGCCGAAGCTGTTGGCTTTTTTTAAGTTCAGATGAAAGGTAATTCAAATTTTCCGCCAAAGTGCCGCTTGATTCGCCTATTTTTATGATGTTTATGAAAAGATCGCCAAAAACATGAACAAACTGGGAAAGACTGACAGAAAGGAATTGTCCGTTTTCCAAATCTTTTAAAACCTGATTGAGAATAAAAAGAAATGAACGCGATTTAGCTTGCCGTTGAATAAGTTTCAAACTTTCAATTTCCGGCATTCCGGCCTGAATCATCATTGAAAGATGTTTTGTGAAAAGAATTTTTTCCGCGAGCGGAATGCGCAGGAAAATTTTACGAAACTTAATTCCGATAGAATTTTTATTATTAGGTTTTGCGTCTTTTTGATTTTCCGGCATAGAATGTTTTAAAAAACTTCACAAATATGCGAATCAAGCGCGAATATCCGAATTCGTATATCAGCGCTATATTCGTATATTCGCGGAGTTTTATTCATGCATCACTCTTAAAAGTTCGTCTATTGTAGTAATGCCTTTAATGACTTTTTGAAAACCGTCTTCCATCATTGTTGTCATCCCTTCGCTTCTGGCGATTTTTTTTATTTCAGCGGCGGATAAACGCGACATAATGGCTTCGCGTATTGCTTCGGTCATTTCTATAACTTCATGAATGCCGATTCTACCGAGATAACCGGTGTTTGTGCAGGTAGCACAGCCTTTACCGGCGTAAAAAAGATCTTTGCCTTCGCTTAATTCTTTGGGGATATTCTGGCCCAGGCTTTCTCCGAAACTGGTCAGTTCTGAAACCGTTAGCTTTTTTTTAACGCGGCAATCGGAACAAATTTTTCTTACCAACCGCTGGCCGATTATTATATTTATCGTTGAAGCTATTAAAAACGGTTCAACATCCATATCAATAAGCCGCGGCAAAGCGGTAGCCGCATCATTTGTATGCAGAGTTGAAAGAAGCAAATGGCCTGTTAAGGCGGCATTAACCGCTATTTTAGCGGTTTCCTCATCCCTTATTTCGCCTACCATTACGATATTTGGGTCTTGCCTTAAAATTGAACGGAGTCCGTTGGCAAAAGTAAGTCCAGTCTGGGAATTTACCTGTATCTGGTCAATGCCTTCAAGAGAATATTCAATCGGGTCTTCAATGGTAATAATGGAAACCGTTGGTGTATTCAGCATTTTTAAAATCGCGTAAAGAGAAGTTGTTTTGCCGGAGCCGGTCGGTCCGGTAACGAGAATCATTCCATAGGGTTTGGATATGGCTCTTTTAACAACTTCCAAATCGCGTTTATTGTAACCTAAAGATTCCAGAGTAAATACTTCTCCCTGTTCAACCAAAAGCCGTAAAACCGCGTTTTCGCCGTAATAAGTCGGAACAATAGAAATTCTGACGTCAAAATGAACCGCTTTTTTTTCATTTTTTTCCAGCTGCGCCGTAAATCTTAAACGTCCGTCTTGCGCCGCCTGGTGTTCATCGGTTCTTAATCCGGAAAGAACTTTAAGCCGGGTAATAACTTCCGAATGCAATTCGTTTGATAACGGAAAAACATCGTTTAAAACTCCGTCAATTCTCATGCGAACATGTATTTTTTCTTCAGCCGGATCTATGTGAATATCCGAAGCCCGCGCTTCATAAGCGTATTGGATCATTAAATCAACCAGTTTGATAATGGAAATTTCATCGGATTTGAGGCCGAGCTCGTTTTTAATATCCGATTTGATAACAGTTAAGCTCATTTACAATGCTTTTTATCCAGTTCAAAATGCCTGACGATTTTATTGGCATAATCCCAGTCCAAATTTTTAAAAAAAGCGCTTAAATAATCTTTGCGATTAACGCCGTAATCCATAAAATAAGCGTGCTCGTAAACATCAAGAACAATGACCGGAATAGCGCCCCAAACCGCGCCGAGATTATGGCTGTCCGCGCCGTAATTATGCAAAAGGTTGTCTTTTAAATCAAAAGCCAGCACTGCCCAGCCGCGGGCGCTGATGGCTGTCGCAACCATATCTTCTTTCCAGGCGTCCAGCGATTCAAAATCTTTTTCAATCATTTTTACCAGTTCCCCTTTTGGCTGGCCGTCGCCGTTTAAATGGCCGAAATAAACTTCATGCAATTTCATTCCGTTAACGCTGAAAGTTTCCTGCCTTTTCAGTTCGCCGATATAACTGTAAACGCCATTGGCTTCGGATTTGTCGGCCACATTTATTTTTTCCTGGATTTCATTGGTTTTTTTAACATATCCCTGATACAGCTTAAAATGCTCCTGAATCATTTTTAAAGTCAAGCCAGGGCGATCTTCTTTTATATTTAATTCTTCGGGAATAAATTCTTTTTTCATAACGAATTTATACGAATCTACAAATCGGTTTTATCAGCGACCTTTTTTGTGTAGTTTAAAATAATTTGCTGTTTATCTTTTAAAACTAAACTTTCTCTAAGTTCAAAACTTACAGGAAGACCGTCCACGTTCATTTCCAAATCATATCCCTCTCGTTCTATTGTCTTGCCCCAGACTTTGAAAAAATCTCCCAAAGTATAATCACGCTTGTCCTGGGCTTCAACATGAATTTCTCCGGTTCCATCATGGGTGTGGATTGCCCGATGGCAGCCTGTCAGTCCGATATCACCGGGAACTGTTTCTGATTTGTCGTCCACTGTAATTGTCAGCTGTTGATGTGTATGCTGGACTATAGATGCATTTGGAAGAAGACAAGGAACATCGGAGCCAAAGCCGGATGTGCCGCCGCCTTCTTTTTTAAAACGGGGGTAAATGAATAAACCGGCTAAAACCACAATGCCTAAAATGACATATATATAAGTTGATTTATTACTTTTCATTACTTAATATTATAGCAAAGTTTTTAAATTATAAGAAATGCCGGGTCGGCTAATGGTAGGCCTATGGACTCTGAATCCATCAATCTTGGTTCGAATCCAAGCCCGGCAGCAGTCAAAATTACCGCAGGGTTGGATATTTCGATAGACCAACTTTTGAAATGATATGAAGACTAAATTTTCAGAAAATTTTTTGAATAAGATCGTCTGCGGCAGTGCCGTTGATGTAATGAAACAAATACCGGACGGCTCGGTACATTTAGTGATTACTTCGCCTCCTTACAATCTCAAAAATTCTACCGGCAACGGAATGAAAGATGGCCGTGGCGGAAAATGGGCAAATGCCGCTCTGCAAAACGGCTATTCACACCACGACGATTGTATGCCTCACGACGAATATGTGAAATGGCAAAGAGATTGTTTAACTGAAATGATGAGGATTATCCCGGAAGACGGCGCAATTTTCTATAATCACAAATGGCGTGTGCAAGGCGGCTTATTGCAAGACCGCCAAGACATCGTGAGCGGTTTTCCGGTTCGTCAGATTATTATTTGGAAACGGAAAGGCG
>JACPKE010000044.1 GCA_016187205.1 Candidatus Brennerbacteria bacterium | reverse complement strand
GCCATCGTCCTTTACTTTAAACTGATAATTTTGAATATAATCATAGCCCATTCCTTTTTCACCCCTCTTATAAAGGGCGATCAAAATCGGAAAGGCCATGCCGCGAGAAGTATCAGAAAATTCATGACTGCTTATGATTATTCCGTCAATTAATTTATAGTTATTGGCGACTTTCGAGAGCAGGGCGAAATTGGCTTTTTTGATTAAATAAGATAAAGGATGCAAAACACAAACATAATCCGCTTTAAGTTTATCGTAAGACAACAAAAATGACATACCTAAATCCCTAGTTTTTATGTCAGCGTCAATTTTGTCCTGGATGGAAATATCTTTTATGGAATTACGAATTATGGACGTAGTATCGTTGTATGGAGGGTTGCCTATGGTTATAATTTTTTCATTACTCTTAATCGTTAAACTTGAACGATCAACATTCAAAAGAGAATTTTGACAGATAAAATCAACTTCGCCAATTATTTTTTTTGCTTCAGAAATAGCTTTTTGATCGATATCGGCTCCAATTAATCTTTTCGCAATGTTGTTTCTTGCCAAAAACGAACCGTAACCACAAGAAGAATCTATTATTGAAAAATCTTTAATATCTTTAATATTTTTTTGCAAAATGGAATAAGCCAAATCAACAATAACCTCCGGAGTATAATAAGATCCAAGGTTAATGGCGTCTATGTGGTTTAGATGTTTTTGGTTTATATTCATATAACCTTATTTGTAAATTAAATACTCGCAAAGCCTTCTTTAGAAACAATGACATGGTCAACAAGCTCAATACCGATAATGACGCCGGCTTCTTTTATTTGCGTTGTGATATGTACATCATCGGCGCTTGGCGTTAAAACGCCGGAAGGATGATTGTGAGCGAGAATCACGGCAACCGCGGAGCATGAAAGAGCGGGGCGAAACACTTCGCGCGGATGTATAACATTCGCGTCCACCGTACCGATGGAAATAACCTCATCATGAATGAGTTGATAATGAGCGTTTAAGTAAAGACCGCGCAAATGCTCCTTAGAAAGGCCGCGCATGTCGGTAACATATTCAAAAACATCTTTGGCGGTGCGGATTACCGCGGCGCCATTGCGGCTTCTTTCAAAAAATCGGCGGCCAAGCTCACCTACCGCCACAACCTGCATCGCCTTAGTAAGCGGAATCTTAAGATCTTCCGAGAGCTTTTTGGCATCGATATTTGAAAAAATATTACTCTCGCCGTATTCGCGGACAACCCGCTCGGTCATCGCAAGCACCCCCTCCTTACGCGTGCCTTTTTCCAAGACAATCGCCAGAAGTTCTTTAGGCGTAAGCGCTCCGGGACCGAGCGCAAGCAATTTTTCCCTCGGTCTATCCTCATTTGGCAGATCGCGAATGGTAAACACATAGTTTTTCCCTGTCTGTGTGTTATCGCACGCAGACAGGCCCGAATTGGCAATAATAGACAGTTTGTTTTTAATAACGTAAGTCATATTATTATCATAGCAAAATTTTAATAAACTGAAACCCTCCGGGCTCTAAGCAATCTGATTATTTTTCAAATATTCTTTTATTCGCTCGCGATTTTCATTTTCCTTATCGCCCTTGAAATATAATTCAATAAATTCAATCCGCTGTTCCTGTTCAGCGTGGGAATAAATAGAATACATGTTCATACTCTAATTACTATTTTTTTGAGGTTTTATCAATTTGATTTTGTGATTCCATATGAGGTATAGGTTTTAAGAAACTTTATCGTTTCATCGCGTTCTTTTAACGCTTTTTCAACAGAGCGTTCAATCGCGGCAAGTATCTTGGCAAATACCGCGGGTTCTTTGATTATGGAGAGTTTCTTGAGATCGTTTTTGGCAAACCCAATGTGCCGCGAAATATCTTTGTATGCGCCGATGATGGTTTTGTGCCAGAACACTTCCCGCAATTTTTCCGGCTTCCTGCTGTCACTCTTTGTATCTCTTAACAATCTCGCGCCTACCGCGTTCACTTGCCCCTTTTTCAAGTCATCTTCCCAATCATGCGCATCGTCATTAAGCTGGCAGGCAATTATATAATTTTTAAAAAATTTTATCGTGCCTAACACTTCGGCAGAATCTTTGTTGTATCCTAGCGCGAACAAAATCGCCGCCGGCCCCAGCGCATGCCCCAAAGATTT
>JACPKE010000051.1 GCA_016187205.1 Candidatus Brennerbacteria bacterium | reverse complement strand
GTCCGGAATTTACAATCAATTTATTTATCAGCCAATACTTCAATTTTTGGTTTTTATTTATAACAACTTAGCCTTTAACGATTTGGGTTTGGCGATTATTATTCTTACTATCGCAATCCGTTTTGTTTTTTTGCCGCTTTTTCATAAAAGCACAAAAAGTCAGATGGTTATGCAGACGCTTCAGCCGGAAATTGAAAATATTAAAAACCGCCACAAAAAAAAAGAAGAACAAGCCGCAGCGCTTATGGAACTTTATCGCCGGCACGGAGTCAATCCGTTCGGCAACTTTCTTTTATTAATTGTTCAGCTGCCGGTTTTGATTGCTTTATATCAAGTTTTTATAAATGAACTTTCAGGAACGTTATTTGCGACACATAGCCTTTTAGACTTGATTGATTTAAAAGTTCATAGTAATCTGTTGGTTGGGTTGGCTACCGTAGCGCAATATTTTCAAGGCCGCCAGCTCCAGTTGCCCCAGCAAAACGCGGATTCCCAGGCGGCAAAAACAGCCAAGATGATGGTTTTTATCGGTCCGGTGATAACGTTTATTATTTTATTGAATTTGCCGGCCGCGGTTGCGCTTTATTGGCTGGTGACAACGGTTTTTTCAATCGGCCACCAGTATTACATAATTAAATCTTTGGATCATGGAACAAACAACGGAAAAAATTAAACAATTTTTTAATTTACTTGGTTATCAAAATCTTGAATTAAGTTCCGACCCGGAAAATCGGCGGGTTTCGATTTTAATAAACGAACCGGTGATTTTTCAGCAAGATATGCCTAAAATCTTGCCTTCCATTGAACGGCTGGTGAATTTAATCCTTCAAAAGGACGGAAACGAGCCGATTGTTTTGGATATTAATAATTACCGCAGGGAACGCGAACGTTTAATAGTTGAACTTGCTAAAGCGGCGGCTAATAAAGTCGTTATTAATAAAATTGCGGTGGAATTGCCGCCTATGAATGCTTATGAACGGAGACTTATTCATACGGAGATTGCCCATAAACCCGACCTTAAAACAGAAAGTATTGGCGAAGGCATGGATCGCCGGGTGGTGGTTAAGCTACTATAAGCTAAAAAGTAGAAAGTTGAAAGTAGAAACTAAATAACCGTCCCGCTTAGCGGGACGGTTATTTAGTTTACGCTTAAGTCAAACGAGTATAATCTGTTGTCATATCTATTTATAAAAATTAATTTATTTTCAAAAAGTTGCGGGTTGATCGCGTCAATATTATTTTGACCGGCGTCTAAAAGCATTCGCATTTCCCCTTCTCCGATTGGAACGCGGTAAAGCAAATCATTTGAATAAAAAGCTTTCTGCAGGTAATCATCAGGCAAGGTCCACTCCCCACTTATTTCTTTAGGAACAAAACAATAAGCCGCATCCTGTTCCAGCAGGCATTTTTCAGGCAAAGTGACGAAAGGCAGTTTTTTAATAAAAGCGCCTTGGTTGTCAATTAAAGCCAGGTTGTAAGAATTCGGCAGTGTTACCGAAAATTTTAAACCTAAAAATCCGTCTTTACTCCAGTTGGTTATCAGGCCGGGTTCCTGCTCTGATATTTGCCTGAATTTAAAATCTTTCAAGTTGAGAGACCAGGCGCCGCCGTAATATTGATAAGAGGGGCGTTCGGTGAAAACAATTACGTCGTTTCCGGACAATACCATTTCAACATCTTCCAGTCCCAGATCATTGATTAGTTTGGTATTGGTGGAGTTTGTTTTGCTTAAATCAATTATTTCCAAAGCAATTCCATTTTTAGTATCAATTAACGCCGCCAGATTGCCAGTTTGATTTTTTGAATTAATCCAGGCAAGGTTAACTGTTTCCAGTGGCATCGGACGCCAGGAATTGTCAGCAACGTTAAATAAGCTGAATTGCGGGCGTTGGGCGTTGCCAAAACCTATAATCGCTTTTTGTCCATCAGGCGACGGCAAAAGTTTTACTAAATTAGCGATTACCTGGTCAGATTCAATTTTTTCATCCCCGTCTTTTATTGAAATTATTTTGCCGTTTTCGGTAAGAGCGAATATCGCGTTTTTGGTTTCATTAATCCAGTAGCCGAAAATTTTTGTTTGCGACAGTAATTTCAGATTTTCTATTTTTACCTGTGGTTGCGGAGCGGAAATATTTTCTTGGGACGGATAAAATAATTTTAAAATAGCGTCCCAGTAATAGTAAACGGAAAAAGCAATTATACCGAATAATATTATAATGAGAAAAAGTTTAAGAATTTTCATAATTTATTTAAATTTATTGACAAGTGCCATATTTAATACCTTCTACTGTTTGAAATTGACAACTGCCACTAGCGCAATCACTACCTTTGTCGCAAGTATTTCCATTTGTTAACTTACCGCCTTCTGTTAAATTTGGGTTTGTTTGCGTCCCTACTGTATTAGGATTTACCTTTAATGAATTCAGCTTTTCAAGCGACCCCGCTATTATGTCTGGGTTTATAAGATTAAATAGAATGGTGGCGCCGAACAGCAAGACTATTCCCATTATTGCTTCTTTAATGCGGCTGCGGGCGTCTTCCTGGCGCGCGGTGTTTCCGGCTGAAGCCGTATATTCCAAGGCGGCGTAAACAATAACTCCGAAAGCAGTGATGCCAACAGCCATTCTGCCGAAGTTATAAACGCCCAAAACATATTGTTTAAAATCGGAGCCGGCATTTGGAGCCCCGGGTATTTTAATCGCCAGCGTAACAGCCGAGGCAATCGGAATTGCCAGTAAAAAAAATAACCAGACATATGCCAGTGTTAAAAATTTACTTTTCATCCCTCACCCTTAAAGGACTGCTTTACCCCTTACTTTTGTAAAAAGTGGGCTAATTAAACTAAAACAATCCCTTGTTTTGATTATCTGACCTTTAATTATTTTTAAAAACATAGTTGGTTTATTAAATATTACCCCCGATCCTTCAAGGGTGAGGGATCATGGCATTAATATAAATCTAAGTTCATCCTTCGCTGTTTCAATAATATTGTTTATGTTAGAAATTGTCGCCGTTAAATTCAGCGGAACCGGGCCGCGATTCTCCGATGTTATCTGAAGGTTTAAAGCATCCGGGTTTTGTCCGCCGGATTCTTGCTGGTCATTGACGGACCAGCTGAAAGCCAACTCGCTTAATTTTTTAATATTGAAAAAGAAGGGTGTTGCTTTAAAATTATAAACGCCGGCTTTAATTTCTTGGTTGAAAATATGAGGAGTTGAAATCACGGTTTTTGGCGAAACTATTGGAATTATAGCCGCGCCCTGAAGGTTTTTTTCTTTATAAATAATATCGGCTTCAATCATCACACGGTCGCCAAAGAGGCCATTATTGTTAAAAGCGATTCTTTTTAATCCCTGGCCGCTGACAATTATTTCGCTATTTTGCAGCCAGGTGATATTTACTGAAGAAAGGTTAATAATTTTGTCGTTGTCAATCAATTCAACCGCGGCGATAATTGGGGAATTAACCGTTGGCAGATTTTTTCCTTTGTAATCGTTTGGCTGGTAATTTTGCGCTTGCCAGGTGACTATCAATTTGGGCTCTTGTTTAGTTTGAGCCGCAGTTATTTTAGAAGCTATTAGGAAAGCTATTATTATAAAAATTACAACCAAGCTCGTTTTCATCATTCTTTTTATTATATCATAACTATATTCCTATTTTCTTTGTGGTTTGTTTTTTGATTTTCTCGGTAATGCCTGTTTTTTCCAGCGCATCACCTCCTTTTACCAATACATATGTTAAAACCACATCGGCTATATTAGCCGGTAGCGTGGAAAAAACACCTTCAGCGACAAAATCCACACCGCTTCCCAGAAGGACTTTTTTATAATTAATCCCTTTCATGATTTTATATAAAGTGAAAAAAGCGGCGAACGGCCAGCTTACCAGCACGCCGGCATAAGGAATTAAAGAAATAAAGTCCGAAACGAACGCTCCTAATAGCCAGAGTAAAAATTCAATAAAAGGAAATTCGTCTTTTTTATCTTCCTGGTCCATTTTATTTTAAATAGTTTTTCCCATTTCCAGCATTTGTTCGGGATTAGTGGTGACAATTTGGTCTTCGGTGTAGGAAGCGATGACTTTTATGGCCGCGTGGCGCAGGCCCGCGAAGAATAACCCTTCGCCGACGTTCGCTTCCAACAGGAAATTTTTTTCCGCCGTTGTCAGGTTAAAAGTTTTAGCCAGGCCGTCAATAACCGCCGGCGCTTGCTTAAGCAGAATTTGCAGAGCCGAATTGGTGATAATGGGCCGTCCGTAAGGAGTGCGTAAAAAATCATCCACTTCCTGGGTGATATTGGTGACTCCAAGGAAATATTTTCTAGCCCGTTTAACAAGGCCGAAAAGAAACGAAGCGCTGTCGTCGTTTTTCATCATCACCCATGCTTCGTCAACAATCAGCGCGCGTTTTTTAAAGTCGGCGCGGATCATGTTCCAGATGAAATTTAAAATAATATACATCGCAATCGGCCGGAGCTCGTCTTCCAGGTCGCGGATGGCGAAAACAATAAACCGATTTTTAATGTCAATGTTCGTGGTGTTATTGGTGAATCCGGCGTAAGAGCCATGGATAAATTTATCAAGCCGGTCAGCCAGTCCGGCGCCGCCCTTCATATTTTGGATAACCACCTGCAGGTCTTCAAGAAGCGGCGGCTTGGCTTGCGAAAAATCTTTGCCCGGAACGATATCGTGGGAAGCGTAAGTTTCGCTGATAGCCCGGTCAATAATCGCTTCTTCTTCCGGGGTTATTTTTCCCAGCATTACTTTGAGCAGGCCGGTCAGGTTAAGAATGTGGGATTTTAAAACATCGGTCGGGTCCTCGTCTTTGGGTATTATCGGGATGTCAAAAGGATTGATATGGTGTTCGGAAGTAAGCGAGATGTTGAAAAAGCTGCCGCCCACGGCCTGTGACAGGTTTTTGTATTCTTTTTCCGGGTCAACGACTATAACATTCACCCCCATCATTAAATTGCGGATAATTTCCAGTTTAGTGGTGTATGATTTGCCGCTGCCTGATTTGGCGAATACGACGGTATTGGCGTTTTCCAGGGAAAAACGGTCAAAAATCACCAGGCTGTTGTTGCCTAAATTAACTCCGTAGAGTATGCCGTTATCTGTTGTCAGATTCGGGGAGGTAAACGGAAAAAATGAAGAAACCGGGCCGGAGTTAAGCGGCGTATGGATGCCGAGCTTATCCGTGCCCAAAGGCAAAACAGAGGCAAAACCTTCCATTTGCTGAAAAAAAGCGGGTTTTACGTAAACCAGGCGGCTTTCCAGCAACGAAGACAGATGGCCTTCCAGTTTGCTCAAATCCTCCAGAGAATCGGCGTAAATGGTTATATACACGCCTGTTTTAAAAAGTTTTTCCCGCGCCTGCTGGAGCGCGTCGCGCAGGGTTTCAAGGTCGCGGAAAGCGGTTTCAAGAACAGGATCACGAACCAGGCCTTTTTCCGAACGTTCGTTCAGCTGCGCTTCAACATTAGTTGTTTTTTTTCTTAACTGCCTTAACGCCAGAGCCGTGTCAACCGGATGCATGAAAAAAGAAATATCAACCAGCTCGGGCATGTTGATAATCGGCGAGAACCAGCCGGTGGAAAGATACCGCGGATAAGTGAAGATAAAAACCGTTTTGGCGAACTTATTGCCGAGCTTTATATAATTGGAATTTATCTGCAGGCCGGAAGGAGCGATAACGTCTTTTATATCGCCGGCGGACGCCTTATACGCCTGAATAATTTTTATTTTTTGTTCCATTTTATTGATCGATACGAATTATCCGAATTATATTCGAATCTGCGAATCAATCCGAATGTTTTAATATTTTATTCGGATTGATTTGGGGCATTCGGATGTATTTATTGTTTCGGATCGCTTTACTCATTTTGTTTAAATATTTCTATTCCTTTTCTTTCAACATCTTCTGGATTGTAAAAATTGTAAAAAAGCTCGCCTGTTTCTTCGGTGTCTAAGGGTACTGCCCTAAGGCCTATCTGGTTCAGGCCGGTGATCACTTGTCCGGTCCGCTGGGAAAGCTGTTGTATTTTTTCGGTAAGTTTTTCTTGTTCGGCGGCCGTTTTATCGGCAGCTGGTTTTTTGGCGCCGCCGAAGAAACTTAACAAACCGCCAAGACCGCCGGCTTTAATTGAAGACAATCCGGCTGGTTCGTAAGGGACAACAGCGAAAAAAGTTTTATTCATTATGGCGTTTGATTCCACAAACGAACGGATAAATTCCATATAATCGGCCAGCTGGGTTTTTAAAAGAGGGTTTGTTTCCTGCTCGCGCCGATCTTTAAGTTTTTCCAGATAGCTGTCAATGTTAAGATGGCGGGAGTGAACCATCAGCTGGATGGAAAAATCCAGACTGTTCAAAAAATTCTGATAACTGTTTATTATCAGATTTTGTTCTTCTTCGGATTTCAAATCAAAATTAACCCCGCTGACCATTAAAACCTGGCGCAGGCCGCCGTTTTTTAAAATAATCACCCCGTCTTTTATATCCTCAATATCAACGAATTGCTGGGTCGCTTGTTGTTGTCCGGGTTGCTGTAAAGGCATTATTTAATTTTAGCAGAAAATTATGTTTTAAGGTAGGTTGTGATTTAAGCGCCTTCAGTTAGCTAAAGCCCTATTACCCCGCACATATTTTTAAAATAGTGATTATTTTTGCCAAATTAGTTTGTTGTAATACAATCACTTTATTCTTATTTGTTATTTTCATAAAAATATATGCGGGGTTAAGGTTTGGCAGCTAAATTTTCTGCGTCTTTCAGACTTGAAAATTTAGGCCAAGCCCTTAAAAGTCCACTTTTTTGGCGAATTCTTTTTCGCCGGTTATTCGTTTAATTTCCACAAAACGTTCCTGTTTTTCGCCAAACCATGAACCGCTGTTTTCTTTGCCCGGTATGGGCGTTTTGGTTATGATAAGTTTCTCGCTTAAGTTTTTGACAAGACTCTGTCCGCTTAGCTTGACTTTCACGACTTCAGCATCGCTTTTCTTTTCTTCTATAATGAATTCTTTTTCCTCCAGTTTTCTTTGCCAGATGTAAAGTTTCGGCTGAAGCATGAATTTTATTCCCGATATGGCTATTTGATCCAGCGTCCGGCCGTGGATTTTTACGAAAGCAAAAGCCAGAGCCGCGCCCATGGAAATAAAGCTGATAAGAAGCCAGATAACCCAATGAATTATGTAATAAGTGACGAAAATAACGATTCCGGCAAGCACCACATAGCCGAACTGTTTTAAAGTGAAAGGCCCGATAATGCTGTCTTGCGCCTCCATGTATTGCGGAATTTGGTATTGCATCCCGTTAGAAAATTAATAAAGACGTTTTTTCGACCGAAAAATTATTTGAAATTTGGCAAGGAATTTTTAAAATAAGCGGCATTTTTATTAATTTTCTAACGGGATTGCATATTTAGCTTTTAGCTTTTCATAAATTGGCGATTTTTATTTTTTATCCCTGGGAAAACTTCTTCAATTTTTGGAATTTTAGATTTAATTCCGGTTAATTTATCAATATAATATCCTTTCCTATAAATAAACTGAAATTTTTTAATATCTGCGTCTATCATTTTTTGTTCTTTCTTACTTCTGTATTTTTTCCGCTTAACATAACAATGGCCGTAGGCGCCGTATTTCTTTTGAAAATAAATTTCCGCTAATCGGCCGTTTACAATTGCGAAACACCAACCATTATTAAACTTTGGTTTTAGTTTTGAATTTTTCATAATTCAAAAAATTAATCTCCGGTTGTGTGGCGGAAAAGTTAAAATTTAAGGTTTAATTTATTTCGGATGTCTTTTGATATTAAGTAAAAAATAAATATTATTCTTAATTTTGAAATAAAATCTTACATTCACGTCTACTCTTGCTTGCCAGACATTATTGGATTCATCATATTTTTTAACGCGCAGAGATGGATGCCGAATATCGCGTAAAAGAAATTCCGCCTGTTTATAAAATTTTTCTTGAATATATCGAGGGAATTTCCGCAGATTTTCTTTAAACCAAGGATGATATTGAATAATCATTTTTCCAAGGACCGCCTCATTTCTTTTACTGAAGAAAACGGTCTTATAAGATTTCCGTTTTCGCAATCCTTTAAACATTCCGTTAATTCTTGATCCAGTTTTTCATAAAACCGTTCGTGTTTTTTTGGAACACGAAAAAACACGGAACGTTTTACTTTAATCTCCCGTTTTCCCGTTTGCCTTGCTTGTTTTGCTAAAAGTTCCTCATACTCTTTACGCGGTAAGACAACTAAATCATCGTTTTTTATTAAATTTTTAGGAATAGTTATTGTAGCCATAATTAATTAGCTTTTAGCTGATAGCTTTTAGTTTATAGTTGTTACGGCCAAACGTCAATTTTTTTTTAGAAATTAATAATGAATTTAACAGGATTTATCGTAAATCTAAAGTATTGCCTTGGACTTTCGGGGCGTTGGCTGGCCCATTTGTCGGCGCGGATTTTTCTGTTGGTTTAAAAGAACTTAAATCAACCACTTCTTCGGTTGGCGCGTCTTCAATCTTTGGCGCTATTGGCGGCGTTGCCGGAACAGCCATTTGTCCTTTATTATCAACCGGTGTTTTAAAATCGCTGTAATGGACAACCTTAGGAAATTCCGGTTCCGGGCCGATTTCAATTCTGGCCGGCACGGAAACATTGCTAGGTTTTCCGGCTGTGTTCATTTCAATTTCTCCGACAATCCTGGATTTTATTGATTCGGCAATGGGCTTTTGCTCCTGTTTTTGATAAAGCATAAAAGGAGCCTTGTCCTGAGCCGCGCCGAAGGAGTGTTGAGCTTGAGTATTTGTCTGTTGAGGTATTGTTGATTGCGGCGTTGACAGCGGCGCAACTTTTGGTTTTTCCGGCGCAGGCGGCGGCGGAGTAATTTCAACGCGGTTTGTTTGCGTCCAATTTCCCGCAGTTGACGCGCTGATTTGTCGTATATCAACGCCCCATCTGAAAAGGTCGGCATCGATAGGCAAAAGAATGTTTTTTTTAATTTCTTCAATAATTGGTTTTAATTCTTCAACCGGCTTGTCTAATTCTTTGCTTAATTCACTGACAAAATTTTGCGGTAGCAAGTTTCTGGTTTCAAGACGAAAAAGCAGACGTGGTATTATCCGTTGTCTATCTCCTTCAAGCCCCAATTTCTGGTTAAGAGCGCTTATAAAGTAAGTTGTTTTTTCCGATCCCAGCCAATACCGTATGTCTTGGGGCACATCTTTTAATAAATTTTGGATTTCCGGCATTATTTAGGTATTTTTTTCTTTATTTTAAATCAGGAGATGTAAATCCAGCTTGCCGTTTAGGCTTTTCTTCGTCCCCGCCTTTTTCTTTTTCAGCTTTTTCTTTTTCAGCTTGCGGCACGAAATCCTGAAGATTAACATTTTCTCGGCTGGCCTTGCGCATTCTCTGTAGTTGTTTGAATTGATTCTGACCCTTCGCATCTATTTTTTTAGCTATTAAGTCGGCTTGGGTAATCTGGTCAAATGATTTGCCTGTTATTTTTGTAAATTCTGTAATGGAATTAGCAAGAACTTTGTTAATAGCATTTTTAAGGTCAGCCGAACCTTCTTGAGCTACTCTTGCTAAGTGGCCATTGCTGTAATTTTGGTTTAGTAATATTTCCTTAGCGGTGTTAAATTTAGTTTTATCTTCGTTTTTTGGATCAAACTCAATAACCCGATGGTCCATTTTATCAGCTTGTCCAGGCCTTTGATAACTCAAGGCTTTGTCATATGATAAACCAGCCATAGGCGCAAGGTTAGGCAGTACAGCCAGCAAGTCTTTAACAGTTCCTGTTTTTTGGCTGGCTTTTAGTAATTTTTGTAATTCTTCATTAGTGAAAGATGAACTTAATCCTTTTTCTGCTATAGCTTTTGCGCTGGCCGCAAAAGTTGTTGCGCTTACTGACCCTGGTACAATTTCGTTTTGTTTAAGATAAGATTTAGTTTGGTTTATAGCGGCGTCATCTGATAAGTTCTCAAACTGTTTTTTATATTTTGCATCCACTTCTTGTTTTAAACCGGCTGATGCTGTACTAATTCGTTGCGCTGCGCCTCTAAATCCTGGTATACGGGCTGCCCCCCTGGCAAATCTTTGCGCGAATGAAGTGGTGATTGGTTTACCTGCTAAATCGGTTTCTTCTTTTTGTCCGGCTGTGAGAGCTTTTACTTGCGCCGCTTCGTATCCGGCTTTAATTTTTCCGCCGGCATATCCAAGCGCCGCGCCTTTTATTTTTTGCATCGCGCCCATAGCAACACTAGCTCCGGCAATCCCCATTTTTTGGGCTGTTATCAGACCGCCCAAAAGAATTCCGACTACCACAACCATATTGGCTGTTTTTTGAAAAATATTGGCAATAAAAGTGTTGTCTATATTCATTCCTTGTCCGGCGGCGTTGGCCGCGCCTGACACGGTTGAGCCCATGGTATTTACTATTTGTATCGCGATATAAACGAATAAAGAAACAGCCGGAGCGAAAACCACCCATTTTATAAAAGCATCCCACCATTGATTCCACCATTTTTGGGTAAACGGCAGTATCCAAAAAAGCCAGGCCAGCGGCGCTAAGATTAAAAGTATTGTAAGGGCGATATAGCGGATGCCGAGCATCGCGGCAAGAGCCGTTAAAGTTATGATTATTATAATGTTAAAAATTACCTGGAAAATTATAGAAGTTAAGCCTGTCGTGAACTGTTCGCCGAGGCTGGTCGGTGTTGAGGTTGGAGATTCCCGTATTGATTGCACTTGAAAAGCTTTTGCCAAAGAACTGGCAACATTAATACTTGTGCCTTTTGCGGTTGAAACGCTTAAAAAATAACTGGTCAGGATATTTGAAAAGTCTATAAAAATAAAAGCTATCAGCAGGCTGAAATTAACCAGCAAAGCCGCCGCGATTAACTTCCGTAAAATTTCTTTTAAGCCGTAACCCGGCCATCTTACGACAGTGGCAAAAGCAATAACAATTATAAATAAAACAAAACCGAGATTAGCCAAAGCGCTGGTGATATTCCAGCCGGTAGTGATAATGCCGTTCGCGCTAAGGCGCAGATTCATGTTAAAGGAAAAATTGACAAGCCAAGCCGCCAGCCAAACAAAAGCAGCCGATACATAAGCAATTCCGTCCGTTATTGTGTTAAAAAAGAAGACAAGAGCGTCTTTTAAGCAAGCTCCTATAGTCCCTACAATTACGCCGCATTCTTCCGCGTTGGCAACGGGTATAAAAACCGAGTTTAAAACAGCAGTGGTTAAAATAACTACCGCGACAATCCGCCATTTTTTATTGAGATTGTTAATCATAAATCGTCAGTTTTTTTGTTTTAAGGACCCAGTCCTTTTGTTATCATTTTGCCTAACGTTGCAAAAATTAATAACGCCGCCAAAGTGCCGACAGTCTTTGCTCCTGAATTAACAATAAAATCTTTAGGCGAATCCAAAATGTTGTCGGTCATTCCCGCGATAGTAGAGCCAGGAGTTTTAATTTCATCGCATTTTTTACCCTCGGCGGTTGTAACGCATTTTTTAGCCGAGGCAAAACCTTTGCCGGCCGCGCCTTCGTTTTGAGCGGCTCCGGCCGCGACCGCGGCTTGTCCGTCAACTATTGAAGCGCCTATATTTGCGGCGCCGCTAAAATTGCCGGCTGGAAGATAAGAGTCCATATAACCCGGCCATCCTCCTATATCAAAATTTTTAAAAAACAACGGGTTATTCAGCAAAGGATTGGGACATTGAAGTTCTTGAAGCGGGCCCATTTTATACTGTAAATCTAATAATATGTTTAAGGCCGCCTTAAAAGGAAGGCAGGTATTGGCAAAATTTTTGATTTGCTTAAGCATCTCATTTCTTACGTTTTTAGCCGCATCATTCACAAATCCTTTCCAGTTAGTGATGAATTGCGGCTTGCCTCCACCAGCCACCCAAGTAAGGGTTTGATTGATCAATCTGCCAAGCACCTGCTGTTTTATTGATTCAATAAGTATATTTTGCGCTTGTTCCCAGACTTGTTTTAAATATTTATCCCAGAAAGATTGAAGAAATGTTTTAATAGTATGGATAACATCACTAAATATAAGCGCTTTTGCGGGTCGTAGCGGAATTAAAGAGAAGACGATACTAACCATCAAAGCGGCGGTTATTATTTTTTTGTAATTTTCCGATTGAAGGCTAAGAAGGTTCATATGAATTTAATTTGTTGGCGTTCCGGCAGAATTTAAATTTTTTAATAAGTCTGTTACGTCTGCTTGGATTATTTGTTTTTCTTTTATTATCTCGTTTCTTAGAGGTATAACCATCATTGTTTTAACCGGGTCTTTTTGATAATTAACTACCATATCGTAAAGCGCGGCTTCAGCGGCGTTATTTTGAATCAGGCCTTTATGAAAGTTCAGGATATTTTTAGGTGCCGGCAAAACCAACAGTTCCTTGTTTATTTTTTTATATTGCCCGCTTACCCAGTTGATCAGTTTTATAAAATCGTCAAAAGTGCTGGAATCAACATTAAGATTGATGTTTGCCGGTAAAGAATTAAAATTCTTTTCAAAAATAATATTGTATTGGGAGATATAAACGGAAACGGCATTCGGGCTTTGATCGTCGCTTATTATAAGTTCTTGATCGCTGATGGCGGGTTTAAGAGTTTCAATGGTGATATTATCGGCCTCCTGTTTTAACCATTGATTAACGTTTGAGGTATCAGGAACATTTGGCGTAAGTTCATTATTAATAATAGGGAAACCATTCGGGTTAGCGGTTTCCAGATTTTCCGTTAATTTTTTTATATAAGCTCCGGTTAAAGTATTTTCAAAATTGGTGTTGAGCAGGATAGATCCTTCGGTTGGCGCGCTTGATCCTAAATCAGCTAACTGGGAAACAGCTTTATTATTAACCGCGTCTCTTATAAAAAAAATAGATAAAATAAAACCGCCTAATATTACGAAAACAGCGAAGATTTTTTTGGCTTTTCGCATCTTGAAATTATTATAGCATACTTGCCAGCCGTTTAATTTGTTCAAGGCTAAGATTTTGCGGCCTTAAAGCCGGATTTATTTCCAGTTTTTCGCAGATTTCCGTGATTTTTTCCTTGTTCCAGCCGCCTTCGCGCAGATTATTAAGAATTGTCTTCCTCGGTTGCTTGAATAACACTTTTATAAGTTTATAAAAACAATCTCTCTCTATTTTCAATTTTCTATTTTCTATTTGTTGTTTCGGGGTTAATTTAATTATGGCGGAATCTATTTTTGGCTCGGGTTGGAAGTCTTTTTTTGGGATAAAATCTATGATTTCCGGCTTAGCCCAGAATTGCACGCTTGCGGCCAACAAATTCATTTTTGGCGGCCGGCTGATTATTCTTTCCGCCACTTCTTTTTGAATTGTTAAAACAATCAGCTCCGGTTTATTTTTTAATTCGCTGATTATTCGCAGTAAATAGCCGGTTATATAATAAGGTATATTGCCGACAAGTTTTAAGGATTTAGAATTTAGAATATAGAATTTAGGAATTCGCGGAAGGATTTTTAAGATATCGCCTTCAATGATTTTGACGTTTTTTAGTCCTAGATTTTGAATTCTAGATTCTAGATTCTTTACTAAATGATTATCTTTCTCAATAGCGATTATTTTAGCTTTGGTTTGTGCCAGCAAGAAAGTCAGTTCCCCATGTCCGGGCCCGATTTCAATTATCGTGTCGTTTGATTTTATGCAAAGAGCCGCCGTGATTTTTTCAAGAATGCGGCGGTTGGTTAAAAAATGCTGGCCAAGCTTTTGCACTGTTAATAATTAAGATTTTCCAGCGGCCCGAGAGTGTTTGATTGGGACCCGATAGAAAGAGCCGCGGACGATTTAAATGCTTCAATGGCGCCTTGTTTTTCTTCCGGCGCAAGCAAACCTTGTTGAATTAAAGAATCAATATAATTTTCGGAAAAATTAAGCACAGCATCCAATTCTTTATTGCCGCTTTCAAAATTTTCAAGAGATATTTGATTCAACAATTCAATTTCTTTTTTAGAGGCGCTTAACGAGACGTTTAATATTTCTTTTTGTTCGCTTGAATCTATAATTCCGTTAGTTAGCAGTGATTTTGTAAAGTTTTGAATAAGAATATCAGCTTGTTTTTGCGCGGGCTCGGATGGTATTTCAATGTTTTCCAATTTAGCAATCTCTTCAAATGTCGGCCATTGTATTTCCGGCAATTTTCTTATTAAAAAAGGGTCTATTCCTATTTTCTCAAGTTCTTTTGCTGTCAGTTCTTCCGGTGTCGGGAGTTCGGAAGCGATGCTAAGTGTTTCAAAAGACTCTTCTCCATCGCCGGTTTTCTGAAATTCAAACCCAGGCGGCAGGCTTCTTGTTATAGGCGCTTCCGCGAAAAAAGAACCAGGTTTTACCGGCGGAGTGATAAACGGTTCCGGCGGCTGTTCGGGCGTGGGCGGTATGGGAATCTGGACAATCGGTTCCGGCGCGGGCTTAAGCGCGAAAAAATAAACGCTAAAACCGATTATTGCCAAAAAACCGACAACTGCAACTACTTTTATCACCATGCTTTTATTATATCATAGCTAAAATTCTATATTGCTAATTTAAGGTCTTCGCAAGACCTTAAATTAGCTGTATTCTATATAATTTTCTTCATTGTTAAAATCATCGGAACCGCCGGCTAAGTTTTCAAATTTTACCAGTTCCGGTGGAATTTCCGATAAAAAACGGGACGGGTTTTTGAAAAAAGAAAGAAAAAGGTTTTTTTTGGCGCGAGTCATGGCCACGTAAAAAAGCCGACGTTCTTCTTCCAAATCTTCCTGACTGCCGTATGAGCGGTGATGAGGCAGAATTCCTTCGTCGCATCCGGCTATAAAAACCGAATCAAACTCAAGGCCTTTGGCCAGATGAACCGTCATTAGTTTGACTTGTTGACCGGCAGGGCCGGTTTGTTTGTCGCCGGCCTGGGCTAAAGCGGATTGTTCCAGAAAAAGCTGGAGTCCGAATGGCGGCTTAAAATTTTGGAATGCGGCCGCGGCCTTAATAAGCTCGCGGACATTTTCCTGCCGCTCTTCAAAATTCTTGAAATTATTTTCCAGATAATTGAAGTAATCGGCGGTTTCAATGATAAATCCGGCCAGCTCCAGAATGTTTTCTCTTTGCGCCATTGCCGGCAGATTTTGCATTATAGTCGCGGCAACTCTTTTATTAAAATTCTTTTCAATCCGTTCCATGCTGATTTCGTCTTTGGGGTTCAGGGCATAACGCAGTCCCGCGACAATGTCTTTAATTTCCTTTCTTTCGTAGAATTTTATTCCCCCGAAAATAATGTAAGGAATTTCTCTTTCAATTAAAGCCTGTTCAATCAGTCGTGACTGCGCGTTGGTTCTGTACAGAATGGCGGCATTTCCATTTTCCATTCTCAATTCTCCATTTTCAATTTGATTACTAATCCATTCCGCTTCTTCCGCGTCACTGCCGGCTTTTACAATCGTTAGAGGGTCGCCATCCGGATTTTGTGTCCACAGTGTTTTTGGTTTTTGAAATTTATTTTGGCTGATAACTGCGGAAGCCGCTTTAATAATATTTGCTGAAGATCGGTAATTTTCTTCAAGTAGCACCACTTTGGCCTGCGGCCAGTCTTTTTCAAAATTCAAAAAATTTCTGAAATCCGCGCCCCGAAATTTGTATATAGCTTGTTGATCGTCCCCGACAGCGCAGATGTTTTGGTGTTTTTGCGCCAAAAGTTTTAAAAGCCAGTATTGGCTGGTATTTACGTCTTGGTATTCATCAATTAAAAAATGAGTCCATTTATTCTGATATTTTTGGAGGATTTCCGGATTTTTTTTAAACAGCCGTACCGGTTTTTCAATTAAATCGTCAAAGTCAAAAGCGTTATTTTGCGCCAAAGACGTTTCATAGCGTTGAAAAACAGCGGCGGTTTTTTGTTCAAAAATATTTTCGGCTTGGCGTTTGAATTGAAGCGGTGTTATTAATTCATTTTTCAGCCAGGATATTTTATTTTGAGCCGCGGCCGCCGGCATCTGCTCTGTGTCTATATTCATCGTTTTAATTATTTTTTTAATAAGCCGCAAAGAATCGTCTGCGTCAAAAATAGAGAAGTTCCGGTTGCGGTCGAAAGACTCCGCTTCGTTTTTAAGAATGCCGGCGCCGAAAGAGTGAAGGGTGCCGATGAACGGAAGTTGGAGGTTAGGAGTTTGAAGTTTGAAATTAGAAATGCGGTTAGCCATCTCCTTGGCTGCTTTATTGGTAAAAGTAACGGCAACGATTTTAGCCGGTTCAATGCCCGATTCAATAAGTTTGATAAGGCGGCTTGTTAAAGTTTTTGTTTTGCCGGAACCGGCTCCGGCCGCAATCAAAACAGGGCCTTTTAAATATTCAGCCGCTTCTTTTTGTTTGGAGTTGAAAAAATCAGCAGATTGGTTATAATTTAATTTATTCCAAGGCATTTCCGTAAAATTTTACCCCCACACCTAATGAAGATTACTCAGTATTAATCTTTAATCAGAGAAGGGTATTATTCAATGATAAACATAGTAAATTACTTTTACAAAATTATATTAAAAAGTATTATCTTCATTAGGTGTGGGGGTTTACCCTTATTCAGGGAAACTGCAACCGATTTTTCGGCGGTTTTAATTATTAGCGCCGTCCTTGCCGGCGTTTATTTTAATAGCGGGGGGAAGCCGGTCAATAAAACAACGGTTTTATCTTCGGAAGCTCAAACTGCCAGTTCTTCTTTTAGCAGTCGTAAAAACTTTCTCGGGTTCAGTATTTTGGATAACGCCGCGGCTTTTGACAATCCCAGCCCATTAAATAAATCCCCACACCTTCCTACGGAGCATTAAACTCTATGTAAAGAATTAAAAGCCGTTATTTACCCCCGCATCAACGCTTTAAGTGCGGTAGTTCATCTCCATGGGGCCTCAAATGAGCTTAGCGAATGTCCAAGATCGCAGGGTGTTCTGGAAGGTGTGGGGATAAACAATTAAAAAACAGCCATTAACCAAGGCTGTTTTTTAAAAATCGTTATTTATTTTCCACTTGACAGCATTTGCAGAACTTTCCGCTAAAACCGAGCAGTCCCGGCAGTAAAATTGCCAGCGGCCATAAGATATTCGATGACCTTTTTATTCATTATATCATTTTTCTTCCCTTATCCTGTATTGAAAAGCTTCGGCCAGATGATTTTGATTAATCGCGTTAGATTGTTCCATATCGGCAATGGTCCGGCTGGTTTTTAAAACGCGATAATAGCCGCGCGCTGAAATAAACGCGCCCTCCAGCATGTTTTTCAGGAATTTTTCCGCTCCGGCATCAAGATTGATAAATTCTTCGCACTGCTTGGAGCTCATTTCGCTGTTGGCATAAATACGCGGGCTGGTTTTTGTAAAACGTTTTTCCTGAATTTTCCTGGCAGTTTTTATTTTTTCGCGCAATTTGCCGCTTTCGGTTTTAGCCGTTATGTTTGTTTTTGTGTCAACCGCGTTTAATTTTAATTCCTCTATTTTTACGCGCGGCACTTCAATCTGAATGTCTATCCGATCCAAAAGCGGCCCGGAAATTTTTTTCTGATAGCGGAAAACTTCGTTGGCGGTGCAGCGGCATTCTTTTTCCGGATCGTTGAAATATCCGCAAGGGCACGGGTTCATGGCTGCTGCCAGCGTGAATTTAGACGGAAACACCAGCGAAGTTTTGGCTCGGGCGATATGGGCTTCGCCGGATTCAAGCGGCTGGCGCAGAGCTTCCAGGATATCGCGCCGGAACTCCGGCAGTTCGTCAAGAAATAAAACTCCACGATGAGCAAGGCTGATTTCACCGGGCTTAGGATTCGCTCCGCCGCCGATAATAGCGGCTGAAGAGGCTCCATGATGGGGTGATCGGAAAGGCCGGCCGGTTAAAAAACTTCCGCTATTTAACAATCCGGCGGCGCTGTAAATTTGATTTATTTC
>JACPKE010000037.1 GCA_016187205.1 Candidatus Brennerbacteria bacterium | reverse complement strand
CAACGGAAAAAACCCTGAAAAAATCTTTTAACTGCAGAATTTTACCCAAATAAGCCGCCGGAGTGATGATAGCGGCTTTTATAATTGGTTCGGCTATGGAATCATAATCCAGGGGTATTTGCTGGACATTAGTGACAATAAAAACTTTATTATCTTTTTTTACCTGATACGCAACCGACGGAAAACTTTGGACGGTTTTAATCTTAAATTCCCGGTCTAAACGCTCGGTAGTGATTTCAAAATGAAATTTTCCAAGAAAACCGGTTTTAAATCCCCTGCCAAGCATTTCATTATAATCCGGTTCAAACTGAAGAGCCGAATCGTTTAGCCGGAGCTTCTGCAAAGATTTTTTCAGTTCCTCATAATCATCAGCTTCTTCGGGATAAAAAGAAACAAAGACTACCGGCTGGGGATTTTTATAATCAATTAATAATTCGTTTCCGATGGTATCGCCGATTTTTAATTTATCCGGGTTTTTTATGCCGGTAGCCATATATCCTATTTCTCCGGTTTTTAAAAGAGGCGCGGGTTTTAATTCCGGAGAAAAATATCCCAATTCTTTTATTTTAAATCCGGCTTTCATAAACATTAGTTCGGTTGTTTCGCTAACGGCGAATTCTCCGCTCATAACCCTGACGGATGCCATGATTCCCTGATGATTATCGTAAAAAGAATCAAAAACAAGCGCGGATTTTTTTGACGGATTTTTTGATGCATTTTTTGGAAACGGCAAAAAATTAACCACTCCCTCTAAAAGTTCTGCTACTCCTTCACCGGTTTTTCCGGAAATTTTATAAATCGTTTCCGGGGCAACACCGATCAAATTAGCTAAATCTTTTATAATTTGTTCTGTTTGTATAGATTTAAGGTCTATTTTATTAACTGCCCCAATAATTTTTAAACCGGCTTTTTCCGCCAAATGAAAATTAGCCAGCGTTTGCGCTTGAATTCCTTGCGTAGTATCCACTAAAAGAATCGCTCCTTCAACTGCGGCCAAAGCCCGAGAAACTTCATATGAAAAATCGCTGTGCCCGGGAGTATCAATCAAATTTAGAATATAGAATTTAGAATTTAGAATATAATTCATGCGTACCGGCGCCATTTTTATAGTCACTCCACGTTCCCGTTCCAATTCCAAACCATCAAGATATTGTTCGCGCATTCTGTGCTTAGCTACGGTTCCGGTCAATTCCAAAAACCTGTCGGCAAGAGTGCTTTTGCCGTGGTCAATATGGGCAATAATGCAAAAATTACGGATATTTTCCATTTTTAAATCTCTTTTAAAGTCAAATTAATAACGATCCTCGTTTCCGGATTTTTGTTTTCATATTGAAAAACAGCGCTGTTTGATTCCAGCCATTTAAATCCGGCCGGCGCTTCAATATCCAGTTTTATTCCTCCTTTAACTCCGGACTGTTTGTCAAAAATAAATCGGTAGATTTTATCCGGTTCCGGTTTGAAAAAATTTTCGTATTGCAATTCAAAGGTTTTTGATTTTCCGGCCGGTACCGTAAACCAGCCAGCAAACCCGTTTCTTCCGTATTCCTTAAAAGAATAAACTTTGAAATCAGCCAGCCATTCAAAAGAATCTTCAACTGATTTAATTTGTTGATCATAAGAATAACCTTCTTTTTCATAATCAAGCGGTTGATTTATAATCTTTCTTTCAAGATTGGATGATGATAACAGACTGGTTTCCGGCGGCGTTAAAACCTTAACAAAGTCCTTATTAGCGGAACGCCACCACCATTCTTTCTGCAGATTGCCGCGATGAGTTCTTGTTACCTGTAGCTGACTAATTGCTTTATTAAGCTCAAAATTGGTTTTTAAATAAATATCTTGATTGATAAAAGCGTCGCTTTTTCCGCCGCCGATATTGGCATTAATAATAGCCAAATAATTTCCGAAAAAATTATCCGGTAGATTTGTCACTTCACCGCTAAAACCGTAATATTTAAAAAATTCTCCAAGCCGTTTGTCTTTAAAATAAAACATTATATCTTTTTCTTTTATTCTTTCGGTAAAACGTTCAAAAATTTCGTTTTGTTTTTCAGGGCTCAATTTCTGCAAACGGTCAAAAAGAATCGGAGTTAAAACTTTTAAAATTCTTTTGGGTTGTCCTGCCTGTTTGTCTTTGCCCGCTTCAACTTCCTTTTGCACTTCAAAAAGCAAATTGGTTTTGTCTATGTTCAGATTATATTCTTCAAGAAAAACCGGACCGGTAATTTCCAATAAATCTTCAATAACCTTGATGTTTAAAGCAATGGCGCCGGAAAACTTAATTGACTGTTCGCTGTAAATTTTGGAGGCTTCCAGAAATTCAATGATTTTTTTGGCTGATTCTGGCCAGCCGAAAAACCAGTTAGCATCCCTGGCTCCCCAACTGCCGGTAATGAGCTGGAGCTGTTTTGGCGGAATAACTTTCAAATCAAGCTGGCCATCCGGGTCATAAATATCGCGAACATCAATGCGCTTAATGCCGCCCGCGCTGAAAACAATATCGGCGTAACTGCCGATAAACCCGCCGGAAGGCCGCATTTCCGAAGGATTTTGAAACGCAAGCAAAAGATGGCTTTCAACGCTTTTAGTCGGATTAATCATAGTAATTAAGCCGGCCAGAAAATCATCCAAGCGGTAAAAATCAGCGTTAAAATCAATCAATTGTCCGGTCAAAGCCTGGTCCAGCTGCGCCAATTCCGGAGAAAAAGTTTTAAGATTGTTTATTTTATTTCTGGCGCCGGCAAGACCGCTGTTAATGTCATTTAATTTATTTTTAAAATTTTCCAGTATTTTTATTAATTGATTTCCATTTCCGGAAAATAAAAATTTAGGGCCATCTGTTTTTAAAATCGCCAAGTCGCCGACAAGGCCAAGAGCGCTGGAATTTAAAGAGCTTATTTGTTTTAGCAAGCCGAAAGAATTTTGAAAAACCGGTGAAATTTTTTCCAAAAAACTGGCAAAGCTGAAGTTTTTTTCCAAACTGCCTAATGTTTCGCCGTTGGCTTCAAAAAACGGAGCGGCTTTTTCCGGCTGTAGATTTAAAAGCGCTTCCCGGGCTGATTCAAAATTATTCCAAACTAAAAACCCCTTATCAATTAAATTTTTCTTTAAATCAGGCAAAAAATAATTGGTTGTTGTAAAAACAGTTGTTGTAAAAAAAATCAAAATAACCAGAACAATCAATCCGACTAACCGCTTTGGTTTTTTTTGAGGCAAAATAAAAACCGGTGATTTTGATTCCCGCAGAACCGGCTTGATTGTGATTTTAACAGCCGTGCCGCTTTTAATCGGCGGATTTTTTCCAATCAATGCCGGTTTTTTTATATCGGCAATAATTCTGTCAATATTTTTTTTAGGCACTTGTTGCATGTAAAATACTTAATGTTTCTTGCGCTGTTTTTTTCCAATCAAAACGTTTGATATTTTTAAAACCGAGCGCAATAAATTTCTTTTTTACGCCGGGATTTAAAACAATGTTTTCAACCGCCGAAACCAGTTCGCCGGTTTTCCACGGCTCAATCAGCAAAGCGGAATTTCCGAGAATTTCCGGCAACGAAGCCCTGTTTGAAGCGATTACCGGAACGCCGCAGGACTGGGCTTCAAGCGGCGGAAAACCAAAACCTTCAAAAAAAGACGGGTAAACAAAAATTTCGGCTAAATTGTAAAGATATAAAGAGTCCATCATGCTGACAGGTCCGAGAAATTTAATGTCTTTTGCAAAACGGGAATTTTTGGCAAGAGAAAAAATTTTATCGCTCCCCCAGCCAAAGCCGCCGGCAAGGATAAGTTTAAACGATTTAAACTTGGCATTTTGCTTCAGTAAATTAAAAGCATCTATTAAGATCCCGATGTTTTTCCGGCTTTCCAGAAGCCCGAGATAAAAAATAAAAGGATCGTTGAGACGTTTGGTTTTTTTGAATTTCAAAATTTCACTGTTATTTTCCGGCAGTTTTTTATAAAGCGGATTAATGCCCGAATAAATTCTCGCGACTTTTTCCGGCGCTAAAGAAAAATAATTTATAAGATCGGATTTCGTAAAATCAGAAACGGCAATCAAGCGGCCGGCTTCTTTTATTTGGCGTTTGTAATTTTGCAGCCAGTGCCAAAATTTTTGGCGCGGTGAAAAAAAATCCGGATGGTGCATAAAAGAAAGATCATGAATCGTAATAACCCGTTTTGCCTGATTGTTCAAGGACATATTGTTAAAATGCGGGCTGAAATAAGCATCGGCTTCAATAAAACGGTCAAGCCGCGGTTCGCCAAAAACTTTTAAAGATAAATCAAGAAGCCTGTTGGGCCAGGATTTTTCTACGATATCGGCTGATTTTTTCCAGGAATCAGGAAGCGGCGCTTTTTTGAAGGCATTGTAAAAAAGCGTAAAATTGTCGCGGGCGGTCACGGAATTTAAAAATTCGTCAACTAAAAAATAAGAGTAAGCCGGAATGCCCCAGAAAACCCGGCGCGCCAAAAGACGGATGTCAATGCAGATGCGCATTTCACTATTGTAAAACTAAAACCCCGCTTTTTAAAGCGGGGTTTTAGTTTCTAAAATATAGATTAAATTCTCAAGTCGTCCACAACTCTGTCAACGGCTCCGCGCTCCTGTCGAGCTCTCGGCATTCCGCCTTCAGGTTCTTCTATTTTAAGATTGACGCGGGCATTATTTTTAATGCCGACAATCCGCAAAAGAGAACGGATGGATTTAGCTGTCGCGCCTTGACGGCCCACAACCTGTCCCATATCCTGGGGGTGCACCGTAAGCGCCAGCAACACTCCCATTTCGTCAACTTTACGGTCAACCTTAACATCATCCGGATGGTCAACTATTGATTTGACCAAAAATTCCAGAAATTCCTGATCAGCTGATTTAGACATAAATGCTGTTTCGCTGAATTAATTCAACTCTAACGACCTTTTTATTCTTAACCATTATATAGTAATAACTAAAATCTGTCAATTTTTTTAAGCTACCGGTTGTTCCGGCATTATCGGAATTTCAGCCGCAGGCTTAGCCGCAGTCGGAGTTTCAGCTTTAGCAGCCGCCTTTTTATGAACTGCCTTTTTAGGTCCGGAAATAACGCCGGTTTTTACCAGTAAATTATGAACGGAGTCCGTCGGCTGGGCGCCTTTTAAAATCCAATCTTTAGCCAGTTCGTTTTTAACGCTAAACTGGTCAGTGGCCGCATTATACCAGCCGAGGTCAGCCGTAAAACGCCCGTTAATCTTTGAACGTTTTTCAGACACAATAATACGGAAAGACGCCTGTCCCTTTTTGCCTATTCTTTTTAATTTAATTGCTAACATGATATAGCTTATAGTTTATCCCTCATCCTTCAAAGATGCAAGTTTAATTAATCTTTTAAAATAAATTTTATTTTATGGTTCAGGATTAAACATATAATACGATACTATTTTTTATTTATCAATCTTTGAAGGGTGAGGGATTTATAGCTTATTGAATAATTTTAAAATTGCCGTTTTTGGGCTTAAAATCTTTATCAAAAGTAGCAAGATTGCCAATAGCGAATAAATCCAACACAGCCAATGTCGCGCAATCGCAAAAACTGACATTCTTGCTTTTTAAACTTTTAAGATATTCCACCGCTTTTATTTCTATATGTTTGTTTATTGCGATAATATCTACGGCAACATCGTTGCTATAGATAAAATCCGCAAAAGCGATAGCTGCTTTTTTACTTGCCCGCTGGCTTAATACTGTTATGACTTCATTAATGACAAAATTAGAAGTAACAGCCGATAATTCCTGTTTTTCTATATATCTTAAAAGAGTTTTCGCGCGGCTATGCAAAGCGTCGTCTTTATTAAGCTCGGCTATGAAAACATTTGAATCAATAAAAACATTATTCGGCATAAACTATGCTGTCAATTTTCCTTGCAAGATTTTTATCGCCAGTCTTAACGGCATATTTTTCAAGAACGGTTAAAGAGCGTAGCTGTTTCTTTTGCCCGGATAATTGCGTAT
>JACPKE010000047.1 GCA_016187205.1 Candidatus Brennerbacteria bacterium | reverse complement strand
TCTTTGCCCCCTCCTTTTCGCGTTTGCGCAAAAGGAGGGGGCAGTAAGAAAACCTTACCCCCTCCTTTTAGACGGCCTGGAATACATAAAAAACATGAAAAAATCAAAAAACCTAAACAACCTTAAAACTCAAATGTTATATCTTATTAAGGCCGCTCAAAAGGAGGGGGTGCTCAATGTTATAGTGAAATTTATTTCACTCGGCATAGAGCCTCATTCATAAATTTCAATAACATTGGCATGTTCAAACGTTTTTATAAAATTAAAAATATTGAAGAGTTTCTGGGTATGGCTGGTTTGGTTTATTTGCTGGCTCTTTTGGCAATCGCGATTTTTCTGATTAAACTGCTGGTTGCCTTTCTTTTTAGTTCAATGACCCCTTCGGAAATTACCAAAGAATTGCCGCCGGCTTTTGATTTTGAATCTCGTTAGAAATCGCGGACGCGTAATAAAAAAAATGACATACATTAAAAGATTAAAAATTATCAATCTAACAAAGCGTAAGACCTTTTTACGTCCGCGTCCTATTTCTAACGGGATGAATAAGCATCAATTAATAACTAACTTTCGCTAATGATTATTACTATTATTAAAAGATTTTTAGAATGGATGACGGTTAAAGAAAAACTGCATAATATTAATGCAGAACCGCCGCTCGTAAAGGAACGGGATTTATGGTGGGTTAGTTTTGGAGAAAATATCGGTTCGGAAATAAATGGAAAAAGTAAATTATTTTCTCGGCCGGGAATTATAATCAAAAAATTATCCCGCGGATTTTATTTAGTTGCGCCGACTACATCGCAAAAAAAAGAAGGATCTTGGTATGTGCCTATAAGACAAGAAGGTAGAGAGATAGTTATTGGTCTTCATCAAGTGAGAACTATTGATTATCGTAGATTATCAAGTCGCCTTGGCGTTGTTGATGAAGAAGATTTTAAAAGAATCAAAGAAGCGTTTTGGAAATTATATAAATAATATTCCCCGCTTTTAGGGCGGGGCCGCGGCAAATCGCCGAATGTAATTTAACTATATCAAACCTAAAAACTATGTCAAGCGCTTATGTGGATAACTAAAAATAATAACATCTGACATTTAACATATGACATTTAGCAAAAAGGGTTTTTCGGTGATTGAGCTGATTATTGTCGTGGCTTTTCTAGGTTTGCTTGGGTCATCGGCTGTATTTTTTTTAAGAAATCAATTTTTAGGCACTCTTGAAAGTGACAGCCAAAGCATAAAAGCCCGTTTGCAGGAAGCGCAGATAAGGGCAATTGCCGGGCTTGAAGGACAGCAATGGGGAATTCATTTTGATAATGCCGCGGCCCAGCCATTTTACGCTCTTTTTCCCGGAGCAAGTTATTCAGCGGCTTCCAGCACTTATTTTTTGTCGCAAATTGTAGAATTTTTAAATCCTTCATCCGGCACAAGCACGGATATTATTTTTCAGAAATTAAGCGGTAATGCCACTTCCTCCGCTAATCGTTCTTTTGGGGGTCCTTTCTCCGGCTTAGTTGGTTATTGGAAATTTGATGATGGTTCGGGGATAACCGCCTTGGATTCAAGCGGAGTAGGAAATACCGGAACGGTTGTAAACGGTCCTGTGTGGACCGCCGGAAAAAGCGCCGGAGCGTTAGATTTTGACGGAGTGGATGATTATGTAAGCGTTGCGAATTCCACTACTTTAAATATAAATGGAAACGTGCTCACTATTTCTGCATGGATTAAGCCTGATGTTGTCGGTGGTTCGACTAATGCTACATTTGTGCGTAAAGCAAATATTACTGATAAGTTTATTTTGAGAAATGATGCTCTTGCAAATGGCGTTACATTCGTAATTGATACAGGCACGAATAGTTTTGTTACGAATGTCGGAACTCTCCAAACTGGTATTTGGCAACTCGTAACAGCAATCTATGATGGTTCAAACATGCGTGTCCATATTAATGCTAGTCAAGTTGGTTCTCCGACCGCAAAAACAGGAACTTTAGTTTCTGACACCGACCCTCTTTATATTGGCGCAAATGGCGGAACACTCCAATTTTTCAACGGCATCATTGACGAAGTTCGCATCTACAATCGGGCCTTGTCAGATAGCGAAGTAAAACAGCTCTATGAAGATACGGGAATTTTAATCCGTCTTAAAAACGATCCCGCAAAAATAAAAGCAATTAATGTTTCTCCAAAAGGAAGAATCAGCGTTGAGTAAGTTTTCGCCGAATTTCCTGTCATTGCGAGCCACAAAGTGGCGTGGCAATCTAAGTATCTAAGCCATTTTTAGATTGCTTCAGGCTAAAGCCTTCGCAATGACGGTTATTTAGATTGCTTCAGGCTAAAGCCTTCGCAATGACGGTTATTTAGATTGCTTCAGGCTAAAGCCTTCGCAATGACGGTTATGAGATAGATTTTAGATACTACCCACCAATCTATAAATTGGCGAGATAAGCGAGCTGGCCAATAATCCGACAACAACGCCGACGATTAAAAGCAAGACCGGCTCAATGACCGTTAACAAAAGTTCCAGGGAATAAATTATTTCTTCTTCGTAAAATTCGGACATTTGTTCCAGAACGGAAATAAGCTGGCCGCTTTTTTCCCCGGTCGCGACAACGCTTACAAGAATGCCCGGAAATAGGTCGGGATGTTCGCGGAGCGCTTCGGCGAAACCAATGCCCTGTTCAAGTTTTTTCTGGATATTTAAAATAGCGTTTTGATATTTTTGGCTCATTATTTCCGACGCCGTTGTAAGGGCGCCTTTTAAAGAAAAACCTGCCTGTAAAAGATGGGCTGTTGTTTTTGAAAAACGCATCAAGGAAAGGTTTTTCTGCATTTTATTCAAAATCGGCAAATGCCATAACAATGAACCGGCGATAAGCCGGATTTTTTTCAGCCGGAAAGACATAAGAATAAAAAATACCAGTAAACTCGCTCCGATTATAATAGGAACGGTATAGTTAAGCCATAAGTCGGAAGTTATAAAAAATATTTTAGTATAAAAAGGAGGTTCGGCTTTTAAAGAAGTGAAAAGCTCTTTCAGTTTCGGGGCAACTACCGAAAGAACTATTATCAGCATCGCTCCCAGCGCGGTTATTAAAATTGCCGGATAAACCATGGCGCCGCGCAATTTTCTGACGAATGTGTAATCTTTTCTCAGTTCGCGGGCATAAGCAAGAAGAATATCAGGAAGATTTCCCGAAGATTCTCCGGCTTTTACCAGATTGATAAAAATCGGATTGAAGTGGTTTTGCCAGTGTTTGATCGCGTCGGATAAAGATTCCCCTCTTCCCAGTCTGTCTTTCATGTCATAAGCTATTTTTCTGACCAGCGGTTTGATGGCATCCTGGGCTATTATATCAAAGCCGGTTAATATGTCGGTTCCGGATTTTAAAACAGTTCCGAGATGCCTGATAAAAATTATCTGGTCAAACATCGTCAGCCGTCTGCCGAAAGAAATCTGCATTTTAGAAACAGAGGATAAACGGCCGGCGGCGGCTTGATCGGCCGCCAGCTCTATTTTGACCGGCGTCAGCCCCCTTTTCATCAAATTATTAATCGCTTCTTCTCTGCTTGGCGCTTGGGTATCGCCTTTTGTCAAAACCCCTTGTTTGTCCTGGGCCGCATAAAAAAATCTTGGCATAAATTTAGAGCAAGCCCTTATTCGCTGATAACCCGCATTACTTCCTCTATAGTTGTGACGCCGACCTCGGCTTTATTAATGCCGTCTTCAAACATTGAAGTCATATTTTGCTCCTTGGCCGCTTTTTTCAGCATTTCGGAATTTAAGCCCTGGGAATTTATAATGGATTTAACGTTTTCATCAATTGTGAACAGTTCAAATATTCCGATTCTGCCTTCGTAGCCGGTATTGCCGCAAGTTGAGCATCCTTTGCCGCGGTATAAAATGCTCGGCATTCGGGCTTTTTCGTTTTTCCGCGCGGCTTCGGTTTCAATTTGTTTTTTTAGAGCCGGCGGCGGGCTGTATGATTCAATGCAATTAACGCAAATTTTCCTCACCAGCCGTTGGGCTAAAACAGCGTTAACCGTTGAACCGATTAAAAACGGCGGAACGTTCAGGTTAAGAAGGCGCATTACGGCGCCGGGCGCGTCATTGGTGTGGATTGTTGAAATTAAAAGATGGCCGGTAAGAGCGGCATTAACGCTGATGCCCGCGGTGTCGGTGTCGCGGATTTCACCGATGAAAATAATATCGGGGCTATGGCGCAAAAGCGCCCGCAATCCGGAAGCGAAATCAATGCCTGCCTGTTGGTTAACCTGCGTCTGGCTGACATTTTGAACTATATATTCAACCGGGTCTTCAATCGTCGTTATATGCACTTCCGGTTTGTTCAAAACATTTAAAATGCCGTAAATAGTCGTTGTTTTTCCGGAACCGGTGGGGCCGGAGCTTAATACCATTCCGTATGGTCTTTTAACGGCTTTAATGAGATTTTCTATGATATTTTGATTCATTCCCAATTCTTCAAAACTGATAAAAGATTGATTGGCGCCAAGAATTCTTAATGATATTTTTTCTCCGAAAAATGTCGGCATTATGGCTGTTCTGATGTCAAGGTCAATATCGCTTGAACGAAATCTAAACCGACCGTCCTGGGGCTTTAAATGTTCGTCAATGCGAAGTCCGGAAAGGGTTTTGGCGCGCGCCACCACGCCGTCGTTGATGGATTTATCAATGCTGATTATGTCTTTCAGCAAACCGTCAACGCGAAACCTTATTTTTAATACGTCTTCTTCGGGCTGAAAATAAATATCGGAAGCGTCCAATATGGCGGCATAGTCAATAATAGTGTCAAAAAGCTGGACCAGCGGCACGGATTCCAGAATATTTGCTCCCCCGCCCTGTTTCAGGCTGGCGCCGACTTCTCTGACCCGTTCGGAAATCATTGTTTCAAATTCTTTGGATGATTTCTTTTTATACAGCCGAAAGCCCATTTTTAGGTCGCTTAAAGAGGCTATATACGGTTCAATTTCTCCTTTCAGGTATTCTTTCAGGAAATTTATATTTTCAATGTCAGTCGCGTCAGCCATTGCGACTTTAAAACTGTTTTTTTCCTGATTTTTTCCGAATACAATAATTTGGCGTCTGCGGGCAATTGACTCCGGCAGGGCTTCAATTGTTTCCGGTTTGAGCTGGCTGGCTTTAAAATCAAAAATCGGAATATTCAAAAATCCGCTAATAAGCTCATTAAGGTATCCTTGGGTTAAACGTCCGTTGGCGATTAAAAGCCTGATAACAGGAACTCCGGTTCTTTGTGATTCCCGTTCAACGGCGTTAAATTCTTCTTCGTTTAAAGTTTTGCTTTTAAGAAGAAGCTCTTTGATTGTTTCGTTTGGAAGAGGCATGCCCAGTTAATTCAAAAGCGACTTCTTTTGAGAAGAAATAGCTTTTAGTTTATAACAAGACCTTTTATTTATCGGAAAGCTTTGTTTTACAAAAGATGCCATGGTTTTTATCTTATTTTGAATATTGAACAAATCTTGGGAATTATTGGTTAGTTTGACTTAATTCAAGCCCATCGCTTTTGAATTACTGGGTATGCTAATGTGATTAAAATTTACGAGCCCAATGCGAAGTAAATTTTACTATCACATTGAGCACCCCCTCCTTTTGAGCGGCCTTAAAATAGAAGATTTGGGTTTTAAAATTATTGATGTTTTTTGATTTTTTCATGTTTTATATATAATCCAGGTCGTCTAAAAGGAGGGGGTAAGGTTTGGCAACTAAAAATCCTTCGATTTCATCTCGGATTTTTAGGCCAAGCCCTTATTTATTCTATCATTTTTGCAATTAAAAAAACATCCCGCCATGGCGGGATGTTTTTTTAACTTATGTAAAATTTTTAATTCCCGTTTTGGACAATCGTAAGATCAGTTCCTACTTCATAAGTAGAAGTTGAATTGCCGCCATCGGTTCCGTCCTGGTCAAGGTCTGTTTTATAGAAATTACTTTCAAGCCGGGCGGTTATTTCAAAGGTATTATTGCTGGCGCGGCATCCATATCCATAGTAGAAAGTAGTTAAAGCGCCGGCGCCGTTTGTCGGGTCAAGGGGTAAACTGGCTAATGGGGCGCCTCCCGGGGTTTGATCTATTCTTGCCCCTAACCAACCAGCCGAACCAACCGTTTGATTAGTTGAAGTAACTAATGCAGTTAAGTTGCCGCTTTGAAGCGTAGGAGCTCCGGTTGTATTAACATATAAACTTGGTGTTCCACCACCGCCTATGCAATTTTGATTAGCTGTGCCTGCACCGCTCATATTAACAGTCGTAGTTGCCTGCGCCAGATACAGGTTAAGCGCTGTTTTTATTGCGTCAAGATCGGCAACCCGTTTAGTATCGCGGGAACGTTGAAGCTGTTCCGCCGGATTTAAAGCTACGACCACGATTGCGATTAAAATCGCCAAAATGCTGATGGTGATGATCAGCTCAATCAACGTAAAACCTTTGATTTGTTTTTGATTCATTTTTTATTTTTAATTTTTTCAGACCTTATTTATGTTAAAATAATTATAACATATGAATCATTGTTTTAATCAAGTAAAGATGTGGATAACTTATTTCGGATAAAATGAAATCGTCAAAAGGACAAATTTTAGTGGAAATAATTCTTGTCAGTTTAATAGTTATTTTTGTCAGCCTCTCGGTTACCCAGATTATTTCTTCTTCTTTAAAAGGGGTAAGCAAATCAATGTCGCAGTCCCCGGCTGTTTTTTTATCCCGCGAAGTTGCCGAAGCGGTGCGGGCGGTTTCCAAAGAAGACTGGCATAATATCAGCAATCTTGCCACCAGTTCCGCGAATAAATATTTTCCGGGCATTACCGGCGGCAAATGGGTAACCAACGGCGGAACTGAAAATGTTTCTTTAAATTCTATAACTTACAGTCGTTATTTTTTTATTGATGATGCGTACAGATCAACTTCAACCGGCGATATAGCCGCAAGCGGCGGATATTACGACCCTTCAACCGCCAAAATAAATATTATTGTTAATTGGACCGATAAGGACGGAGCCGGACAAAACTTCAGCCAGGTTCTTTATATCGGGCGCAATCTTAATAATACTTATGCCCAAACCGACTGGTCCGGCGGAAGCGCCGGCGAGGCAGTGGTAACCGGCGCCACAACCACTTTTGCCACTTCAAGCAATATAGATTATTCAACTACCACCGGAAGCATCCAGCTGACCGGGCAGTAGTTGGCGTTTAATTTTCTTTTCTCGCCAACTATCTTCGCGATGAACAAATAATCCTCGCTTGGCGTCAGCCGTTTACGAAAAACAGCGAACTCGCTCCTAAAGTCGCTCAAACATCGCTGTTTTTCTACGGCTTTTCTTCGCGCTCGGTTATTTGTTTTCATCGCTCCGACAGGTTGGCTACGGAAAAGAAAATTAAACGCCTTTTTTTAACTAGATAATTCCGACCAGCTTACTGGTCGGAGGTTCATTGAGGCGGAAAATCCTCGCCTGTAAGGGCGAGGATGAGAGCAATGTCCAGCACTATGACGCGTCATAGTGCTGGACAAGCGAAGCTTGAACTATAAGAAGCTCCGCCCCTTACAGGTGGGACTCGCAATGACAGATTAAAAAACCGCCGCAAGAATTTATGTTCTTGGGCGGTTTTAGCGCTTCGGGTCAATTTCCGAAGCAGTCGCGGTGATTGCCACTTATTACTCCTCCTTATATATATAATATTGTGTTGGATGTTAGTCTGTTAGGAAATTATAAATTCTGATATTCTGGCAATCTCCATCTGTCTCGGAATTTATCCACATTTCATTTTTCCAATCTTCAAATTTTCCATTTCCGTTTGCGTCATACCAGTAAAACAATGGAAAAGGTTTTTCCCAGGGGTTAGGCGTCGCGAATGTGTTACCATCCTCATCAACATACTTTTCAAAGATTTTTCTGCCAGTCATATAATCAACCCTGCCGTCTCCGTCAAGATCAAAAAGTCGGACATATAATTCTGGAATTCCAACTATATTGTCATCAACAAAAGATTCATCGGTTCGGCCGGGTTCCATAGGCGGAAGTTCGTGTTCGGATTTGTCGCAAGCCCAGGCAATTGCCATGTTGGCAGTAAAAAGAAAAAGGATGAAAACTGGAATGACTAGTATTTTCTTCAACATCTTACTCACCTCCTTTATTAAGTTTAGGTTAATCCTTCGATAAAGCTCAGGACAAGGATTAAATTTTCAAAGAAACAAAAAACGGAAACCACGCCTCGTAGGAATAGAGTCGCGATTTCCGTTTTTTAATAACTTTAAAAAAATCCGGAAATGCCCTTTTCTTTCTTGATTATTATAAGTATAGCAAATTGATAGAATTTGTCAAACTTTACGAGGCTCGGCCTCGTAAAGTTTGCACAAGTTCAGATAGGTATAATCTCATCCTATTCTGGACTATTAACGGTATTTTTGCTACCCTTTAACCGGAACTTTTATCAACCAAATAATGCCAATAATAAGGAGATATTATGTGCGGAATCGTGGGAATGTTCGGACCGGATATGCCTTTAAACGTTATGTCTAAAATGATGACTGCGCTTAATTACAGAGGCGAGCAAAACGCTGGAATAGTTCTGACAAAAGAAAATGGCGATGTTTTTTATGAAAAATCCGAACCCTTCGGACCGGTATCGGCGCTTTCCACATTATTTATGAAAACCTTTTCTCATTATAAAAAAGAAGATAATTTCCTCGCGGCAATAGGACATTTGCGATACAGCACCGAAGGAGGCCCGTCAATTAAAAACGCTCAACCGCTGTACAGAAAAATAGGCCAGAATGAAATTTGGCTGGCTCATAACGGCGACACCCCGAATTTTGAAGAAATGCGCCAAGACTTAAATGAATATAATAGCGATTTTTCAACCGACTCGGATTCTGAATTCATACTTAAATATATAGCTATTGCCGGCAAAGAAGATATTATTGAAGCGATAAAATTAGGCCTGGCTGATTATCGCGGCACTTATGCTTTATTAATGCTGGTCAAAAACGGGCAGAACATTAAATTAATCGCGGCTCGCGACCCTTCAGGCAACCGGCCGCTTGCTCTCGGAACCTCAAATAATGAATATAAAAATAATGAATATTTTATAGCTTCGGAAGATTGCGCTTTTGAAATTATTAACGCGAAATTTATCAGAGAAATTGAACCCGGCGAAATGCTGATAATTTCCAAACAAGGACTTGAATCGCAAAAATTATTAGAAAACGGCGTCAATAAACTGCATCATTGTGTTTTTGAAAATATTTATTTTTCTTTTCCATCTTCAACGGTATTTAATATACCGGTCGCTGAATTCAGGGAAACGCTTGGCAAGATAGCGGCTCAACGTTATGGTTATCTCGTTAAAGAAGAAGATATTATTGTGCCTGTGCCCGATTCCGCTAAATATTTTGCGGATGGATTTTGCAAATTTTTGAAAAAACCGCCTGATGGGGCTTTAGTAAGGCATCACACAACCGTTCTAAAAAGTTTTACGCAAGCCGACCAGAACAGCCGTGTTGAAGCTACTAGAGATAAAATAAGCATGATCAAAAGAATGATTGAAGGAAAACGAATTTTGCTTATGGAAGATTCAATAGTTAGAGGCAACGCTTCCAGAAAACTTATCAAAGGTTTAAAAGCCAACGGAGCGGCTGACGTTAAAATGTTGGTAAGCTCTCCGCCTATTATCGGTCCCTGTGAAAAAGGCATTGGCCATAATGAAAACCTAATTGCCGCTAAATATCTGGATAATGAAAAAAATCCTGATATTGAAGCAATTCGTAAAGAAATTGGAGCTGATTTCCTGGCTTATCTGACTATTGACGACCTGAAAAACGCTATAAAAGAATTTCGGGGAAATCCCAATCATTTCTGCTTTGGCTGTTTTGAAGGCCGCGAACCGATTTGGGAAGTTTGGTAGTTTAATTTTTTAAATAAAAAATTTGCCGCTGTTTTAACTGAACAGCGGCTTTTGTTTGTCAAAAAAGACATGATATTGTGGCAATTTTAATTTTAATGTAAATTCAAAGAATAATGGAAAAATTACCAATGGAAAATGCCGAAGAAAAATCGTTTGTCCAGGAAACAGCTCTTGAAAATAAAGAAAACGAAAAAGGACGGATTGAAAAACTGATGGAAAAAATCAGTGATTATAAACGCGCCATTGCTTTTACAACGGCAATTGGCGCTTTAGGCGCGGGCATTGAAGCGGTAAAACCAGGTGAAGCTTACGCTGAATTTCAAAAACAAGGCCAGAAAATTGAATCTGTAAAAACTGAAGGAATGAAAATCAACGAAAGCAAAGAAATAAAAAATAAAGACGGCCGCGATACGCATTATTACGACGGCGAAGCTTATATTACGGTCGGCGAAACCGAAGAAAAAACCGGTGAAAAAATAAAAGTAAATATGATGTCAATAACGCTTAAGGATAAAGGTGAAAGCCGGATTAAAAAGGATGATGACAACATTTATTCCGTTAAATTTACCCGTTATTCAGACGGGAAAGATGAATTTATTTACAGCTCCGTTGATTTTTTAACCCAATCCCCGATTAACAATAATCCTTACCGCGAAGTCCTGGGCGTTACTAAAAAAATGCTGAAAAACGGAAATTTTGAGCTTGCCAGAGAAGTTTTAAAGAATTCGGTTGACGGGGTTTATCTTGAAACTCTTCTTTTAAAAGCCCTTAAAGATATCGGCAAAAACGAAACTCCGGAATACAGATATTATGAGAACCAGATTAAAAAATATATCAATGGAATAAAAGAACGATTTGGCGATGATGCTATTCGCGAAGAGGTTTTTGACAAACTTATGGAATAGGAGTATAATTTAATCAAAAGTTAATATAAAAAGTCGCAAAATTATAAAATTAAATAAATAAAGTATGAATAATAAATTAACGCAAAAAATTTTCGGGTCGGTATTGGTGTTTTTAATGGCGCCGGTTTTAATAAACGCTGAACGCGGCGGCGGCCGTAAAATCGTTGTTTTCTCCGGCGCTTTAAATGAGCAAGCCAAAGACGAATTGATTTCCAAACACGGCGGCGTAAAATTCAAGGATTTATCGCTGGTAAACGGTTCGGCTGTCTGGCTACCGGACAAAGCTTCAGAAAAAGCCATTGAAGAACATCCCGGTGTATTAAGAATTGACGACGATGTTGAAGTATTCGCTTTAGCTAGCGGAAAAAACAATAATGAGGCGACAATTTTAGCTCAAACTTTGCCTTGGGGCATTGACCGGATTGACGCCGAATTAGTCTGGCCTTCCGGCAATACGGCTGACCTGATTAAAATCGGAATTATTGACACGGGCATTTCAAAAGACCACTCGGATTTGACGGCTAATATCAAAGGAGGAATTAACACGATTAATCCGGCAAAAAGCTGGAATGATGATAACGGCCATGGTTCTCATGTCGCGGGTATAGTGGCGGCTCTTAATAATACTATCGGGGTAATCGGAACCGGACCTGCCGTAGACCTATATGCTATAAAAGTCTTAAATCGAAATGGTTCGGGATTTTTATCCGATATTATTGAAGGAATCCAATGGGCATCAGCTAACAACATCAAAATAGCGAATATGAGCTTGGGAACAACTTCAAATGTCCAAAGCTTTCACGACGCTATCATTACCGCTTACAACAACGGAATGGTGATGGTGGCGGCCGCGGGCAATAACGGCGGAGCTGTTAATTTCCCGGCGGCTTATCCGGAAGTTATTGCGGTTTCGGCCACCGACATCAACAATAACATTGCGAGTTTTTCAAGCCGCGGCCCGGAAGTTGATTTAGCCGCTCCCGGAGTTTCTATTCTGTCCACCTATAAAGGAAATAACTACGCAACTTTATCCGGGACTTCAATGGCAAGTCCGCACGTTGCCGGAACAGCCGCCTTGGTTATAAGCGCGCCGGTTGGAACTTATGACGCAAATTTTAACGGTCAATGGGATCCAGCGGAAGTAAAACAAAAACTTCAAGATACGGCGGTTGACCTTGGAACAACAGGATTTGATAATTTATTCGGTTGGGGTTTGGTGAACGCTTTTGCGGCTGTTCAATAAGAAATTTAATAAAAACTAAAAACCGCTTATAAGCGGTTTTTAGTTTTCTGGCTCAAATTTTAAAGCAAATCTTTTAATGCCGCTATATCAATTTCCGCATCTCGTAAAATACTTTTTAAAACTTTGGGGTGTAAAATTTTATTTCCGTGAAACGGCACTGTTACTCGACGACTATTCAAATTTTTATAAATTTTATGGCTGCCGCTCTGCCTTATTAAAATAAAACCGAGCTTTTCCAGCGCAGCAATAATTTCTTTAGCAGTTAATCTGGGCAATGACGGCATAAAATTTATACAGCAACCTCAACCGTAGACAAACTTATCGAATCTCTTTTTAGCAGTTCTTCTTTGCTTTCTAATCTATCTTGTAAATGCAAACGAATAGCGTCTTTAATATTTTTTAAAGCTTCTTCATAAGAATCTCCTTGAGTATAACAGCCCTGCAATTCCGGACAAAACACAAAATAACCGTGTTTATCGTGCTCTATAATAATTGAAAATCGGTAATTTTTCATAATTTTATTATAACTTCAGAACCACCGGTGTCAAATTTTTGTACTTTTTCATTCGCCGGTTTCATCTCAAAACTGGCTCAAATTTTCTTGCTTCTTTCAACGCGTTTGCGTACCAAACCAGCTCGTCAAGAAGTTTTTGGACTTTTAACATATATGACTGGTCTTTTATAATGCCGTTCTCGTCAAAAAGGTTTTTAACCGAAGAAAAATAAACAGCGTTATGAATCGGAACCATATGAAATTCAATCGCCACCAAACGCAACTGCTCAACCATTCTTGCTCCGCCAAGTCCTCCGGCTGAAACGCCGCAAATCGCAACAGGTTTTCTTGCGTATTGCTCAAAAACCATATCCAGCGTCATTTTCAATTCTCCGGGATAGCTATGGTTATATTCCGGCGCCACTATTATAAAACCATCGGCGCGGGAAATTTTTTCAGCGAATTTTTTTGCCATTTCCGAAGTTTCCGTATTATCAGTGGCCGGTAAACGATAATCTCTGACGTCAATTAATTCAGTTTCAAT
>JACPKE010000008.1 GCA_016187205.1 Candidatus Brennerbacteria bacterium | reverse complement strand
TTCCTTTAATCTTCTGATTGTTTGACCTCTTTGTTTAAGCTTTAATTCTCTAATTCTAGCATCTTTTTCTGATTTATAAGCTTCATAATACAGAAGTTCAGGATTTTTACTTTTATGCTCTTTGAACATAAAAATTATGTGCTCGGTAAGGTTTGCTAACTGAATCTTCAATCCGCCAGGTGGCGGATTGAAGATTCAGAGCAAGCCTTTAATTATATCTTTTAACCAAGGTTATTAAAAATAATATGGAAGCTATGGTGATAACCGACGGGCCAAGCTGCCAATTAAAATACAGGCTTGCTAGGACGCCAGTTATCATTGAAAAAAAAGATGTGACGGCTGATATAGCCAGAAAAGAGTTAAAATTCCAGCTTATATTACGCGCTAAAGCCGCCGGAATAATAATCAGTGAGCCCATTAGCAGTGCGCCCAAAAATTTCAAGCCCAAGATAATACTTGCCGCGAAAACCATCAAGAACATAAAATTAAGCCATTGAGTTTTAATGCCTGAAGCAATAGCCAATTCTTTTGATATTAAATTAATGGCGATATGATGCCGGTATTTTAAGATAAATAGCGCTATGGCGGCGCTTATTGATAAACCGATAATTAGTTCGGCGCCGGATGGAGAAGTTAATGTTCCAAAAAGAGCTTCAATAAGTTCTTCTTGGGGCGTTATAATCGTTCCGATGGCAAGGGCCGCGGCAAAGATAACGCCGATAACGGCTTCAATATTGATTTTGGTTTTTTCTTCAATCAGCCAGATTAAAAATGCCCCGATAGCCAACGTTGCCGCTCCCCCAATTACAGGATTTATTTGAAAGATAAAAGCCAGGCCTATGCCCGGCAGAGCGATATGAGACATCGGGTCCGCGGCAAGAGCCATGCGGCGCATTAGGGCAAAAGCCCCGACTAAACCGCTTGTTAAAGCTATAGCTCCGGAAAGTAAAAGCGTTAATAATAATTCATTTATCATTGTTATGAATATGATGAAAAAGCGCCGGGTGGCGGCCGTAAATTTTTTCCAAGTTTTCCGGCGTCAGGGCTTTGATCGGTTCGCCGTAGCATATTTTTCTTTTATTAAGGCAGAGCACTTTGGCGGCATGGCGGTAAACCAAATGCAAGTCGTGAGAAATAAGAATTAAAGTAAGGCCGCGTTGGTCCTGCAGGCGGTGCAGAGTTTCATATAGCTCTTCTTCTCCGGCGATATCCACGCTGGCGGTCGGTTCGTCAAAAAGCAGGATATTCGGGTCGCCAAGAAGTGCAAAAGCAATCATTGCTCTTTGGAACTGGCCGGAAGAAATCTGGCCGATGTTTTTCTTAAGCAAGCCGTCGGGGATTTTTACGGCATCGCAAATTTTTTTTATTGAGTCTTGTTTTAAACTGCTGATAATGGCTTTGGCAATTAGAAAATCGTTAACTGTCATTGGCAGTTGGCGGTCAATATCCAGTCTTTGCGGAACATAGCCTATGCTTGCGTTTTTGTTCCATTCTATCCGGCCGCTGAAAGGAATAACGCCGAGTAATGCCCGAAACAGGGTTGTTTTACCGGAACCGTTCGGCCCTACAATAGCCAGGGTTTCGCCTTTTTCAACTTCAAAGGATAAGTTTTCAATAACGGAAAAGCCGTCAAAGGCAACATTTAAATCCGCGACGGTTAAAAGTTTCATATTAATAATTGTAATATTTAAAACCGGCTTTTTAAAGCTTTCGGTAAATTGTATAATTTATTTTAATGAGAAAGGAAAACCAACAGCATGTTAACGGCGTCAGTTCTTTTATCAGGGATATTGTTTATGGCGCCAATGACGGCATTATAACGACATTTGCGGTAGTGGCCGGAGTTGCCGGAGCGTCTTTGGATTCCGGCGCGGTTATTATTTTAGGGCTGGCGAATCTCGCGGCTGACGGTTTTTCAATGGCGGCCAGTAATTATCTTGGTTCAAGGTCGGAGCGCCAGCTGATGGAAAAGGAATATTTATCGGAGGAGCAAGAAGTGGCGCAGATGCCCGGCCAGGAGCAAAAAGAAGTAAGGGATATTTTCTTAGAGCATGGCTATAATATTCAAGATTCGCAGATTATGAGCGAGCTGATCAAGAAAAATAAACCGTTCTGGCTTAATTTTATGATGCGTTATGAGTTGGGTTTCAATCCTGACCAAAAAAACAGTCTCCGTTCGGCTTATTTTACATTTTTGGCTTTTGTTGTAGCCGGATTTTTGCCGTTAGCTCCTTTTATATTTTTCCCGGGCGCGGATATTTTTAAGGTTTCCGCGGTCGCAACCGGTCTTGCATTATTTATGGTTGGAGCTTTAAGATATCTGGTGACGGGCAAGCATTGGCTGGTATCTGGCCTGGAGATGCTTTTTGTCGGCGGTATTGCCGCTTCAATCGCTTATTTCATCGGTTTAATAATCAGCCGGATTGTCTAGTTTTTAATTGTTATATACACGCCCCCTTAGCTTAATGGATAAAGCAACGCTCTTCTAAGGCGTTGATGAAGGTCCGATTCCTTCAGGGGGCATAAATAAAATTAAGGCTTTAAGCCCGAATCTCGCTAATCAAATTTAACTTTTATTTTTTTAGTTTTTTCTCTGTTAACTTTAGGCAGGCGGATGGTGAGAACGCCGTTTTTAAGCTGGGCGGTTGAATGTTCCGGGTCTATCTCCTGCGGCAATATCACTGAACGGGAAAATCTGCCCCAGAAACATTCCTGGTAGAAATAATCTTTTTCGCTGATTTTTTCTTCGCGGTGCCGCTGGCCGCTGATGCTTACGGATTCGGCGTTGATGTTTATTTCCAGATCTTCCTGGTTAACTCCGGCAATTGTTGATTGGATGATAATTTCATTCTCGTTTTGGAAAACATCAACCGTCAGCTGGCCTTCGCCTTCCATTTCCATTAAATTCTCCAACGCGTCTTCATCAGTTTTTTCTTTTATTGGATTAGTTTTGATGCCGGAAGCTTTAATTAATTCCGGTTTAAAAAGCAAAGGCGCGGGCTCGTTAAAGCTTTCCTTTGTTAAATCTTCAAAAAATTTTTTCTCGTCAGGTTCCATATAATTACTATATTTATATTATAGCATTCGTATTTATAATAGCGAACTTTAAATTTCCCCGTTTTTTTCCTCCCGTTTCTTAATTTTTTCAAAATCGGCAAAAATAAAGAAAGCGATAACCATAAGAAATAAGCTTGGATAAAAAAGGCTGACATTTTCAAACCGCATAATCAAAAGATTAAAAGCGCTGTGCGTTAAAATAGCCACTATTAAACCGCCCCAAATATGCATTTTTTCTTTTTTTATTAAAAGCCCGACAGCCCAATAATATCCGATAATCGCCGAAGCCAGGGCGTGGAGAAGAGTGGCACCTATAAAGCGCAGCGACAGGGTTTTAATGCTTGTTTCTAGAAAAAAACCCAGCGGCGCGTTATTGAATACGTTTCCGAGAACAGCGATATTTTCAACGGTAGCGAATCCCAAGGCGCCGGTAATCATGTATACCATCGCGTCCAAAGGTTCATTGAATTCACGGTTGCGTCTGATAAAAAGATAAACCGCCGTGAACTTGAAAAACTCTTCAATGGTGGCCAGTCCGAAAAAAACAATCGTTACTTTGCTTTGCCAATTTAAATTGGTTATTAAGTCTTCAAATACAAATTCAGTCGCGAGCGCCGGAATGGTAATCAAGCCCGCGATTAAAAAAGTATAAATAATCAGCCGTTTAGGTTCCGGATGCGCCGAATCTTCCTGGAGAAAAAAGAATAGCCAGGCCAGGCCCGGCAAAAATCCCAAAATAATTGTCAGTAAATTCATCTTTATATTATATTAATTTTACAATATTAAACCCTTAATCCCTCACCTTAGCTGTAATGTTTTAATTAAAAAACACAGTTTAAATTAGCGAATCGCCTTCGGCTTTATTTAAATCTGTTTTCCTTGTTTTTGCCGTTAAGGTGAGGGATAAGGTTTTCTGACTAACCGAGCACATAAAGCTTTATGTGCTCGGTTAGAGAAAGCCCTTACCATTTTTCAATCATCAGGAGTTTTTTGTCCGCAATCGGCAGCTGTTGGTAAATTTCTTCGGTGATAAACGGCATAAAAGGGTGGAGAAGTTTTATGCTTCCCATCAGGATTTTTTGAAGTAAAATTTGTTTTGAAGTTTTAGCTGTTCTGTTTTCTTTTAAAACAGGTTTGCTTTCTTCAATGATAATGTCGGCGAAGCGGTGCCATATGTAATGGTAAATTTTTTCGCCGGCTTGAGAAAACCGGAATTCCTCAATATCCGTAGTAATATTATTTTTAAGCTCTTCAAATTCCTTTAGTAGTTCCTTGTCTTTTTTTTCCGAAACATCGCCCTCGGCATTTTTTGAGTTTTCAAGGACAAAGCGCGCGATATTCCAGATTTTATTCGCGAAATTTTTATATCCCTTGATTTTTTCCTCTGATATTTTCATATCGGTGCCCGGGCCGGCGCCGGATATTAAGGCCATGCGCATGGCATCGGTGCCGTATTTTCCGGCAATATCAAGCGGGTCAATTATATTGCCGAGAGATTTTGACATTTTTCTTCCCTGGCTGTCGCGGACAGTGCCGTGAAGATACACCGAGCGAAATGGAATTTGGCCGAGCGCGTAGCCGGCCATCATAACCATCCTGGCAACCCAGAAAAAAAGTATTTCATAACCGGTTTCCAAAACATCCGTAGGATGGTAAATCTTTAATTGTTCGTTTTCGGACGGCCAGCCTAAAGTTGAAAAAGTCCAAAGCGCCGAAGAAAACCAGGTGTCTAAAGTGTCCTCATCCTGGATAAATTTGGCGCCGCAATGGCCGCAATTATTTTTTTCTTCGCCGACGGATATTTCTTCGCATTGGCTTGTTTCGTTTTCCCTGCCGGGAATTGGAACGCATTTGGATTCATGGTACCAGACCGGAATCCGGTGCCCGTACCAAATCTGGCGGGAAATGCACCAGTCCCGAAGGTTGTCTACCCAGTGAAAATAAGTTTTGGTGAAATAATCGGGGATGATTTTTATTTGTCCGGTTTCAACCGGCTTGCGCATCAGGTCTTTTAGCGGCGCGGTTTTGACGAACCACTGCAGTTTTGGCAGCGGTTCAATTACGCCGCCGGTTCGTTCGGCGGTGGCGATATTGTGGATGATTATTTCTTCTTTTTCCAGAAGGCCGTTTTCTTTCAATTCGTTGACGATCAATTCCCTTGCTTCGTTGATTTTTTTGCCCGCGAATTTTCCGGCGGTTATTCTCGCCCGTTCATCAATAACCTGAATCATTGGCAGGCCGTGTTTTTGGGCGATTTCCGAGTCAATGACGCTGTGGGCGGGCGTGACCCCGACGGCGCCGGTGCCGAACGCGGGGTCAATAGCTTCATCGGCGATTATTTTAATATGAAGTTTTGCGCCGGCGAAATCAGCATCATATTCTTTGTTGATGTAATTTTTATAACGTTTGTCTTTCGGGTTAACGGCCACCGCCGTATCGCCGAGCTTGGTTTCCGGCCGGGTGGTGGCAATCGGAATCGGGAAATCTTTTGAATACCGGAAAGTGTAAAGCTTAGTTTCTCTTTCTTCGTACACTATTTCATCATCGGAAATCGTTGTTCCTCCTTTCGGGTCCCAGTTGACGATTCTGTTGCCGCGGTAAATCAGGCCGTCATCGTGCATTTTTTTAAACATTGTCCGGACCGCCAGGCTTCTTTTTTCGTCCAAAGTGAAAGCTTCGCGGCTGAAATCGCAGGAAGCGCCCATAGCTTTGATTTGCCCGATGATGGCATCATGGCTGGTTTTGGCGAATTCTTCCACCCGCTTGAGAAATTCCTCCCGGCCAAGGTCGTATCTTGTTTTGTTCTCTTTTTTATAAATTTCTTTTTCAACTTTGGCTTGGGTGGCGATGGCGGCGTGGTCAGTGCCCGGTAGCCAGAGCGTTTTGTCGCCTTTCATCCGGTGATAGCGGATCATAATATCTTCCAGGGTCATTCCAAGGGCGTGCCCCATATGCAGGGTGCCGGTGACATTCGGCGGTGGCATCATAATACAGAAGCTTTTAGCCTCTGGATTTTTGGTCGCAGGCAGGTTATCCGGATTAAAATAGCCGGATTTTTCCCAAATTTGATATATTTTAGACTCAATCTCCTTTGAATTATAAGGTTTTTCAAAACTTGACAAATTTTCCATTGTTTGCTAATATAAACAATGCCCACTAGATTGAACAGGATAGAGCAAAAAAGCTCAGATCTAGAAACGAAACGGGCAAATTATTACCGTGAGCTAACGAAAAAACTGGTCGGCGCGCCCGGCAATCCGTCAGGGCTTAAAAATTTCTTCGGCGGCACCAGGAGACCGCAAAAAGATTAGCTCACGCGCTATCATAAGTTCATTTATAATTTTATATTATTAGTTCAGCTGTTGGAAGGCCGCTTGGCGGGTTTATCCAACTTTTATTGGACAGCCAAGTCTCCGATAATGACGTTTCCCGGTCTTTCGGAGGAAAAACAGGGATCTAAAATTATAATAAACCGCGCCTTGTTGCGCGGTTTTTTATTTCACGAATTCCGCTATTTTTTTGAAAACTGTTGGATGGTTTTCGGCGATGTCCGCCAGGATTTTCCTGTCCAGTTTAATATTCTTCTTTTTTAAGGCCGCGGCGAATTTGCTGTAACTTAATTCATTTTCGCGGCTGGCGGCGTTTATTTTAACGGTGAAAAGACGGCGGTAATTCCGTTTTTTTTCTTTGCGGCCTCGGAAAGCGTGCGTCCAGGCGTGAAGCAGGGCTTCCTTGGCAGCTCGCTCTTTTGATTTTCTGCCCCAACGAAAACCCTTTGTATATTTAAGGAGTTTCTCCCGTTTTTTATGCGCGATTTTTCCCCGCTTTACTCGGCTCATAGTTTAAAGGTATCTTACTATTGTTTTCTTTTTTAATGCAATAGAGCGCTGTTGTTTTATCCGTTTTAGCTGGCGCGAGGATTTTTTCGCGCGAAAATGATCCTGAGCCATAGCTCTTCGCCTGACTTTTCCGGTTTTCGTTATTTTTATTCTTGTAGTGAAACTTTTTTGCGCCATTGGTAAATTTTATTTTTTTATTATCTGAACAACATAACCTCTGCCGATAAACCTTGGCTCCATTGTGATTTCATAATTTTTATTTATCATTTTTAAAAATTCCTGAAGTTTAAATAATGCCCATTCTTTGTTGCCTTTTTCCCGTCCTTTTAAAAAAAGCTGGATTTCCACTTTATGGTTTTCTTCCAGAAATTCTTCAAGCTGACGAATTTTTATTTCAAGGTCGTTTCGGCCGGCTCGCGCGCTTATTCTGATATGCTTCAGTTCAATTGTTTTTTGTCCTTGGCGCTGTTTTTTTAACTCTTTTTCTTTCTGATAACGGAATTTATCATAGCTTATTATGCGAGCTACCGGCGGCTTGGCGCCCGGCGCGATTTCAATCAAGTCAAGATTTTTTTCTTTGGCTAAATCAAGCGCCTGTTCCAGCGTTATTACGCCGAGATTTTCGCCGCTGTCATCAATAACTCTCAGCTCTTTGGCTTTTATTTGGTTGTTGATTGGGTATTGCTGAATATTCGTAATGTTTATTGCGAGATGGAAATGTGGAAATGTCGGGACGCTTCGCTATTAAACCGCTCGGAAACCCTTGGTTTTCCGACGCCCTCGACAAGCTCGGGCTGCCTTCCGACACGGGAAAACTGCGTTTTCCCGACATAGATACATTATCAAAAATTATGAACCGCCGCAAGGGTGGTTCATAGTTTTTGTAGTGGAAATGTCGGGAATTGAACCCGAGTCCAAAAATTGTTCAAAAGACTTCTACAAGCTTAGTTCCGTTTTGCGGGACAGTTTTGTTTCGCTGATTTAATCCCGCTTGCGCAAAACATTTTCAGCGGGACGGTCCTGATTATAACACCAGTTTTTCCTTTATCAGGCGTCAAGGACTGATGGCTCCGGCGATTTATGCAAAAGCCGGGGCAAAAGCAACATTTCTGTTGGCAGTTATGTGTTTTTGTCAGTTTTACGAGTTAACGCTCGGCTTGCCGTTTTTTTGAAAAGATCTTTGTCGAAACCGATCATTCCCTTCCGCGGAGAGCGCTTCTGATTTTTTGTCGCGCTTCTCTTTGATGAATAATTTGCCGTTTATCTGCTTTTTTCCGGCTTTTACCTAAACCAATTTCCAGCTTTACGCGGCCTTTTTTAATATAAACTTTAAGAGGCAGTAAAGTCAAGCCTTTTTCCTGTATTCTGCCGGTCAGGGATTTAATTTCTTCCTTGTGGAGTAAAAGCCGGCGGGTTCTTTTAGAATCATAACCAAGAGGAGTATTTTTCGGCTGGTATGCCGGTATGTCGGCGTTGATAAGGGCCGCTTCGTTATTTCTGATAACAACATAAGAGCCGGCAATGCCAATTCTGCCGTTTTTAACGGATTTAACTTCAAAACCTTTTAGCTCAATGCCCGCTTCATATGTCTCCAGAATTTCATAATCAAAACGAGCCCGCTTATTGACAGTTATAATTTGCATGGTTAATTTTAGATTAGCATTTTCAAACAAAACAAAGAAAGGAGAGGCAATGAACAATCATTCTTGGGTTTTTCAGTATCCGAAACAGGCTATTTTTTATTTTATTAATCAATTAAAGCTGAATGGGGGATTGCCTTTGGGCTCGTATAAATCTATGAATAAGGGCGATCTTGTTCGGCATATATTAACTGACGGGCAAGGTCTGGAAAAACTGGCGGAGTATATTGATAGAATGCCGATTTTTCAGAATTATAAATATATGCAATGCTGGAAAGCGGCGTTTCCTGAAGATGAAAATATTTGCGCGAAAATCACTTATGGCATTTGCGCTTATGTGAATTATGGAACAGGCGGTCAGTCGGATAAGGTTGGTCATCAAGTGGCTTTTGCCAATAATAAACCGGTTGGCCAAGCTTATTTTGGTGGTAAGGCATATTGCAGTGATTGCGCTGATGCCAATAAAGCCAGCCGTATTAATCTTGATGGCTGTGATTATGCGGTTAGCTGGCTATTAGCTGAACTGTTTAATCTTGGTTATCAACCGAGGAATATTAACGAACTGTCCATCTATGAAGCCGGTTTTTCAGTTGAAAACGGGTTTAAGCCGGTTTGGTATTCAGAGGCATCTTATGCGCCTCATTCTTTAAAAATTTTCTACCCATTCGGCTTCAGAAAAATCTGGGAAGTTGTCCAAAACCAAGACCAGATAATTTGGCGCGAATTTTCGCTTGAGCAGGAATTTTCATTGTCGGTAAAAGCATAATAAACATTTAACTGTTATTTAAATTAAGAAAGGATAAATAATGAAAGGAAATGAAATGGTTAAAGAAAAAGACATAGAATCGGAACCGGATTTTGTTTGGCTGGTTTTTGGGATTATTTTAATTTTTCATAGTTTGGCGCTGTTTGCTATTTTTGATATTTTTGAGCTTGGCTGGACTCTTTTTTTACTCAATATAATTATGCTCGTATTAGGCGGAATCGCTTTTTATAATGAAGCGGAGAAGATTTTGGAAAAAATCAAATTCTTTTAAAGAAAGGAGGACAAAATGAAAAAGAAGCAGGAAATTAATAAATATAAGTCTAAATGTTGCAAGGCGGAAGTAAAGATTGAAGGTATTCCGGATTTTGAGGGCGGCCAAGAAGTTTGCACAATGAGTTTTGTTTGCGTTAAGTGCGGTAAAGATTGCGACGCGTATTTGCCGGAATTTAAAAATAAGAATCGCAAAAAATTCTTAAAAAGGAGGCATCGCAGATAATATTGTCAGAATACCAAAATCTTAGTTAATGGAATTTAGCTCCGGTCCGCGGAGCTTTTTGTTTTTAGAACATCAAAGATGCTTGAGAGCTTATAGATAGTAAGACAAAATTATTATTGTATTATAGCCGCTAAATATTAGCAGCTTTTTGTTTTAATTTTTATGCCGCGTTCATCCTTGTTGTAGAGTAATGAGGTATTTTGAGGAGAAATAATAATAAAAAAATAGAGCTCCGAAAACGGAAGCCCTTTAATTTTGCGACTTATTTTTTACAATTTTCAATAAGTGTTTTTTCAAATATTGACTGATCAACTTTATCCCAATTACCGCCAACGACAGCTTCTTCCCAAAGTCTGTAATAACTTCGCATTAATAATGTTTTTTGATCTTCCATGCTTAGATAATAATATAAATCTTGGGCGGCAAAATCATAAGATAAAGGCGCATAATCTCTGCCTTCAATGCCGCCGAGGGTTATAATATTTCTTTTTTCAACAGAGGCTCTTTCTTCGGGAGTTAGCTCAACTTTGTTCCACTCTATATGTAGCGTTAAGTCAGTTCGTTTTGGACCAAAAACAGCTGTAGTGTAAACGTAGTAATCAATGCGGCCATCTTGATTAAAATCAACTGTTGTATAGTTTGAATATTCCCAAAAAATCGCATCTTGTTCATAAAGATTGTAAGCATCTTCATTCTCTGATTTAGTTTTGTAGTACGGCAGTTTTCTTGGCAAAGGAATATTAACGCTCACATTTTTTACAATTTGAAGAGTTATATTTTCAATTCCAGGCGGTTCAGGAACAACATGCGAAACCGTCATACAACCAAAAAGGAAAAAGCTATTAAAAATAATCAACAAACCTAAAAAAATTTTCATCTACCCCCCCTTAATATAAAAGTTATTAAAAATTCTCTTTTGTTATCTTATTACACATGCATTATATTTTGCAAGTTTTTGTAATCGTCCAGCGCATTTGACGGCATTGTTCGATAACTTTTAAAAACATCATTATTGAGCGCTATGGCATAGCATTAAATAAAATGAAACTTGAAAATATTAAAAATAATGCCTGTAAAAGATGGGCTTTTTGTTTTTTAAATATAAATAATGAAAGTATTTTTCAATCCAACTATGAGTCCAATATAGTATAGGTGATTCTCGACAACACCGGATTTTTATTGTGCTATAATATAAACAATAAGGTTGAGTAATTAAAATCAACTTGATTTGAAACTCAAAGCTTGAAATTGTAGTCGAAAGATTTCAAGTCATAAAGTTTCAAATAAGGATAAAAATATGTTAAAAAGAAAAAAACAATGGCAAATTAACGATATTTATTCTGGCCGGCACAGAACTTTTAATATCAGGACGAGAAGATCGTTTTGGCAGAAACATTTTTACCCCGTAGTGAACGCGAAGCGTTCTACTACTTGGGCTCGTTTTTTCGGAGGTGTGCTCAAGGGGGGATTAACAGTGATGATTTCCGTTTTGATGATTTACGGAATTGTTCAAGCCGGTTCATTAACGCCTTCGGCTAGTCCGGCGGCGACAATGCGTAGTTTGCAGGAATTGTGGGATAAAATCGCCGGCACCACTGATAATACCTCAACCACCGCCGATATGTCCGGCAATGTAACCCAGATGGTGAAATACATTGCCCAGCATATGCCCGGCGGTTTCACCTATGGTTCAAGCGATGCGGCAAAAGTTCTGACCACGGCCGGCGGAACATACAACGCCACCTTGCTTACAGTGGCAAATGTTCGTTCCGGCGTGGCTTTTGGAGTGTCATCAACCGGCACTTATGGCGGTACCGGCTGGACTTATGGGTCTGATGATATAACAAAAGTTTTGACCACCGCCGATGCGGCAGGCACATACAATGCATCTAATCTGTCTGTCGGTGTAGTAAAAAGCGGAACAACTTTCGGCGTTTCATTGACCGGCGCATATCCCTCGGCTACTTCCACTTTGCCAAACGCCACCACCACAACTGATTTAGCGGCAAGCGGAAACAATATAAGCAGTTCTAACGGCGCGGTGGAGTGGTGGCAATCGGACGGCACCAGACAAACCGCCACGCTGGATTTTCCAACGCTTTCAAATCTTTGCAATAATGACACTTCCAATAATTCCTCGGGCACTTTATCGGTAACCGCCGCCTACTTAGGTGTTGGCAATACTTGGTGCGGAACAGCCGGCACGCTTTTGGCGAGTCTTTTCAATGGGACAAATACGGACAGTACCTTTCCGGGCGGCTCACAAGCAAACGGCGGAGTGGATGATTATAACAATAATGGTACTAGGCCGTCTGACACCTATTCAAAAGGGTGGACTGCTTGCGCGGCCGGCAACAGTTACTGCGGCACCGGACTTGCTTCAGCCGACGCCAGAGACGATTCAACTGGCTTGATTTGGAGTATGCCTTGCAATGGTTCGGGCTGCGCTTCTTTCTCCGATGCAACGCCCTTAACATATAGCTGGGATAATTCTGCAGCGAATAATGCTTCTTCAACCGCATCCCAGCTTTGCTCGGCCGGCGCCCATGGCCAAACCGGCTGGTCTCTGCCTCACCAAAAACAGTTAATGCAGGCGTATATTGATGGCTCTTGGGGTAATTTAGAGGGCGTTAATCGCAACTACTGGTCAGCCACGACTAGGTCCGACAATACCACCAACGCGTGGTACGTCTGGTTGTCTAGCGGCTTCACCAACTTCAGTGCGAAGACCATTAGCAACCCTGTGCGGTGCGTCCGCTAATTATTTCTCGTAACTTAAAGCATGAAACTTGAAACATATCACGAAAACTTAAAGACAAAGAATTGAAAGGCAGTTAGATCTTGAAGCTTGAAATCTTTGAGTTTTAAGTTTCAAGTTCCAAATTGTATGTTTCAAATTTCGAGTTTCAGAACTATAATTTGTTTTTATATTTTATTTCTTTTTTTAAGCGGTATTTTTGGTTTTCTAAAAGGTCCTGTTTTTGCTTCAACTACCGACGGGACAGTTGATTCATTGAACAAATACGTCTGGGGAGAGAACATCGGTTGGCTTAATTTCGGCACTGCAGAAGGCAATGTTCATATCGCGGATTCGGCTTTGACCGGCTATGCGTGGGCGGAAAATATCGGCTGGGTTTCATTAAATTGCTCAAATGATTCAAGCTGCGGAACGGTTGACTATAAAGTTGCTAATGACGGCGAGGGAACTTTGTCAGGTTATGCTTGGTCGGAAAACACCGGCTGGATAAATTTCAATCCGACTTATGGCGGAGTAACCATTAATTCCTCCGGCGAATTTTTGGGATACGCATGGGGAGAGAACACCGGCTGGATTGTTTTTAATTGTTCAACGACTAATTCCTGCGCGGCGGTTGATTACAAAGTTGTAACCGATTGGCGGCCGCAGAGCGTAAGGATTCCGCCCAGTGCCGGCGGAAGCGGCGGCGTTGTTTGGACCTCGCCTTCTCCTACTATTGCGTATGTTCCTCAAGAGATTGCTAAATTGCCGACTCCCGAAGTAGTTCCACCGACTAAACCGCCGACAAAACCGATCGTGGAAAAAATTCCAAAAGTTTTACAGCCGCTCGTGCCAGATTTCCTAAAACCCAAACAGCCAGAGGGGCCGCCGCAAATCGCAATTGAAGATTTCGTGCCGAAAGAAGCATCCTTGGCCTTTCAAGGCAAATGGCAGCTTCTGCCGTCCGAACCAATCAGAGAATTTGTTTTGGCGCCTTTGCCAAAATCAATCAGAAATCTTGCCCAAAAATTTCCAGAACTTGAGAAAACACTTGATGAGGTCGGCATCAGTAAAATCACAGATGTCGCGAAACTAAAATCTGTAAAACTGACTTTGCCCGGGTTGACAGAAAGAGTCGGATTGCCGACGGCAAAGGTTGAACCGGGCAAATTCGCTTTGCCCCAGGGCGTTCCTGTTGCTAAACTTTCGCCTGCGGTTAAACAACAATTGCCGACGGAAATCGTCTTTGCCAAAACCGGCGGCGAGTTGGTTGATTTCAATATTGCCTTGTCGGTTAACGATAAGGGCGAACCGCAGCAGAAAATTCAAACAATTTCCGGCAAACCCCTGCAATTAGTGGTAAAACCCGATAAACCAGTTAAGAGCGTCAAGGGTTATGTGGTGTTTAAATCAAAGGCGAGCCGGCCGACTTCTTTGGAACTTCCGCGCGATTCATTATTGGCATCTGTTATTTTTGCTATTCCAGTTTTCGCCAAGACCCAGGATCAGCCAGTCAGAGTTGAAGAAAAGCTGGTTTTGCTGGAGTTTGAATATACCGATCCCGACGGCGACGGAATCTATACCGCGGAAATCCAGGCGCCTTTGATTGAAGGCGAATACGAGATTATCACGGTAATGGATTTTGATGATCCAGAACTGGGCAAGAAAGAAATCAGATTAATCACGGTGGTTGACCCCGAAGGGTATATTTACGAGCGGGACGGCGACAAAGAGACCCGTATCCCGGGCGCCATTGTTTCTCTCTATTGGCTGAATCCCGAAACCAAGCAATATGAGATGTGGCCTGCAAAGGAGTACCAGCAGGAAAATCCGCAAACTACCGATGTCAGGGGTACTTATTCGTTTTTAGTGCCCGAGGGCTACTATTATCTTAAGGCCGAAACCCCGGGCTATCTTGTTTACGACGGCAAGCCGTTTGAGGTTAAAGAAGGCAGCGGCATCCATATCAATATTGAACTCAAAACCAAGTACTGGTGGCTGAAGATCGTTGATTGGAAAACGATTTTGTTGGCAGTCGTCATAATTTTATTGCTCTATAATTTTTATCGTGATAAAATTAGAGAGCGATTGGCGAGATCCCCGAAGTAGAACGCTTCGCGTTCACTACGGGGCAGGCAAAAAATCTATGAATAAACCAAAGACAATTTTAATCATTATCTTGATTCTGCTTGCCGGTAATGTCTTTTTGGGCGTCAAGTATTTTTCTGTTGTCAAAGAGCTTCGTCAAACCCAAGCCGCTTTGCAAACTCAAACAACCAATGAAAAGGTTTTAGAGTTCTCCAAGCTTTTCATTAAAGAAGTCCTCAAGGCGGAAACCGAAGTGAATTTTGACACGAGGTTGAAGCTGGAGACTGCCGTCAGGAATTTGGGCGACGAGGAAATTTTGAACCAGTGGCAAAAATTCGTTGACAGTAAAACCGAAGCCGGGGCGCAGGAAGAAGTCAAAAATCTTCTGGAAATGCTGGTGAACAAGGTTAAATAAAAATCACATTTTTTACGAACTGATTTGATTTGTATGATTGCGAACAATCGGCTTTTTTGTTTTTGATTAATAATTTGTTCGACCTTGATATATTCTTAATCTTTTTTATTTACACAAACAAAAAGCTTATCACCAGGTAGAGCCTTATGGCTCGCATGAAAGCTTTTCTGTATGAGCCATAAGTAATTTTGCCAAAGTTATCTTGTAGTGGGTAATTCGTCAGATTGTTTTTATTTGTTGGTAGTATAAAATCAGAATATGTCCGGTAATTCAAAAGCGATGGGTTTGAATTAAGTCAGACCGACCAATAATTCCCAATATTTGTTCAATATCCAAGATAAGATAAAAACCATGACATCTTTTGTAAAACAAAGCTTTGCAACAAACCAAAGGTCTTGTTATAAACTAAAAGCCATTTCTTCTCAAAAGAAGTCGCTTTTGAATTAACTGGGTATGCCAGACGATAAAATATTAAAAATCTCCCCGTCCTCTTTGAGCCTTTATATTGAATGTCCGCGCTGTTTTTGGCTTCTTTATAATAAGGGAATAAGGCGGCCGGCAACGCCTTTTTCAACTTTGCCGAGCGGCGTTGATTATACTTTGAAAGTTTATTTTGACCATTGGCGCAAAGGCGACGGTACTCCGCCGATGCTGAAAAACAAGTTGCCGGGTCGGCTTTTGAGCAGTAAGGCTTTGATTTCCAAGTTTCGTTCCCGCTCTTTCGGTTATTTTGACAAGGAAGTTAATGCTTATTTTAACGGCATGCTTGACGACGCCGTTGAATTGGAAGGTGGTTTCGTTGTTCCTCTGGACAATAAAACTAAAGGCTTTCCTCCATCCGAGCCTCATTTTGCCCATATCAACCAGATGAGCGCTTACACTTTGTTTTTAAAGGAAAACGGAATTCAAACCAAGGATATCGCTTATCTTGTTTACTGGTATTTTGATCATAAGCATATGGATGTTGAAAAGCCCATGGAGTTTAATGTTTTGGTTGAGGAAGTGAAAACTAATCCGGATTTGGCAAAGGAAAATTTTCACAAAGCGGTACGAGCTTTAAGCGAGCCGGAACCGCCGGCAAGCTCAAATTGCGGATTTTGCCATTACCGGAATCTGGAGATTTAACAAATGAAAAAGCTCCGACTAGCGGAGCTCTGCGTATTACATTGGAAACCCTCCTATGTATAATTTTGGGCCAAAGGTTTATTATTTACTCGCGACAGTGAATAGGCTGTCGCACCCAGTTATAGCGGCAGCTGCCCGATGTTTAGGTTCGGCAGCCATGAGGAAAAATTCGAGGAGATGCGTCCTCGCCTAGACATCATACCTTGCGGCGCCGCAATCTTTAATATTTAAATTTCAAAAATGCTTAAAGCCATTATAGACCTTATTAAAAAATCTGTCAAGAGCGATATTAATTTTGATGTTTTTGCGCCGGAAAATGCTGTTTTTGGCCATTATTCCACTAATGTTGCTTTGCGGTTGGCAAAAATCAGAAAACAGCCGCCCTTGGAAATAGCTGAAGAGATTAGGGTTGCGGTTCAGGCTGTTGCGCCGCAGGGCTTTTTTGAAAAAATAGAAATAGCCGCGCCCGGTTTTATTAATTTTTGGCTTTCTCCGCAGACTTTGCAGAATGAACTGAAAGAAATTTTAATTAAAAAAGAACGTTACGGTCAGTCAAATGTTAAAGGTCAGATGTCAAAAGTTCTTTTGGAGTTTCTTTCCGCCAATCCGACCGGACCTATTCATATTGGCAACGGCCGCGGCGCTTTTTTAGGCGATGCTCTGGCGAATATTTTGCGATTCGCCGGTTACGCGGTAAAAACCGAATATTACGTTAATAATGCCCGCGTCAGCGAGCAAATAAAAAATCTGGGCAAAACCGCTATCGGCGAATCAGACGCTTATCCTTACGTCGGCGAACTTTATTTTAAAAAAAACCAAGCCCTTAAGAAAAGATTAGGCAAATTAAGCGCCAGCGAGGCGGGATACGCGCTGGCGGATCATATCCAGAAATTAAACAGCGATTTTATAAAGAAAAAATTAAAAATAAAATTCAACGATTTTTTTGAAGAAGAATCTTTGTTTAAGAGCGGGGAAGTTGAAGCAGGGTTAAAGCTTTTGAAAAAGAAAAAATTAACTTATGAACAAGACGGAGCTTTGTGGTTTAAAGCCGCTGGTTTTGGAGACAGTGAAGACAGGGTTTTGGTAAGAAGCGGCGGAGCTCCGACTTATTTTTTAACCGACCTTGCGTACCATATTAATAAATTTTTAAAACGGAAATTTGACAAAGCCATCAATATTTGGGGCGCGGACCATCATGGCTACGCTCCGCGGCTGAAATTCGCTTTAAAAGCTTTGGCTGTGAAAGAAGAACGGTTTGAAATAATAATCGCCCAATTTGTGCGGTTGGTGCGCGGCGGCAAAGAAGTGAAAATGTCCAAGCGAAAAGGCGATATTGAAACCTTGGAAAAGCTGATAGACGAGGTTGGTTTGGACGCGGCCCGCTTCTTTTTTTTGGCGCATACCGCCGGCTCCCATATTGATTTTGACATTAAGCTTGCCAGGGAACGTTCTCTTAAAAATCCGGTTTATTATGTCCAGTACGCTTATGTAAGATGTTTAAGCATCTTACATAAAATCAAAAATCAAAAATCAAAAATCAAAAATACAAATCAAAATTTAAAATTGAAATTACTTAATACTCCGGAAGACATCAAATTAATTAGAGAATTAACTAGATTCCCTGAAATCGTTGAAGATATATCTAAAAATTACCAAGTTCATAATTTGGTTCGTTATGCTTTGGAATTATCCAGAAATTTTCATAATTTCTATGAAAAAGAACGGGTTATTACGGATAATAAAGATTTAAGTCAAAGCCGGCTGGCTCTTGCAAACGGAGTTCTGATTGTGTTAAAAAATACATTAGAACTCTTGGGAATTTCTTTGCTTGAAAAAATGTAAATAAAAGGAGGTTTGAGGTGGCTGATTCTGATGATTTAAATTGTTGCGTTGGAAAAGATTGCATTGGCGATTGCTTGGCTGATATTGAAGAATGTTTTTGCGAGTGCCATAAAAATAGTTCCAAAGAGCATAAATACCCATGTTGTTATATTTGTTCGTCTTGCGGGAATAAAATCAAGGTTGAATTCCAAAGCGCGCATAGTATTCGTCACAGAGTTTCCAGCGGTTGTTAGCGCAAAGATGATAAAATAATTTACCCCGTCTGAAAACGGGGTTTTAGTTTTTAGATACCAACGGCCTTACAGCCGTAGTACTTTTTACAGTTCAAGCTTCGCTTGTTCAGCGCTATGACGCGTCATAGCGCTGAATCTTGCTCTCACCCCCGCCCTTACAGGCAGGGAACTCCCACTAAATTAGAAAAAAGGTTAAACTAGTAAAATAAGTTTGGAGCGCGCAAAAAGATGTAAGATGATTTTATCCCTCACCTTTCAAAGATAAATTTAATTAAATTATGAATAAAAATTACCAATCAATACAAACAATAGAAAGGTCTTTTGTACAACACCCTGTTTTTTTGCAGTAGGATGGCAAGTTTTTTAAGAGCGAGAAATAGGGCGAATAATCTTTGAAAGGTGAGGGATGCTTAAAAATTTAAAAGTTTTTAATTTGCCTGAAATTGAGGAAAAAGTCCTAAAATTCTGGCAAGATAATAAAATATTTGAAAAATCGCTTATTCAACGCAAGGGCCAAAAGATTTTTCGGTTTTATGAAGGTCCGCCATACGCTAATGGCTTACCCGGCATTCACCATGTTCTGGCGCGTATTTTTAAAGACGCGGTTTTGCGTTATAAATCCATGCGGGGATATTTTGTTCCGCGAAGAGCGGGCTGGGATACTCACGGTTTGCCGATAGAGCTGGCAACCGAAAAAGAGCTTGGCATTAAATCAAAAAATGAGATTGAGAAATTCGGCATCGGTCTTTTTAACCAAAAAGCCAAAGCTTCGGTCTGGAAGTATAAGCCGGAATGGGAACAGCTTACCGAACGGATCGGTTACTGGTTGGATTTGAAAAACGCTTATATTACTTATGAAAATAATTATCTTGAAAGCCTCTGGTGGATTTTTAAAAAAATTTACGACAAAGGGCTTTTAAAACAATCTTATAAAATCGTGCCTTACTGCCCGCGTTGCCAGACGCCGCTTTCAAGCCATGAACTCGGTCAGCCCGGAGTTTACAGAAAAACCAAAGACCCGTCGGTATACGTTAAATTCAAAATTTCCGCCAGAGGCGGATCCGCCTTGAGCGGAAAAGAATTTTTGCTGGTTTGGACTACAACGCCCTGGACTTTGCCGGCTAATGTCGCCGTAGCGGTAAACCCCAAGCTTACTTATACAAAATATAAAATTCAAGGCGAATATTATTGGTCTTATTCGGTTCCGCCATTTAAAGAAGGCGAAAAAGTGGAGCCAATTGAAAAAATTTCCGGCAAAAAATTAATCGGTTTGAAATATGAGCCGCTCTATAAGAATGTCAAATGTCAAATGTCAAATGTCAAATGTTATAGCGTATTAGGGGCTGATTTCGTTTCAACCCAAGAAGGCACCGGCCTGGTTCACATAGCTCCGGCTTTTGGCGAAGACGATTTTAATTTAATGAAAGACGTTATTGGCATTGGCGATATTCCGGTTACCGTTGATGAAAAGGGGAAAGTCAAAACCGGTTTTCCGGGAGCCGGAAAATTTATCAAAGAAGCGGACAAGGAAATAATTGTTGATTTGATTAAGAAAAATAAAATTTACGATAGCGGTGTTATTGAACATGAATACCCGTTTTGCTGGCGATGCGGCGCGCCTCTGATTTATTTCAGTCGGCTGTCCTGGTTTATTGAAATGAGCCGATTGCGTGAAAAGCTGTTGTCAGCCAATAAAAAAATCAACTGGATTCCTGAATATTTAAAAGACGGGCGTTTCGGCGAATGGCTTAAAGAAGTAAAAGATTGGGCTGTGTCCCGCGAACGTTATTGGGGCACGCCGCTTCCGATTTGGAAGTGCGATAATGGCCATCTTGAAACAATCGGCGGTTTGGCGGAACTCAATGAAAGGCGCTGGCATAAAAATAGATTTTTTATGATGCGCCACGGCGAAGCCGAGCATAATTTAAAAAATATGATTGCGGCCGGCCCTGAAAGAGAGGGCAGGGTTTCGTATCTTACTGAAAAAGGGAAAGAGCAGGCTAAGAAAGCCGGCCGGCAACTGAAGAAAGCCGGGATTAAGATTGATTTTATAATAAGCTCGCCTTTTTTACGCACCAAAGAAACAAGCGAGATTGTTGCCAAAGAGCTTGGTTTAAAGAAAAAAATAATTGTTGAAGAAAAGCTTTCCGAGCTTGATTGCGGAGTTTTTAACTGGCGGCCTGGCAAGGAGCATAAAAAATTTTTTGATTCGCCGATTGAGGAATTTGTTAAAAAACCGATTGGCGGGGAAAATTTAAACGACGCCAAAAAGCGGATGTTTACTGTCGTGTCTTTATTGAATGAAAATAATAACAATAAAAATATCCTGATTGTCGGGCACGGCGACCCATTGTGGGTTCTTGAGGGCGCGCTCCGGCATCTTCCAAACGAAAAAATGGCCGACAGTATTTCTTATCCGGATTTTGCGGAAGCGCGGGAAATTAATTTTGATAACTGGCCTTATGCCGATGGCGGGGAAGTTGATTTGCATAGGCCTTATATTGATTCGGTTTATTTAAAATGCCGCGAGTGCGGAGAAAAAATGGCAAGAATTTCCGAAGTTGCCGATGTTTGGTTTGATTCCGGCGCCATGCCCTTTGCGAGTATTCATTATCCTTTTGAAAATAAAGCGTTGATTGATAATAAGCGGGCTTTTCCGGCTGATTTTATCAGTGAAGGCATTGACCAGACCCGCGGCTGGTTTTACACATTGCTGGCCGTTTCAACGCTTTTGGGGAAGGGGGTGGCATATAATAATGTGATTTCTTTAGGATTAGTTTTGGATAAAAACGGCCAAAAAATGTCTAAGTCAAAAGGCAATATAGTGGAACCGTGGCAGGTTATAAGAAAATACGGTGTTGACGCGATTCGCTGGTATTTTTATACGATTAACCCGCCGGCTGAACCTAAACGTTTTGATGAGGTTGAACTTGTAAAAATTCAGCGGCAGTTTATTTCTCTTTTATATAACTCTTATGTTTTTTACGAAAGTTATGCGAAGAAAAATCTCCATTCTCCATTCTCCATGCTCCATTTAACTATTTTAGATCGCTGGATTTTGGCGCGCTTACAGGAAGCTGTTGTTGAGGCGACCGGTAATTTTGAAAAATACGATATAGGGGCCGCGGCCAAATCAATAGCGGCTTTGGCGGAAGATCTTTCACGCTGGTATATCAGGCGGTCGAGGCGGAGGTTCCAGCATTCGGAAAGCAAAAAAGATTTTGA
>JACPKE010000039.1 GCA_016187205.1 Candidatus Brennerbacteria bacterium | reverse complement strand
TGATCAGATTCAACGCTGTATTAAATGCGGCGCAACGCTCCGGACTAAAGGCGGACGGGAGAAAATAAAAATCAATTGGAGCAGTAGTCAGATGAAAAATTGCCAACATGATTGGTCGGAAGTTAAGGGCGATATTGAATTGCAGGAATTCCCCTACTGGCAGGATGATTTTGAGGCTTTTCTTGGCGCGAAGCGATTATGGGAGTGGGAAAATATTGACCAGTTGAAAGAAATTGGTTACTTATAAAACTAGCCTTTTAATTTTTAATTGGAATTTCGCTGTTTTTTTGAATAATAATTGGCGTTTGGTTTAATTCCTGTCTGGTTAAATAGCCCAATCCGAAGCTGATGGAACTGATTAAAAATAAAAGAAAAAACAATAAAATTTCCCGTTTATGAGATTTCAGCCAATTTATTGATAAGTTTAAATAATTTGACAGCATCTTTTTAGTAGTTTAAAATTTTTAAATTAAATTAAGGAATGGCTCCCCGCCTTTGGCGGGATGCTCATACTTATAGCGAAATTTACTTCGCTATAAGCTCGCCCCGTTAGAAATCAGACAGACATTATAATTCTTAAAATAATATCTTTTTAAAATAATCTTATTTTTTCTAAAATTACATGACCTCTGATTTCGTACGGGGCTCGTAAATTTCGATAAGTATGGCACATACTAAAGCAAAAGGTTCAACTAAATTAGGAAGGGATTCCGAGTCAAAGCGGCTCGGAGTCAAACGTTCCGACGGCCAGGCGGTCAAACTTGGCGAAATTATAATACGTCAGCGAGGCACTCATTATTTTCCCGGGCTTAATGTTAAGCGCGGCGGCGATGATACTCTTTACGCCGTAAAATCCGGGCGAGTTAGTTTTCAAACAAAAAAGAAAATCAGGTTTGACGGTTCCCGCCGGATGGCTAAGGTTGTGAACGTACGTTAATTTTTATTTCCGCCTCTATCCCCTTTCCGAAATTTATCTTAACCGGATGCTCGCCTAAACTTTTTATAGTTTTTTCAATTTCAATCTCAACTCCGGAAAAGCCTTTTTCAAGAAGGGCTTTTTTTATTTCATTTTCGCTGATTGAACCGAACAGTTCTTTTTTGTCGCCGGTTTTGGCTGAAAATTCCAGTTTGATTTTTTTGATTTCTTCCGCTGATTTTTTTAATTGTTCAATCAGAGCTTTTTCTTTTTCTTCCCAAACAGCTTTTTGTTTGGCAAGTTCGTTTAAAGCTTGATCAGAGGCGATTTTAATAAGGCCTTTTGGCAGGAGAAAATTTCTGGCATAACCTTCTTTCAGCTCTTTAACGTCAAATTTTTTTCCCAGTTTTTTGATATCTTCTAACAATATGACTTTCATGATATTAATTTGCTTTTAATTTGAATATTGGCATTCTTAATGCTTCATTTTTAATTATTTCAATTGCTTTGTCCAGCTGGGGATCGCGTTTGGCTTTAACGTCTTCCTCGCTTATTTTTACTTCAATATCCGGTTCAAGGCCTTTTTTTTCAATTAAATCGCCTTTCGGTAAAAGCCATTGGGCGATGGAAATTTTCACGGCTGATCCGTCTTTAAGGTTTTGGAGCTCCTGCACCGTGCCTTTGCCGAAACTTTTTTCGCCTATGAGTTTTATATTGCGGTTATCCCTTAAAGCTCCGGCAAGAATTTCGGATGCGGATGCCGAGCCTTTATTGATAAGAATGACTGTCGGTATCTGGTTTAACGCGGAATTGCCGTTGGCCCGGAAAATTTCTTCTTTGCCGGAGCTGAATTTTTCTTTGACAACTATCTGGCCTTTATTCAAGAACCAGCCGCCGAGATTCACCGCCACTTCCAAAAATCCGCCCGGGTTATTACGAAGGTCAAGGATAACTCCCTTGGCGCCTTTGGTTAAAAATTCAACCGAAGCTTTGTAAAAAGCCGCCGTGGCGTTTTCGTTGAAATTATAAAGCTGGATATAAGCGATATCACCTTCAAGCATTTTCCAGTCTAAAGTCGGAATGCTTATAAAATCCCTGATAATGGAAATTTCTTTCGGCTCTTTCCAGCCTTCTCTTAAAATTGTAAGAATAACCGTAGTGGCCTTTTCGCCTCTTATATGCTTGACAGCTTCGTCGACGGAAAGGTCGGCTGTAAATAAATCGTCTATTTTTACTATATAGTCTTCGCTTTTAAGGCCGGCCCGTTCAGCCGGAGTGTCTTTAAGCGGGGCGATAATTACCAGTTTTTCGTTTCGTTTGCCGATTTCCGCGCCAATGCCGCCAAAAATTCCGCCCACGTCTTCTTCAAATTTTTTGGCATCCGATGGTTTAAAAAAAACCGAATACGGATCGTTCAGTGATTTTACGACTCCGTCAGCCGCGCCGTAAATCATATCCTGGTCTTTAATGCCGGCGATGTTGAAATAATTATTTTTGGCTATTTGCCAGGTTTGCCATAGGATTCCCAAATCGCCGTTAATCCCCGCTTCTGCCGGCGACTGGATAATCGGTTCCTGACGCAAAGCATATTGGAATCCGGAATAAAAAATAAGCGCGGCCAGGACCAATCCGCCGCAGGATATGCCAATAGTTTTAGCAATTCTTTTTATTGACTGATTTTTCAGGAATTTCACTTTATTTATAATTTAATCAAATTTTCTCTTTAAGGGCAAATTGCCGTTATCTTGCAATCCCAGATATTTTATTATATTATATTCGAAGTTAATTTTAAAAATCGGGAAAGGAGCGCAAGTTATGATTTCTATTCTGACTTCTTTAGTGGTTTATTCGCTTGGATTGCCAAGGTGGTTGATGTGGCCTTTTTATGTAATTTTTCTATTTTTTATTTTTTGGAATTTTTACAGGATAATGCGGAATAATTATATTGCCGCTAAAACCGAAGAAAAAGCTTTTGAAATTTTTCAGCTTTTGTTAAAGCGCGGATTTTATGTTATTTCCGATATTGTCGGCGAGCGGGTTAAAACAAGGAATGAAGCCTGGGATTCAAAACATCGTTATATTGAACATATTTATTTTATAAGTAAGAACTGCTATAAACAAATTTCTATTTCTGTAAAACCGAGCCAATGCGGGCTTTATATTAAATATGAACTTTGCAGGGAAATTTTAGGTGCTATTATCGCTGTTGCTCATCGCAAGAATATTTTTGTATGGATTGACGCCGAAAAAAGGAAAGACCGAAATAATGTTTTTCATATAGCGGCATATTTGAAAAATAAACGTTGCGATAATTTTGGGGTTGCTCTGCAGGCTAATCATTCAGACGCGCGTTTATTCTTGGAAAAATATATGAAATTTGGCATTCCGATAAGGCTGGTAAAGGGCGCTTATACGGACGGAGATTTAAGGCATGACAGTTTAATTAATGAGCAATTTGTCAATCTGATGAATTATTTTTATGATCCTCTTTTACAATCGCCGATTTTTAAAAATGTCGCTTTGGGAACTCATGATAAAGTTCTTATCAATCTCGGGGTTGCATGGAAAATAGCGAAAGAATTCCAGTTTCTTTATGGCGTAAATTCAGTTTTGGCGGAACAGCTTCTTAATTCCGGCGAACGGGTGGCAATTTACGTCCCTTGGGGGAAAAAATCCGGCGCCTATCTTTTCAGGCGATTCCGCGAAGGCATCCGTTTCAGGACGTTTTTCCTTTTTATCCGCAATTTGTGGAGCGGATATCGGTTTCGGAGACGACTTGCCCGGCTTTAAGATCCGGGCTTTTTATTTTATATTTAAAAGTAATGGATAAAACCAATAATTACAAGGAAGATCTCAAGAAAAGAGAATTGGAATATAACAAAATTCATTCCAAGGAACAGGCGCTGGCTGATGAAATATGGAAATTTTTTAATAAAGAACTGGCATTCGGGCGCATTATGAAGCTTATTCAGGAAAAAGGCTATCAAGCCACATATACAATATATAATGAAATAAAGAAATCCAAACCCAAGAAAGCCGTTGCTTTATTTTTATGGAAAGTTAAGAATGAGAAAATAATTTGGAATAAAAAATGAAAATTTTAACCATTCAGAATAAAATTGAAGAAAAATTTTTGCGGCGGCCGGCCAAACTTTTTGATTTTTCCAAATTTTCCAAAAAAGAAATTCAGGAATTGATAAAAAAAATGCGCAAAGAAATGAAAGCGGCGCAGGGAGTAGGTTTAAGCGCCAATCAAATCGGCCTTGATATGAAAGTTTTTGTGGCTGAAGCTCCGTCTGAAAGAGGCGCTATGAAGTTTTATGCTGTTTTTAATCCCGATATAAAAAGTTCTTCAAAAGAAACTTTTGAAATTGATGAGGGTTGTTTAAGTGTTCCTGATTTTTACGGCAAAGTGAAACGTCCGGCTAAAATTATTTTGAACGGTTTTGATAAAAACGGCAAAAATATAACTATTAAAGCTTGGGGGTTTTTGGCTCGGGTTTTTCAGCATGAAACAGACCATTTGAACGGAATTTTATTTACCGATAAAATAAGCCGGAATCATCATGCTTAAAAATTATAAGTTTGCGTTTTTCGGCACGCCGGAATTCGCGGCGATAATTTTGGAAAAATTAATCACAGCCGG
>JACPKE010000038.1 GCA_016187205.1 Candidatus Brennerbacteria bacterium | reverse complement strand
TATCTTTTTCCGCAAAGTCAGGATGTGCGTCACAACGGTATTCGTAAACGGATCGGCGTTGATATCCCACACATGCTCCAAAATTTCCATCCGCGAGATCGCATTGCTGCGATTTCTAAGCAAATACTCAAGTAGCGAAAATTCTTTAGTGGTTAGATGAATTTCTTTTCCGCCGCGCGTAACTTTTCTTCCCTCAAGATCCGCAACGATATCGCCAAGCTCAAATTTTGTATGGAAAACCTCTTTGGGCCGCCGCAGAAGGGCATTTACTCGCGCAATCAATTCCGGAAAAGCAAAGGGCTTGGTCATATAGTCGTCCGCGCCGGCATTCAAGAAATCGGCCTTAATGCCAATTTCCGACTTTACTGAAAGTATCAGTATCGGCGTCTGTTTTCCCGCGGAGCGGATTTCCGCGCATACCTCCAAACCATCTTTTTTCGGCAATCCTTTATCTAAAATAATAATATCATAATTATTCTTTTTTGCCTTATCCAATCCAACTTCTCCGTCAAAAGCTACGTCAACCACAAAACCTCGCTCCCTCAAAGACGAGGTAAGCGAACTGACAATTTCTTTATCATCTTCAATGAGAAGTATAACCATGACTTGGCGCCAGCGAGAACCCGCCTCCGCTAAAGCTTCGGCGGGCAGGCCGGCCTGGACCTCAAAAGGGCCTCTCCGGGACCTGTTCTCCCGCCAGCGCCAAAATATCGTCATTTCTAATGAAATTATATGACGATTACGCTTATTTTACAAAAAAGGTTGGGTTCTTAGATTTTATCGGCAGGAAATTCAAAATCTCTGGGCAATTTCTATCTGACTTTTTCCGCTGACCAGCAGTATCTTGATCTGCTGGTTTCGCTTCGATTTTTCTAAATGTGAATTTCTCATGTTTTTGACTTATTTTCCATGACACTTTTTATATTTCTTTCCGGAACCGCAATGACACGGATCATTTCTGCCGATTTTTCTGCCGTTCATAACATTAATCTTGGAAATGGCTGAATTCGCAAACGGCTGATTTTCAGTTAAAAACGGCGCTGACTCAATAGCCAATCCTGATTCTCCAACAGCCTGCAACGAACCGATAAAAATAACGCTTTCAAAATTTTTCATCATAATTTTATAAAGCTTGTGAGCCTCGCGCCGGTATTCAACCAGCGGGTCATGCTGGCCGTAAGCGCGGATGCGGACGGATTCCTGCAAAGCTTCCAGATTTTCCAGATGCTCCATCCAAAACATATCAAGAGAACGCAATAAACGAAGCCCGATAAATTCCTGGATTGAAGCGCTAAACGAACCGGCTAATTTTTTATCAACCGCGCTTTTTACAAAAGAACGGAGTTTTTCTTTGGCAGGCTCGTAATAATCTTTTAAAAGTTCATCTTTCAAAATATCAAATTCAGCCGCGTTTTTAACAAGCTTAGCCGCCTCCAAAATATTTTTGATTTCTTCAAACGGCCATTCCGCGACTTCGGACTGAATTGAAACAGCATTCACAAAATCATCCGAATAATTTTCAACGCCGGTTTTTAAAAACGATTCCAAAGATTTTTTTTCAATCCCCTCAAGGATTGACTGGCGCTCGGCGTAAACCGCGCTCCTCTGTTTATTCAAAACATCGTCATAATCAAGAAGATGTTTGCGAAGGTCAAAATTCAATCCTTCAACTTTTGACTGCGCCTGATTAATTGATTTTGAAACAACGCGGGATTCAATCGGCATGTCTTCGGGAAAATTAAAAGTGGTCATTAAACTCTGCAAACGTTCACCGCCGAATATCCGCAGAAGATCATCATCCAAAGAAAGGAAAAACTGGGATGAACCAGGATCGCCTTGCCGACCGCTGCGGCCGCGTAGCTGGTTATCAATACGGCGCGCCTCGTGCCTTTCGGTGCCGATAACATGCAAACCGCCAAGTTCCTTCACTTTTTGCGCTTCAAGCGGATTAAACGGATTGCCGCCCAAGATAATATCAACACCTCGGCCCGCCAAATTAGTGGCAACAGTCACCGCTCCAAAACGGCCGGCTTGAGCTATAATCGCACCTTCGCGCTCGTGGTTTTTGGCGTTTAAAACCTCATGGGGAATTCCGGCGCTTTCAAACAAACCGTGCAAAATTTCATTTTTTTCAATTGAAGCAGTACCCAAAAGAACCGGCTGACCGGCTTTATTCAATTTTTTAACTTCTTCAACGAGAGCGGAATATTTCCCCTGGCGGTTTTTAAAAATCAAATCAGGCATATTTTTTCTGGCCATCGGCTTATTCGGCGGAACGGTAAAAACATTCAGATTATAAACTTTATGGAATTCTTCAGCCGAGGTTTGGGCGGTTCCGGTCATGCCGGAAATTTTTTCGTAAAGCCGAAAATAATTCTGGATAGTGATTTGGGCAAAAGTCCGGTTTTCCTGCTGGACCAAAACGCCTTCTTTGGCTTCAATCGCTTGATGCAAACCGCCGGAATACCGGCGGCCCGGCAGAAGCCGGCCGGTGAATTCGTCAACTATTATTATTTCATTGTTTTTAACCACATAATCGCGGTCGCGCCTGAAAAGCGCTTTAGCTTTAAGGCTTTCCTGAAGAAAATGAACCAAGCGCAGATTGGCGGCGTCAAAAAGATTTTCCACACCGATCATTTTTTCCGTTTTGGCTATGCCATTGTCGGTGATATTGACGCTCTTTCTTTTTTCTTCAACAAGATAATCTATTTCCGGCTCCAGCCGTTCAACGATTCTGGAAAAAGTTTTGTAATACTCGCTTGATTCCCTGTCCGGCGCCGCTATGATAAGCGGCGTTCGCGCCTCGTCAATTAAAATGCTGTCCGCTTCGTCAATAATCGCGTAATGGCGGCGTCCGGCCTGAACCTGATCAGCCGGACGATAAGCCAAATTATCGCGAAGATAATCAAAACCGAATTCATGATTAGTGCCGTAAGTAATATCCGCCAGATAAGCTTCGCGCCGAGTTACCGGCCGGAGAAATTCCTGAAATACTTTAAAGCCGCCCAAAACGTCGCGTTCATCATCCTCTTTAAATTCAGCCGACTTATAAGACTGGTCATAAAGAAAAGCCGAATCATGCGTTAAACAAGCAACTGATAATCCCAACGCGTTATATATCTGTCCCATCCAAACCGCGTCCCGACGGGCAAGATAGTCGTTGACCGTCACTATATGCGCGCCTTTGCCGGTCAAAGCGTTAAGATACGCCGGTAAAGTAGCTACCAAGGTTTTTCCTTCACCAGTCATCATTTCGGCAATTTTACCCTGGTGTAATGCGGCGCCACCTATCAGCTGAACGTCAAAATGCCGCTGTTTTAAAGTTCTTTTAGACGCTTCCCGAACCAAAGCAAAAGCTTCAGACATAACATCGTCCAATCTGGTTTCGCCTGATTTAACTTTTTCTCCCAAAGAATGGGAATAAGCCAGTAGTTCATCGGCTTTCAAAGATTCAAATTTTGACTCAAGATCGTTAATAGACCCGACTAAAGCATCAAAATTTTCAGCCGGCTGGAAAAGTTTTAAAAATCTCTGCCACATCTTCTTAAAGATAAATTTAACCGAGTTATCCACAATTTACAAATGAAACAAAAAAAGTATAATTCAATTTATATAAAAATGACTGAAGAAAATCATAGCAAAGGAAAACATCTTCTCGCGGAAATAACCTGTCTTAATTCAAAAAATTTAGATAACGTTGCTTTTATAAAAAAATTATTCAACGATATTATAAAAGATTTAAAGCTGACGCTTATCGCGCCGCCGAAACTTTTTAAATTTCCTCCTCCCGGCAACGGCATAACGGGATACTGCGTTATTTCAGAATCCCATATTTCAATTCATACCTGGCCGGAAAAAAATTATTTTTCTTTTGATATTTTTTCTTGCCGGACTTTTGACGAAAAAATAATTGAAAAAATCCTGAATGAATCCTTTCAAATAAAAAACTGCAATAAGACAATTCTCAAACGCGGTTTAAATATCGGCTTTTTAAAATCTTAGTTTTATATTTTTTAATTTCTCCAAGCATTTTTACGCGGCTAAGGTCAATCGCCCGCCGTGCGTCTTCAGCTTTAGCTTCGGCGCGCAAAATCTTTCCGGGCAAACGAACATCCAATTCAGCCCGAAAAACATCGCCCTTATGATGATGCTTTGTTGTTCTTGCCAGTTCGGCCCAAACTTCAACCGCTCCTTCTTTAGACCAGTGTTTTAAAAAACGCTCTAACCCGCCGATTTTAGTTTCAAAATAATTTTCAAGCGATGGAGTAATATCCAAATTAGTGCTTTTTAAATTAAATTTAATCATAAAGCCAACCCCCTCATTTTAATAAAAAGAGGGGGTTGCCGCAAGAAAACTATTTCTTTTTCTTGCCTTTCGCTTTCTTTTTCTTAGCTGCCATTTTAAGAAAGCACATTTAATAATAAT
>JACPKE010000042.1 GCA_016187205.1 Candidatus Brennerbacteria bacterium | reverse complement strand
TTTGACAAACTAAAGGTATTTACTATATTTTTCATTTAATTTTTGGAAGTCCGACCTCGTAATATTGCGTTAATGCTTCGAGGTCGGACTTCCTTATATTAATATTATATTTATCCACAATTTTTGACTTGACATAGGTTATGGGTTTGATATAAAATTAAAAATACTAAACTTGGGATGGATATTTCGTATGTCCATCCCATTTACTTTTCTATAAACTTGAGCTGATTCTCTAAACGGGTAAAATCCCTGAAATTACTCCCGGCGAATTGCCTTATTTCTCTTGCGGTTCTCGGCCCGCGAGCTAACACGATAATTTCTTTGCCGGCTACTTTTAAATATTTTAACACAGGCAAAAAATCGCCGTCTCCAGAAAGAATAATCGCGCGGTCAAAATCGTTTTTTTCTCTCATCAACCAAAACGCCATATCAACGTCGCAATTCGCTTTCCTTTTGGTTGTTCCATCGTCTTGCTCGTAAAGTTTTACTGGCTTCAAATGTAATTCGTAACCAAAATATTTCAATTTCAGATAAAATTTTACCCGCTGAATGTGGCGATTTATAAGCAAAAGCATTGCCTCGCTCATTTGCCCTCCTTTAATTCGCACTAACTCGGCAAGATGCCGTTCAATCTCTGTAATTGGCGCTGTTTCGTCGCGGAGATAATTATAAACAAAGTCATGGATTTCCACTCCGCCGAAATATAAAACTCTGCTTACCGAATATTTTCCCCGTAAATACTGCAGTAATTTTTCGTAGTCTATTTTCCAGCCTAAACTTTTCTCTCCGCCATAAAAAAGATTGGAAGCGTCAATGAATGCGTGTGTAATTTTATTTTCTTTGGAAATCATTTTTGTTGAATAAGTTTAAGCTGGTTTAAAAGGCCAACCAGTTGTTTAAGCAGCTCTAATAATTGCGATTGGAGAGATTTTATCAGTTGTTCTTGAGTTTGGCCGTTTTCTTTCATTCCGTTCATAATGTTTATAATTTTTGTTTCCGCCGCTGATATTAACGGCAAAGTTTTAAAAACAATATCTTCCGAAACTCCTAAATTATTGGAAGCATCTATTGATTTCACTCTAAAATGATATTTTTTATCCGGAACCAAATCATCAAGAATGATTTCATGAAAATAAAGAGCCCTAGGATCTAACGGATTCGGAACTATATAATCATAAGTTCCGTTTGAACCAACCTCTATTTGCGTGCTTGCCGGCTCGTCTGTTTTCCAGGAAATAGTTGCTGTTGTTTCAGCGGGAATTATTTTTACTTCCGTAATCACCGGTTTAGTTTTATCAATTACAGTCGCGCCGCCGCCGGAACCGCCGGGACTTGAAACAGTTATAATACAGCGAAAATTGGAATCTGTATGACTATGACAGCCCCATACGCCGGTTGACATTAATGGAGAGGAAACAACCGAACCGCCGGAAGGAATTAAAACCATATTTAAAATCGGGTAAGCTTCATGAGTCGGGTGCGGGTCTGAAGATGGGTCGTGAGACCTGTCAGCGTCATTATTAATCCAGCGAATCTGGTCGCCCGGATTGATTGTTATTGTCCTGGGAATAAAACCGCAATCGGGATTAAGCGGCGTAATTAAGGAATTACCTATGTCGCAATCTATCTCCGGATTGCCGGCTGACGGATTTTCAATTCTGACATCATAAACCGCGGCCCGCGCTTCTTGTTTTTTAATCAATCTATCGCTGTCCGACGTCAATATATCGCGGTCGGACAGCGATAGATACGAATAAGGCGCCAAAACCAAAACAAAAGGCAATATAATCTTTACGAAGTCCCACTTCGTAAACTTTATCAATCTTATTTTCTATTAATCTAAAAACAACATCCAAGGTCTCATCTATTTCCTCAACCTGTTTTTTTAAACTGATAAGTTCTGAATTTTCAATTTCAGCTTTCATATTTAATTATATAATAAAGTAGCTTTAAAACAGCTGTGGAAAAAGGTTTATTTTACCGCAAACTAAATGCAAAGTATAAAAAAGGGGATTAGCCGGAGTAATTACTGAATTGCCTATGTCGCAATCTTCAGTTTCCGGGTCTTCTATTCTGATATCAAAAACCGCGGCTCGCGCTTCCAATCTATTGACGTCCGACCGCAATATATTGACGTCGGACAACGATAGATTATTACTGAAAGTGGCGTAATTATTAAAATTCATATAATTCAATCACTCTTAAAGTTATCCACTATTATTAAAAAGAGTTCTATTTTATTATTATTCAAAGTGGCGAAGTTTTTAATATATTAAATAAATCGCCACTATCCTTCACCATTCAAAGATCAGTCTATTGAGGTTAAACCTCCATAATTTTACGAAGCGCAATCTTACGAAGTGGGACTTCGTAAGATTGAAATTTTGATTATTTCTTGTTTTGGGCATTTTTGTATGTTTTCATATTATTGATGTTTATCTATATTTTGATATTATTAATTCTGCAAGCCGGCGACGAAGTGTAGACCCAGACTTGGTATTCTGGGCTCTGAGGGTGCAAATCCCTCAGCCGGCTTGCTGAAAAAGTTATCCCCAAAATTACTTGACAAAATACTGAACGGCGTTATTCTTAAATTAAGAATACCAAGTCTGGAATCAAATACTTCGCTTGAGTCTGCCAAAAGCTCCGTTTTCGGGGCTTTTTGGTTTTTATTGACACCGCTATTGAGGTTTTTTTCCTCCCGCAATCTTACGAGGCTCGGCCTCGTAAGATTGAAATTTTGATTATTTCTTGTTTTAGGCATATTTTTAGTTATTCACATGGGCGCTTGACAAAAATTATGTATTTAATATTATTATAACAAAGGTGGACTCTGTAAATTACGGGTCCCTGCTTGTCATAAAAGAGGTCCTTGCAAAAGGACTTCTTTTGTTTT
>JACPKE010000027.1 GCA_016187205.1 Candidatus Brennerbacteria bacterium | reverse complement strand
CCGGCAGGCAGGTTTCCAAGCCCCCACATCAAAGAAGGATTAAGCGCGGGATTCGTATAGTGGTAGTATGCCACCCTTCCAAGGTGGAAGCGCCAGTTCGATTCTGGTATCCCGCTCTCTATAAAATAAAACAATCCTTCTTTGGTGTCGGGGGCAAGCTGATGACAGGGGTTCAATTCCCCTTACCCGCTCCAAGCCCGCTCCGGTAACTATTGACGTTTTATATCGTTTTCTATGTTAGAGGATAAAGAATTAACAAAAAAAGCAAAGCAAGGTGATGCGGAAGCTTTTGGCTTGCTTTACGACAAGCATTTGAACCAAATTTACCGTTTTGTTTATTTAAAGGTAAGCAGTAAGCAGATTGCCGAAGATTTGACCCAGCAGGTTTTTTTAAGCGCCTGGCAGAATATAAATTCTTACCAGCAGCAGGGCTTTCCTTTTACCAGCTGGCTTTACCGGATTGCCAGAAATGCTGTGATTGACCATTATCGCACGAGGCGCAGTAATGTTGATCTTGAGGCGGTAGCCGAGGTTGCCAGTTCTTTTGATCTTGTTGGCGAGCTTGAAGTTAAATTGGAATTAGAAAAGATAAAATCCGCGTTGGTTGGCTTGCCGGCTGATTATCAGGATGTCCTTGTTATGCGTTTTATTGAAGAATTATCGCATCAGGAAATAGCCGCGGCTTTGGATAAAAGCGAAGGCGCGGTCAGGGTGCTTCAGCATCGGGCTATAAATAGTTTGAAAAAAATACTTAATAAAACTTAATAAAAATGGATATAACTAAAAAATTAAAGTTGTTTCAGGATATAACGCCGGACAGGGAATACGCACAGCGCGCCCGTTTTTTGATTTTATCGGCTAAAAAAAATGAAACGTCGCAGGAGCGTTTTTACGGATACTTAAAATTTGTATTTGCCGAAAGCCGGCTTGCGGCTGCCAGTATGGCGATTATTGCGGTTATTGCGATTTTTGTTGTTTATGGTTATTTCAATGATTTTAAAGTTCAGCAGGCGAACAATAATGAAGAAGAGGGATTGCAGATCGCCCAAACTCAATATTACCAGCCAACCGCCCAAAACGTTTCTTTTTTCAGCAGGATTGAGCAAAGAGTAGGGGATTTTTTTGATACAGTTTTTTAAGGCTATTTAGAGTGAGGATCCCCGTTTTTTAATCAAAAGCGGGGATTTTAATTTTACTTAGCAAATAAAAATCTCCTCCGTTATTATTGAGGAGATTTTTATTTCCATGCCTGTTAATGGTATTGGGAAGAATTTAATAAGGCCTTACTTAACAGCTTCTTTCAGCACTTTGCTGGCGCTGAATTTCGGCTTGACTGAAGCGGCAATCTGGATTTTTTCCCCGGTTCTCGGATTAACGCCCATTCTGGCCGCTCTTTTGGCAATTCGGAATTTTCCGAAGCCGGTGATAACCACGTCTTCGCCGCGCGCCATTGTTTTTAAAATAGTGTCAAAAACAGCGTCAACTATCTGATGCGCCTGCTTTTTAACTTCCAGGCCGGCTGCCTGCATTACCGCCTGCACTAAACCTTCTTTTGTCATTTTTTAAGTTAAAATTTAATAAGAAAAACCGACCTTTTATCTTTATTAATTATAGTATAACAAATTACAGCATATAAGCCACTTTTTAGGGTTTATATTATCTGGCGTATTCAACAGCCTTAATTTCCCTGATAACGTTAACTTTGATTTCTCCCGGATATTTTAATTCCGATTCTATTTTAGTAGCGATATTTCTGGCCAGCTGAAGCGCGCCGAAGTCGTCTATTTTTTCAGGAGTGACAAAAACCCTTATTTCCCGGCCGGCAGAAATCGCATAAGCATTTTTGACGCCTTCAAAGCCGGTCGCTATTTTTTCCAGGTTTTCCAGCCGTTGTATGTAATGTTCAACGCTGTCGCGTCTGGCGCCGGGTCTTGCCGCCGACAGGCGAAAGGAAATTCTTCGTGGTGCGATTGCATCGCTTGTATGACTTTTTCATCCACTCCGTATTTTTTAAGAATTTTCCTGCCGAGTTCAACGTGCGTTCCGGTTGTTTCGTGGTCTATGGCTTTGCCGATGTCATGCAGAAGGGCTCCGCGTTTGGCTACCTCAACGTCAAGGCTTAGTTCCTGGGCGATCATCGCGGCCAGATGCGCCATTTCAATGGAGTGTATCAAGACATTTTGGCCGTAGCTGGTGCGATAATTAAGCCGTCCGAGCAAATACAAAACTTCTTTAGGTAAATCCAGAATCCGCAGTTCATAAGCGGCGGTTTCGCCGACTTCCCGCATTCTTTTATCCAGTTCTTGACGCGATTCTTCCACTTTTTCTTCTATTTTCGCCGGCTGGATGCGTCCGTCTTTGATAAGCTTTTCAATAGCCATTTTGGCGACTTCGCGGCGAACAGGGTCAAAAGAAGACAGAGTCAGGCTTTCCGGCGTTTCATCAATAATGATTTTATTTCATCGTTTGGAAGATTGACGGATGATGTGGTAGCGTCCGCCACATGGGAGCGGGCATAGCGGTGCAGGGAGGTCATCATTATTTCCAGGCCCTTTTTTTCTATCTCTTCTTTTCTTTCCCTTTCCAGTTTTTGAGCCGTGGCGGCCAGGTCTTCTTTATATAAATCTTCCAGGCTTTTAAACAGCCGTTTTTTTGCTTCTTCGCGGTTAAGGCCCGCAACGTCTTCAAGTTTTTTGACCGCCTGTTGTTTTAACGCTTCCAATTCCACGGTTTTTTCTTTCATCAAGCTGATTTCTTTTTCAGCCTCGTTTTCACGGCGCCTTAAGTCGTTTTCTTTTTGGGAGAGCAGGTCGTCTTTTTTAAGCAAGCGCTCTTCCAGCCTGGAAAGCTGAAGCTTGGTCTCTTTTTCTTCGTTTTTCAGTTCCTCCAGGATGCCGACCGCCTTGTTTTTCGCCTCAAGAATGATTTGTTCGGCTTTATTTTTAGCCGATTCTATTTCCAGTTTGGCTTTTTGTTCCGCCGAATTGATTGAATAACTGGCAGCCATTCGCCGGAACAAATAGCCTAAAACCGCGGCGAATAAAACCAGCCCTCCCGTAATGAGAAAGTTTGAATTCATGGTTTAAATATTTTTGATTTAAAATTTTCATAAAATTTAATATAACGACTTTTACTATATATAAGTAGAATTAAGAGGGATGAAACGCACTCTTATTTTAACAATTCTTGACGGCTGGGGAATCGGCAAACCGGATATAAGCAATCCGATTTATAATGCCAATCTTAAAAACATCCAATATCTTAAAGAGCATTATCCTTTGGGCGCGTTGCAGGCATCCGGCATTGCAGTTGGTTTGCCATGGGGCGAGGAAGGAAACAGCGAAGTCGGTCATTTGACAATCGGCGCCGGCAAGGTTTTATATCAGCACTTTCCCCGCATTAGTTTGGCTGTTAGAGACGGCAGTTTTTTTGAAAATAAAGTTTTAAAAGACGCTTTTAATTTTGCGGTTCAAAATAATTCCGCCGTAAACTTAATCGGGCTTTTAACCGAAGGCAATGTGCATGCCAGTTTTGAGCATTTGATTGGGTTGGTTGAAATGGCCGCCAGGAAAAAAATTAGCAGGCTGAATTTTCACCTTTTTGCCGACGGCAAAGACGGGCCGCCGCGTTCCGCGATTTCTTTACTTGGGCAATTGGACGGTCTTGTTAAAAAATATAAAATCGGAACTTTGGCCAGTTTGTCCGGCCGATATTACGCAATGGACAGGGAAGGTTACTGGGATCGCACCGAGCAGGCGTATCGGGTTATTACCGGCGAAGGCGAAGCGGCAACCGACCCGAAAATCGTTCTTGAAAAAACTTTTGAACGCGGGCTTAACGAAGAGTTTTTAAAGCCAAAACGTTTTGGTTCTTCGGGGCTCGGCGTGCGTGAAAACGATGCGGTTATATTTTTCAATTTTCGCGAGGACAGCATGCGTCAGATTGCCGAATCTTTTATCAATCCTAATTTTCAGAGATTTCCGGTGAAACAATTCAAGAGCGTTTATTTTTGTTCTTTGACCAGATATCGCGACAATTTTACTATGCCGGTAGCTTTTCCGCCGGAGCGGGTAGACGTTCCTTTAGGCAAGGTTTTTGAAAATAATGGTAAAAATCAGCTACGGATCGCCGAAACGGAAAAATACGCTCACGCCACTTACTTTTTTAACGGTTTGCGTGACGCGCCTTATGATGGCGAATTTCGGGTTTTAATACCTTCGCGGAACGTGGCCAGGATGGATGAGGCGCCGGAAATGATGGCCGCCGCCGTTACCGACCGGGTTGTCAGTTCTCTGGGCGAGGGCGGTTTTGATTTTATTCTGGTTAATTTTGCTAATGCCGATGTTATTGCCCATACCGGCAATTATGACGCTTCTTTGTCTGCGGTTAAGACAATTGACGAGTCGCTCGGAATTCTTTATCAAACCATCAGAAGCCAGAATTATATTTGGGTTATTACAGCCGACCATGGGAATGCCGAACGGCTTTTTGATCCTTTAACCGCGATTCCTGAAACAAAGCACGATCCCAATCCCGTGCCGATTATAGTGGTTGCTAAAGAATTTGAACGTTTAAAAACAGCGGACGATGTTAAGGCAATTGAAAGCGAAAGCGTGGGAATCCTTGCGGATGTTTCTCCGACTATTCTTGATCTGCTTAATTTGGAAAAGCCGAAAGAAATGAGCGGCCAGAGCCTTTTGAAGTTTTTGAGATGACATTTGACAGAAATTTAATCCTGATAGTATTCTAAAAATAGCTTTTTTGAATATTCTTTTAAAGAAAGGAGAATAATGAAAGGGGAAAAAGTTTATCATATTTATGATGAATTGGTTGATTGTGAAATTTATATAGAGTGTCTTTCTGATATTATAAAAGCGGCTAATATAAATATGAGCGCTTTTTGTTTAACAAATGCAAAATATGGTTTAGATTTTGGGGTGGAACTTATAAAAAGAAATCATAAAAACAAGGAGGAGGGCAAGGCAATAAAGGAGAAAGAAGTTTATTATATTAGCGGCAGTAACGAGTTGGCTAATCGTGATGCTTATATAAAATATTTTTCTTCAATTTTAATCAGGCTTAAAGAAAATATAGAGGCTGGCCGTTTAGAGGACGCAAAAAGACTTTTAGAAATAGGAGTAAAAAATATAGATACAAATAAAAAACTTGGTAATATTGTTTCTTAAGTGATTGATAATTTTAAACAGCGGTTCTGCAAGACCGCTTTTTTGTTGGAATGTCCGGCTTTTAAATATTAAGATTTAGGATATTATTCAATTTGTTATGTTCTTGTTTTCAATAATTAAAAAAATTAAAACCGCGCCGAAAACACCGGGCGTTTATATTTTTTATAAAGGCGCGAAGCCGCTTTATATAGGCAAAGCGGTTAATTTGAGAAACCGCCTGGCTTTTTATTTAAAAGAAGGCGCGGATTCCAAAATTGATTTTCTTCAAACAGAATCCGACCGCCTTGTTTTGCGGCGTTTATCTTCCGGTATTAAGGCGTTGATTGTTGAATCCCAGCTTATAAAAAAGCTCCGGCCGCTTTATAACGTATTGATGAAAGACGATAAAAGCTATTTTTATGTTGCTTTTACCCATTCGACAGGCTCAGGGCAGGCCCATTCAACAGGCTCGGGGCAGGCCCATTCAACAGGCTCGGGGCAGGCCCATTCGACAGGCTCAGGGCAGGCCGTATTGATGAAAGACGATAAAAGCTATTTTTATGTTGCTTTTACCCATTCGACAGGCTCAAGGCAGGCCCATTCGACAGGCTCAGGGCAGGCCCATTCGACAGGCTCAGGGCAGGCCCAAGAAAAGTTTCCCCGCGTTTTTATTACTCATAAATTCATAAATTCTAAATCCCGTATTTTAAATTCTGAATTTATCGGCCCTTTCACGGACGGCCAGTCTTTGAAAATTGTTTTAAGGGTTTTGCGCCGGATTTTGCCTTATTGTTCATGCAGGTCTTCGCATCGCCGGTTTTGCCTTAATTCACAAATTGGAAATTGTCCGGGTTTTTGCTGTCAAATCGGCGCAGAACCGGATAAAAAACAGATAAATCAATATCGGCGAAACATCAATTTGATCAAAAACTTTCTTTTAGGCAAAAAAATACCCGGTAAGTTTCAAAGAGAAATGGAACGATTAACCGGCGATAAATTAGCGGCTTTTGAAAATATTTCCGGTCATCGGGAATTTCTTGAAAGTTTTATTGATGGTTCGGATAGCAGGTTTTCGTTTGAAAGATTTGAAAGAGCGGAAGCGTATGATATTTCCCATTTAAGCGGTAAAGAGGCGGTCGGTGCGATGACGGCATGGGTTAAAAAGGACGGCGTTTGGGAAGCGGAAAAATCTTTATGGCGGAAATTTAAAATAAAAACCGCGCCGAAAAGCGACGATCCGCGGGCCATTGCCGAAGTTATCAGCCGCCGTTTTAACTACCCCGAATGGCCTTTTCCTGATTTGGTGATTATTGACGGCGGACTTAATCAGTTGAGTGCCGCTGTTAATGCAATTAATTTTTTGAAAGTTAAAAATAAAAAAAATATTAAAATCATCAGTTTCGCCAAACCCCATAAATTAATTTACGGTTTGTCATCGGAGCCTTTGAGTCTTGAAAAAGTCCTTCGGCGCGGCTCAGGACAAGCCTCTCTGGATTTATTCAAATTTATTCAAAAAGCGATTTATTATACTCATAATTTTGCCGTACGTTATCACAGAAGTTTGCGTGAAAACTATGCGGATTTTTTAAGAAAATACTAAAGGGTTTTGATTGTTTATTTAGATAACATAACTTCGTCAACAACGGGGGGTTATGTTTTTTGCTATACTTATACTAATGAAATTAATCGGTCGTTTGGTATTTTCGGTTTTTTCCAACGCCATAGCGATTATGGCGGCTTCTTATGTTATAACTGATTTTATTTTTAACGGCGATTTTATTGATTTGCTGATAGCGGCCGGAATTTTAACTGTTATCAATGTTTTTGCGCGTCCGGTGATGAAGCTGGTTTTCGGGCCTGTTATTGTTTTGACTCTTGGGCTTTTTATTTTAGTTATCAATGCTTTGGTGATTTATCTTCTTGACTTTTTCAGCCCGAGCATTACTATAAATGGACTATTGCCTCTTTTTTTGGCAACGCTCATTATTGGAGCGGTTAATTTTCTTATTAATCATTCGGCGCGTTTTATATTTAAGAAAAGTTAATGGATACCATCAGTATTATTCAAATAATTATATCGGTTGTGTTAATCGCGCTTATCCTTTTACAGGAACGTTCTTCCGGTTTGGGCGGGCTTTTTGGAGGTGGCGGAGGGGGCGGTTATTATCAAACCAGGCGCGGTCTTGAAAAAATAGTTTTTGGAGCAACCGTTTTTTTTGCCGTTGCTTTTGCGGCAATTGCATTGGTTCATCTTGTTTTATAAATTAAAGTGACAATACAAAAAAGCATCATCCTTAATTTTAGTTTTTTCATTTTTAATTTTTAATGTTTTCCAGGATTTTTAAGGTTTTCAGCCGCAGAGAAAAGCTGTTCTTTTTGGGTTTTGGCGCTATTTTTTTAGGAGCGTCTGTTTTATTATTGGTTTTGAATTTTGAACAAAACGCCAGCCGGGTGCCGGTAAGCGGCGGTAAATACCGGGAAGGCGCGGTTGGCCAGCCGGTTTATGTGAATCCGATTATTGCCAACGAAAATAGCGTTGACCGGGATTTAATCGCTTTGCTCTATGCCGATTTTTCAGACCTTTCCAAAAGCCGTGAAGCGGAAGCCGACGGCCGTTCTTATATAGTCAGCCTGCGGGATGATATTTTTTGGAGCGATGGGGAGCGAATTACCAGCGACGATGTTATTTTTACGGTAAAACTTATGCAGGATGCTTCGGTTTATTCCCCTTTATTGCGTTCCTGGCAGGGGGTTGTGGTTGAAAGATTGAGCGAATTGCAAATCCGTTTTATCCTTCCGGCGTCATATGCTTTTTTTGAAAATAATCTTAACCGCCTGATTGTGGCGCCGTGGCATATTTTCGGTTTTATCCCTCCGGCAAATCTAAGACTTTCCTCTTACAACTTGGAGCCGGTCGGAAGCGGGCCGTATAAATTTTCCGGTTATGACAAGCGGCGCGACGGCTTTATCACTGATTATCGGCTGGAAATAAATGAAAATTATTTCGGAGAAAAGCCGTTTATTCGCGATTTTATTTTTAAATTTTTTCAAGATGATAATAACCTGATTGAAGCTTTTAATTCCAGACAGATTGACGGTTTCGGAGGGCTTGATCCGGAAAAGCTGAACAATTTATCTTTAAACAAAAAAGTTTTTGAAATGACAATGCCGAGATATTATGCCGTTTTTTTTAATCAGTCCGTAAGCGAAACTCTTAAAGAAAAGGAAGCGCGTCTTGCTTTGATAGAAGCAGTTGATAAAAAAAGAATTATCAGTGAAGTTTTCGGCGGCAGCGCTATTGGGGCCGACGGTCCGTTTTTGCCCGGATTTGAAGGTTATGACGCCGGCGCGGAATTTATAATTGATTACGCTCCGGAAAAAGCCAGGGAACGGTTAGTCGCTTTATCTGATAAAAAATTAAATCTGGAATTTAGATTGGTAATTCCCCAGGTGCCGTTTCTTGTAAAAACCGCCAATTTGCTCAAGCGTGATTGGGAAGAGGCGGGATTTAAAATCAATCTTTTTATTTTAAATCCTGCCGATATCGCCGGCGATGTTATCACAACCAGAAATTATGAAATGCTTTTATTCGGTTCCTCCGTTTCCAACAACCCGGATGTTTTTTCTTTTTGGCATTCTTCCGAACGTTTTTATCCGGGTCTTAATTTCAGTCTTTATAATAACAGCAGAGCTGATGAATTGCTGGAAAAAATCCGGCAGACAAGCGATAAAGTTAAACGCGGCGGTTATTTGAAAGATGTTCAGAAACTTATAACTTCCGAAGCGCCGGCGCTGTTTCTGTATTCGCCGAAATATTTGTATGTAACTATTCCGACGCTTGACGGAGTGCGGACAGAAGAATTCATTGCGGCCGGCGACAGGTTTAAGAATGTTGAAAAATGGTTTGAGAAAACAGCAAAAGTTTTATGATTGATTACGAGCAAAATATTTTAAATTTCAATAAACAGCTTAGTTTTAAAAATATTAAGCTTGTTAATGCCGGCACCTTGTCCTTCGATAAACTCAGGACAACCCTGAGCGAAGTCGAAGGGTTGAAAAAAGGCGGCAAGTCCTTCGGCGCGGCTCAGGACAAGCCGGACGGTATTATTATTGCCGGAATGGGCGGGTCGGCTTTAGCCGGCGACTTGGTGAATTTTTTGGCGAAAGATTATGAGTTAAAAATTCCGGTTGTTGTTTGGAAAGATTACGGTTTGCCGCGGACAAATTTTAAAAATCCTTTATTTATTGCCGTTTCTTTTTCCGGCAACACCGAAGAAACAACTTCCGCTTTTAGAGAATCGCGAAAATATAAATTAAGGGCGGTTGTCACTTCCGGCGGCAAACTCAAAGAATTAGCTTTAAAAAATAACGCGGCCGCCGCATTATTTTCAGCCGGTGATTTGCTTCCGCGGCAATCATTGGGACTTATTTTTTACGGAGTTGCGGCTATTATCAGGTTAAAGTTTCCCGAATTTAAAATTCCGGAATTCAGCGGTTTACGGCCTGTTGATTTTAAACAAAAAGGCCGCGGGCTGGCGGTTTTGCTTAAAGGCCATGCCTATCGGCAGGCAGGCCGGATTCCGGTTGTTTATTCAAGCGTCGCGAACAAGACTATTGCGTATAATTGGAAAATAAGGTTTAATGAAACTGCTAAGTTGCCCTCCTTTTATAATGTTTTGCCGGAAATGAATCATAATGAAATCGTAGGTTTTCAGAACGGTATTTTTTCTTCTAAAATTTTCGCTATATTTTTAAATGATTCTAATGACAATCTTCGCGTTAAAGAACGTTTTAAAATCACTGAAAAACTTTTAAAAGAAAAAGGCGTTGTTTGTTTTGACGTTATTTTATCGGGACGCGGTATTTTGGAAAAATTTTGGAAAGCTATTATGATGGCTGATTGGACGGCTTTTTATTTGGCCAGGTTCGCGAAAATTAATCCGGCGGCTACACCCATAATTGACCGGATTAAAAAGGTAATGACTAAGCAAACTGTTAATTATTAATGGTCAGCTGTTGGTATTTTGCCGTGGTGGCGGAATTGGCAGACGCACTGGCTTCAGGGGCCAGCAATCGCAAGATTATGGGAGTTCGAATCTCCCCCACGGCACGGCATTTATGTGAGGGATAAGGGAGTCTATGGCCGAAAGGCCTTGAGGGTTCAAGTCCCTCTCTGCCCATAAAAATAATTTTCAATTTAAATTAATGATTAACTTATTTAAAACAAGAAGAACCGCTGGTCGGCCATCGTCAGTTGGCAGGCCTTCTGTTTCTCATTCGAAGCGGGGCGATTTATCCAGGCGCGTAAGCAGGCCGCGGTTGGTTCCGCCTTCAATAAAGGAAAATAAAGAAGAGCTTTTGCGTTTCGCCGCGTTAGGCGGTTTAGAAGAGATCGGACGAAACTGCATGTTTTTTGAATATAAGGACGAGATTGTTATTCTTGATCTTGGTTTGCAATTTCCCGAAGAAGAAACTCCGGGTATTGATTTTATTATTCCTAATATCAGTTATTTAGCTGAGCGCAAAAAAAATATCGCGGCGATTATTTTGACGCACGCGCATTACGATCATATAGGCGCCATTCCTTATTTGATAG
>JACPKE010000041.1 GCA_016187205.1 Candidatus Brennerbacteria bacterium | reverse complement strand
GCACATAAATTTATAACAATTATCTTGAACATCGGCGTAGGACTAGAAATATTCTTCTCAAAATAACCGAGACAAATTTATGTGCTCGGTGCTCAATGTGATAGTAAAATTTACTTCGCATTGGCTCGTAAATTTTAATCACATTGGCATGATCCAAGAACGTTCCATATTAAAAGTAGCTGATAACAGCGGCGCTAAAATTATCCGCTGTTTCAGGGTTTTAGGCGGAAGCCGAAAACGTTACGCCGGAATCGGCGATATTATTGTCGCTTCCGTGCAGGTTGCCGAGCCGAGAAAACCGGTTAAAAAGAAAGAGGTTGTTAAGGCGGTAATAGTGCGCCAGCATAATAATTTTCGCCGCCCGGACGGCTCTTATATAAGGTTTGACGATAATGCGGCGGTTTTAATTGACGCTAAAAAAGAACCGCGTAGCACAAGAATTTTCGGCCCGATTCCCAGAGAAATCAGAGCTAAAGGCTTTGAAACGATTTTTTCAATGGCGGAAGAAGTGATATAAATTTAAAAATCAAACATTAAAAAGCAAAATGAAAAATAAAAAATGCAAAGAGAATTTTATAAAAAAACATTTATTCGGCATTAAGACGGTAATGCTTTCCTTTTTATATTTTAAATTACATTTTTATATTTAATTTTTAATTTTATTAACATGAAACTAAAAAAAGGCGACACGATAAAAATAATAAAAGGAAAAGACCGCGGTAAAACCGGAAAGGTTATTAATGTTGACCGGCTTAATAATAAAATAACCGCCGAGGGGCTTAATCTTTTTAAAAAACACAGCAAGCCGAAACGACAGGGCCAAAAAGGGGAAGTGATTTTAGTGACCAGGCCGTTAAATGCCGCTAACGCGATGATTGTTTGTCCCGCCTGCAAGCAGACCGCTAGGGTCGGATATCGTTTTGAAAACGATGTGAAATTAAGATTATGCAAAAAATGCAAAAGCAAAATTTAGAAAAACAATTTGAAAAAGCGGTTGTTAATATCGGCGTCGGCCGGATGCGCCAGCATGCCCAATTTGAAGAAAAAATTTTGCCGGAAATAATTCAGGAACTGGCTTTGATTACCGGGCAAAAACCTTCTCCAAGACCCACTAAAAAAGCCATTGCCGGATTTAAAACCAGGACAGGCGATATTGTCGGACTTAAAGTGACGCTCCGGCGCAAAAGAATGGCCGGTTTTATAAAAAAAATAATTTCCATAGTTTTACCGCGCGTCCGTGATTTTCGCGGAATTCCGGTTAAAAATATAGACTCTGCCGGAAATTTAAACATCGGTCTGAAAGAACAGTATGTTTTTCCGGAAATCAGTCCGGAAAAATCAAGAGTTAATTTCGGTTTGGAAATAACTATTGTTCCAAAAATAAAAATCAGAGAAAACGCGGTTGATCTTTACAAATCATCGGGTTTTCCGATAAAATAAGGGCTTGGTTGAAAAATTCAAGCTAATAGCGTAGTATTTTTCAATACCAAACCTTACCGAGCACATAAATTTATGAAAATGTCTTTAAATAACAATCAATCACTAAAGCGGATAAACTTTATTTTATTTAATAATAGTCGAGTTAAATTTATGTGCTCGGTGCTCAATGTTGTGGCTAAAATTATTTCGCCTCGCATTGAGCTCGGCTTATAATTTTAAACAACATTGGCATGGCTAAAGAATCGGTTATCGCAAGAGCTAAGAAAAAACCCAAATATTCAACCCGTTTGGTTCGCCGTTGTTTTAGATGCGGCCGGAAACACGGTTATATAAGGGATTTCGGAATATGCCGTATTTGCTTTCGCGAATTAGCCGGTCGGCGTTTGATTCCGGGAATAAAAAAAGCGAGCTGGTAAGGGCTTGATTTGAAAAATTCAAGCTGAAGGCGTAGAATTTTTCAATATCAAACCTTATCCCTCACCTTTTGCGGCAAAGACTAGGCATTATAAAGAGATAAAGGCGTAAGCCGCCTTTCGGCTCTGATAAGGTTATAGCATTCAGTCGTTGCTACAAAAGGTGAGGGATGCTCAATGTGTTAGCTAAATTTATTTCGCTACACATTAAGCTTCGCTCATAAATTTAGAACACATTGGCATGTATATAAACTTCTTAACTAAAATTAAAAACGCCAAAGCGGCCGGAAAATCTTTTTTGAAAACTCCTTATTCAAAAATGGATGAGTCTATTGCCGGTATTTTGGAAAAGCATAAATTTTTAAACAAAATTGAGGTTAAGGGCCGACTACCCAAGAGGACAATTGAGGTTTCTCTTAAAAAAGAAAACGGTTCAAGCAGGCGTATTACCGGTTTAAAATTCATGAGCCTTCCAAGCCGTAAAATTTATATAGGTTATAAAGATATTAAACCTATTAAAAGCGGTTTGGGTATTTTAGTTTTAACAACTCCGGCCGGAATTGTGGATGGCCAGGAAGCAAGAAAACAAAAAGTCGGCGGTCAGGCGTTGTTTAAAATATGGTAAACTGCCCGAATATGCGAATCAAGCGCGAATATCCGAATTCGTAAAGTTTTATGAAAATATATTCAAATAATTAATTCGTATATCAGCGCTATATTCGTATATTCGTGAAGTTTTTATTAAAATGTCCAAAATCGGCAAAAAACCAATTATTATACCTTCGGATATTAAAGTCGCCGTTGCTGACGATTCTATTAATTTTGAAAATTCAAAAGGCAAGCTTTCAGTCAAAGTTCTTTCTGGAGTGAGCGTGGAAATGCGTGAAAATCAGCTTAATTTCAGCATTAAGGGGTTAAGCAAACAAAGTAAGTCAAATTGGGGGACTTTAAGGTCTTTGGCGCAAAATGCCGTTCTTGGCCTTTCAAACGGTTTTTCAAAAACTCTTGAGATACATGGTATTGGTTTCAGGGCGGTTCAGGAGGGTGATTCAATTTCTTTAAATATAGGTTATTCCCATCCTGTAAAATTTACGCCTCCGGCCGGCGTTAAAGTGATTGTAGAAAAAAATATTATTACCGTATCCGGAACCGACAAGATTTTAGTCGGCCAGGCAGCTGCGGAAATCAGGGCTCTTAAAAAACCGGAACCTTATAAAGGCAAGGGTATCAGGTATAAAGGGGAAGCGGTGAGACATAAACAGGGCAAGAAAATGGCAACAGCCGCTTCATAAACAATATGGCAAGCAAGATAAATAAAATTAAAAAGCTTAGAAAAAACAGGACAAGGGCTAAAATTTTTGGAACAGCCGAACGTCCCCGTTTTTCCGTTTTTAGAAGCAATAAATTTTCATATGTTCAACTGATTGACGATGAAAAAGGCCGGACCATTGCCAGCGCTTCAACAAAAGAAATAGGAAAATCCGGAAAACAAAATAAAGGCTTGGGCGCTCAAACATTGGGCAAGACAATTGCCGAACGCGCTTTGGCAAAAAAAATCAAAAGCGCTGTTTTTGACCGAGGCCAGTATAAATATCATGGCCGGGTTAAAAGCATAGCCGAAAGCGCGCGGGAAGCGGGATTAAAAATATAAAACTATGGAAAGAAGATTTTCTAAAAAACCGGAAAAAAGCGAATTTAAAGAACGGATGCTTGATTTAAGGAGGGTGACCAGAGTGGTTGCGGGAGGAAAACGTTTCCGTTTTCGCGCCACTCTTGTTTTAGGGGATTTAAAGGGAAGAGTCGGCGTCGGCGTAGCCAAAGGGCTTGATGTTCAAAGCGCTATGGAAAAAGCCAGACGTGACGCCAAAAAAAACATGATAACGGCGGTTTTAAAAGAAAACCGGACTATTCCTTTTGATGTTGAGGCTAAATACAGCGCCGCGAAAGTAAGGATAAAACCAGCCGGGAAAGGCCATGGCTTGATTGCCGGCGGTGCCGCCAGAATCGTTTTAGAATTAGCCGGCGTTAAAGATATTTCCGCTAAAATTTTAGGACGGACGCCAAATAAATTAACCAATGCTTTAGCGACTATAGAAGCGCTAAAGAAATTAAAAAGTAGTTAGGGTTTAGAATATAGAATTTAGGAACAGTTTCGTAAAAATTTCCTAAATCCTAAATCCTAAATCCTAAATTCTAAAATGCAATTACACGAACTTTATCCAATTCATAAGATTAAAAAAAATAAACGTATCGCCAGAGGAGGTAAGCGAGGCACTTATTCTGGTCGCGGCATAAAAGGACAAAAATCAAGGTCCGGCCACGTAATTAAGCCGCAGGAACGGGATTTGATTATAAGAATTCCGAAACTTCGCGGTTTCAGGAATAAATCATTGCGGGGAAAGCCAATTATCGTTAATATCGGCGAATTGGAGAAAAAAAAGGATTTTTTGAATTCACTGCCAAAAAAAACAAGAATAAAAATTCTTGGCCGCGGGGAAATCAAAAATCCGGTTGAAATAGCAAAAAATTGGGAAATTTCCAAATCCGCAAAAGAAAAACTAAAAGTGCATGTTTAATAAAATCATAGAAATTTTCAAAATTTCCGATCTCCGTAAAAAAATCTTGATGGTGGCTTTGTTGTTGCTTTGTTTCCGTATTCTTGCCGCTATCCCTGTTCCGGGAATTAATTCGGAAAGCCTTCGGAATCTTTTTGCTTCAAGCCAGCTATTCGGTTTTTTAAATATATTTTCCGGAGGCGCTCTGGAGAATCTTTCAATTATAATGCTCGGAGTCGGGCCTTATATAACCACCACTATTATTCTTCAGCTTCTGACCATCCTTTTTCCCCGTCTTAAGGAAATTTATTATGAGGAAGGGGAACAGGGCCGGGCGAGATTTAATCGTTTGTCGCGCTATTTGACTGTTCCGCTTGGAGCGCTTCAGGGTTATGGATTTTTAAATCTTTTAACGCATCAGGGCGTTTTGCCGCCTCTCGGAACAGCTTCTTTAATAATCAATGTTACGGTAATAACCGCCGGCAGCGTTCTTTTGATGTGGATAGGCGAAATGATTGACGAATATAAAATCGGCAACGGCATTTCAATGATAATTTTTGCCGGTATTGTAAGTGGCTTGCCTTCGGCTTTAAGAAATATTATTTTTTCTTACAATCCCCAAGATATTCCGACTTATATCGCTTATGCGGTTTTAACCGTTATTGTTGTTGCCGGCGTTGTTTTTATTAACGAGGGTGAAAGAAAAATTCCGGTTTCTTACGCAAAACGGGTAAGGGGCAATAAGCTTTACGGCGGGGCTTCCAGTTATCTTCCTCTTAAAGTCAATCAAGCCGGAGTGATTCCGATTATTTTTGCCGTTTCCATCCTGCTTTTTCCCCAATTTTTCGCCCAGACTATTTCTATTTTTTCGCCCGATCTTTCCATAAAACTTACCGAACTTGTTAATAAATTTTTCGCAAATCTTTTGATTTACAGCGCTATTTATTTCGTGCTGGTGGTTGTTTTCACTTATTTTTACACCGCTATTACTTTTGATCCGGAAGAAATAGCAAAAAATTTACAGCGCAGCGGCGGGTTTATTCCGGGTATCAGACCGGGCGCTTCCACCGGAGAATTTATAAGCAAGATAGTCAACCGCACTACGCTTTTTGGCGCGCTTTTTCTCGGCGTAATAGCTATTTTGCCTAATTTAGTCCAGTTGATTACCGGTATTTCGGCTCTTACTTTGGGCGGCACCGCGCTTTTGATTGTTGTTTCGGTTGCTCTTGATACTATGAAACAAATACAATCCCAGGTTATAATGAGAGAGTATGAAGGATTCCTCTAAAATAGCCGTTATTGTTTACGGGCCGCCCGGTTCGGGAAAGGGAACTCAAGCCGATTTATTGGCTAAAAAATTTAATTTAATTCATTTTGACACCGGACAATATCTGGAAAGTATTGTTCATGATCCGAAAAATAAAAATGACGTTCGGATTCAAAAAGAAAAACAGTTTTTTGATACCGGCCGGCTTTTAACGCCTTCTTGGGTATTTGAAATAATTTCTGGGAAAGCCAAGCAGATTGCCAAGGCCGGCTGGGGTTTGGTTTTCAGCGGTTCGCCTCGGACTTTTTACGAAGCTTTCGGAAAAAGTAAAAACAGCGGACTGATTAAAATCCTTGAGGAAGAATACGGCCGTTCAAAAATTTTCTTCTTTCTGCTTAAAGTCCATTCCAACACATCTATTAAAAGAAACAGCGAACGGTTGATTTGTTCAAACTGCGGCCGCCAGTTACTGGGATTTTATTCCCAATTTTACCAGTTAAAACATAAACATATAGGATGTCCGTTTTGCGCAGGGGTTTTAAGGAAACGCACTCTTGATAATCCGGAAACAATCAAGGTGCGGCTAAAAGAATACCAAAAACGCACTAATCCGATATTTGCCGGTTTAAAAAAACATGGCTATAAACTTCATCAGATAGACGGTGAATTGCTTCCTTACAAAGTTTTCAGCCAGATAATTAAAAAAATAAGGGCTTGATTAAAAAATTCAAGCCGTAGGCGGCGTAGAATTTTTTAATATCAAACCTTACCCCCCTCCTTTTAGACGGCCTGGAATATCTAAAAAACATGAAAAAATCAAAAAACATAAACAACCTTAAAACTCAAATATTATATTTTATTAAGGCCGCTCAAAAGGAGGGGGTGCTCAATGTTGTAGCTAAATTTATTTCGCTCGGCATTGAGCCTCACTCATAAATTTAGACAACATTGGCATGGTTATAAAATCAGATAAAGAACTTCAATTTTTAATTAAATCGGGAAAAATATTAAGTTCAATCTTGAGTGATTTAAAAAACGAAGCGCGGCTGGGCATCAGTCTGAAATCTCTTGATAGTCTTGCTTATAAACTTATTATGGCGGCCGGCGGTCAGCCGGCTTTTTTGAATTATAAACCTGCCGGCGCAAAAGAACCTTATCCGTCATCTCTTTGCGCTTCCGTCAATAATATTGTTGTTCACGGAAGGCCCGATGATTATAAGCTTAAAAACGGCGATTTATTGAAACTTGATTTGGGAGTTAATTATGAGGGTTTTTTGACTGATGCGGCTTTGACAATAGGTATTGGAGAAATCTCTGCTCAAAATAAACTTTTAATAAAAATAACGGAGGAAGCCTTAAACGCGGGGATTAGGGCGGCAGTCAGCGGTAATACTATCGGCGATATAGGTTTTGCCATTGAATCAGTTGTTAAAAAAACTAATTTTAAAATTGTTGATATGCTTACAGGGCACGGCATCGGCAGAAAACTTCATGAAGAGCCGGCGGTTTATAATTTCGGCCGTTCCGGAGAAGGATTAAAATTAAAAAAAGGAATGGTTCTGGCGATTGAACCTATGGTAAGCGCCGGCGCAAGCGCGATAAAACAATTGGCGGATGACAGCTTCGCGGTTAAAGACGGAAGTTGTTCGGCTCATTTTGAAAAAACTGTTATGGTGGATTATCCTAAGGCGCTGGTTCTTACATAGTTGTAATTCATGGGATTTTTTTTTGACATTTTATTGATAATTTATTATAATTAATTTGTACTTTAAAAATAGAAATTTCAAGAATTTTATTAGTATGAAACGAGTGCTTGGTAAATTATTTGGTTATTTTTTCAAATACTCATTTCATATTGTGCTTATAAAGTTTGGCCAGATGGAATGAGACTGCGTTTCGTCAGTTACGAAATAATCTTAAATTGATAGGAGGTGTGTGATGAAAAAATCGCATGCTGCTGGTTGGAACTCGGACTCTCCGACACCTGCCCAGCTAAAAGAGTTTTTTTCACAGGTTAAATCTCGCAGGATTACTAAGCGTAATCTTCAGGGATTCCTTCGAAACAGTTCTATTCTCAATGAGAATACAGCTCGCGCGATTTTCGGCGATGATATCATTTTTCCAGACGAGATCGCCGAAGCGCGTCATCTTTCCTATACCAAAGATCAGCTTCGGCATTTCACGGAGACGATCCCCGCAGAAGAGACGCTTCGCGCTCTCAAGGCGCAGAATTTCGCCCTTATTGCCGGTCCGCCTTCACCTATGAGTTTATTCGATGTGCGTCAGATAAAATCAGAGCTGTTTTCAAAAAAAATTTGTGGTTATGAATGGTGCGAAGATTATAAAATTATTAAAAAATTCACCAGTAAAGATAAAGTCGGGACTTAATGGCTTGCTGTTCGCAAGGAGCCGGTGCCTGGTTCGTTCAATCTCTTTTGGATTAACCAACTCGAGCTTATCAAGGCCGAAGAGCGAGTGCCAAATGCTAGTGAGATGAGCTGGATTGCTACGACATTTTTCGAAATTCGTGGCGTGTGGTTTTTCAAATCCAATTACGTGCGGACTTCTTCTGTGGATTTGGACGGTCATCAGCTTCACATCGGCGGTTCTAATTCGGGCGGTCTACTACACATCAGTACTTATATCTATAACGATCCTAATATTGGGATAGCCTCGGTTCAAAAATTTGATTAAACCTTTTTAAGCCTTCGGCGCTAATTTTTTCGCAGCACCGAGGGCTTTTTTTATTTTTTCTAGGCTCTATTTAAAATCCCCGAAATTTCTTATATAATTATATTTATGAAGAAATTAATCGTCGCCAACTGGAAAATGAATCCTTTATCCGTTAGCGAGGCTGTTAAACTAACTAAAAAAGAAGATATTAAAGGCGCGGTTATTGCCCCGCCCTTTGTTTTTTTGGAAAGCGTGGAAAAGGTTTTAAAACAGGCTGAACTTGGAGCGCAGGATATTTTTTGGGAAGAAAAAGGCGCTTATACCGGAGAAATTTCAGCCGCAATGCTGAAAAATTTAAAAGTTAAATACGTTATAATAGGCCATTCGGAACGCCGTTGTTTGGGAGAAACCGATGAAATAATCAATAAAAAATTAACAGCTACAATTAAAGCGGGATTGACGCCGATTCTTTGCGTCGGTGAACCGCTTAATATTCGTAAAAAAGGGTTATTATCGGCCAAAACTTTTATTAAAAATCAGCTTTTGAAAAATTTAAAAGGTATAAATTTAAAATCCCTAAATTCTAAATTCTCTATTCTAAATTCTCGTTTTATAGTTGCTTATGAACCAGTCTGGGCAATAAGCACAGGAACAACCGGAATACCGGCTAAACCCGAAGACGCCGTTGAAATGCATAAGTTTATAAAAGATCTACTCGCTACTCGCTACTCGCTACTCGCTAAGGTATTATACGGCGGTTCTGTAAATTCCAAAAACGCGGAATCATTTTTAAAAAATCCTGAAATTGACGGCGCGCTTGTCGGCGGAGCCAGTTTAAAACCGGAAGAATTCAAAAAGATCGTAAAAATCGCTGAAAAATATAATGATGAATGATTATATTAACGAGTTAAAAACTTTTATTAAAGGTGAAGTTTTAAGCGACGAACAATCGCTTGATCATTATTCCAAAGACGGCAGTATTTTCCAAATGCGGCCATGGGCTGTTATTTTGCCTTCTTCCAAAGACGATTTAATCAGTCTTGTTAAATGGCTGGCTTTTAAAAAAAACGAGATTAAAGAACCGGGCATAAAAGAAAAATTTTCCATTACCTGCCGAGGCAAAGCCACTGATCAGGCCGGCGGCCCCATAAATACCGGTCTTATCGTTCGTTTTCCCAAATATCTGGATAAAATTTTGGAAATCGGGGCTGATTTCGTAAAAGTTGAACCCGGCGTTATTTGGGGCGATTTGAATAGAAAATTGGAATCGGAACAGGGAAGATTTATCCCGTGTTATCCGGCTTCGGCAAATTTCGCCACTTTGGGCGGCGGCGTTGCCAATAACTGCGCCGGAGAAAAAAGCGTGAAGTATGGCCCGATGCGTGAATATATCCTGTCATTAAAAATGATTTTGGCTGACGGAAAAGAAGTTGAATTTAAAAATTTAAATTCCGAAGAAATCGCGAAAAAACAGGCGCAAAGAGATTCGGAAGGTGAAATTTACCGCCGCATTTCCGATTTATTGATTGGAAATCATAATTTAATTCAAAATTCCCGTTTAAATGTCAATAAAATGTCCAGCGGATACTGGCTTTATGATGTTTTAAAAGAAAACGGCGATATTGATTTGCCCCGTTTAATTGCGGGTTCGCAGGGAACATTGGGCATAATCACCGAAATAACTTTAAAAACAATTTCTAAGCCGAAAAATACCGCTCTTCTTTTAGTCGCTTTTGAAGATTTAATCAAAGCCGGCCAGGCAGTGCCGAGAATTTTAAAACTGGAACCCAGCGCTTTTGAAATGGTTGACCGGTTTTTAATAGAAATGACGCAAAGAGAAAAACCCGAAATGGTTGAAACTTTAATGAAAGGCCGCGTTCAGGCGCCGGCGCTTGTTCTTTTGATAGAATTTGACGGCGATGAAGAAAACTTTTTAAAAATCAAAATTGAGGAAGCGAAAAAAATAATCAGCGATTTAACAAGCGATTTTCGCGAAGCTTATGAAAAACCGATTCAGGACGAATTATGGAAAGTCAGGCGCGCGGCCGCGATCGTAGCGGAAAGCGCCAAAGGCGCGAAAAAAGCTCTGCCGTTTATTGAGGATTCCATTGTTGCGCCGGAAAATTTAAGCGAATACCTGTCCAAGCTTTATGAAATTTTTAAAAAATACGATGTTCAATTTTCCGTTTGGGGTCATGCCGGAAACGGCAACGTTCATGTCCAGCCGTTTCTTGATTTGAGCAGTCCGGCTGACGTTGAAAAATTATTAGGCATCGCGAAAGAAACTTATGAAGCTGTTATCAGTTTGAAAGGCGCGCTTTCCGGAGAGCACAGCGATGGCTTGATGAGAACGCCGTTTTTAAAAGAGTCTTTCGGCGAGCCCCTTTACAAGCTTTTTGAAGAAGTAAAAAATATTTTTGACCCGGCCGGCATTTTCAATCCTTATAAAAAAGTTGGCATTGATTGGGAATTCAGCAAAAAATATCTTCGCCGCGAATATGAAATAGAAATAAGCGGATCCACTTAAAACATGAATTATTTAAGCCAAAGCAAAGAAAATTTTAAAAATAAAATCTGCCTTGTCCGGGTTGATCTTAATATTGAAAAAGGCGATGAGAAAAATTCTTTAAAATTAAAGGTTATAAAGCCGACCGTTGATTTTTTAACCAGTCGAGGCGCAAAAGTTTTGCTTTTAAGTCATCGCGGCAGGCCGCTTAAAAACGACTCCAGTCAAAGTCTTTTCTCTTTGGCAAAATTTTTAAATCGTCATCAATTTAAAAATCAGCCGATTCGTTTTATTAATAATTTTAATTTAAAAAATATTAAAAAACGAATACGATCGGCAAAGCCGGGATCCGTTTTTCTTCTTGAAAATTTAAGATTTTTGTCAGGAGAGCAGGAGAATAATTCTGAATTTGCAAAAAAACTTGCCGGCTTGGGAGATTTTTATATTAACGATGCTTTTGCCGTTAATCATCGCGCTAATGCCTCAATTGCCGCTATTACGAAATTTATAAAGCCGTTTGCCGGTTTACAGCTTGAAAAAGAAATAAAAAATTTAAACGGTTTATTGAAGAAGATTAAACGGCCGCTGGTCTTTATTTTAGGAGGAGCCAAGGCGGAAGATAAAATAATGTTTTTGCAGTCTTTTTTTCAAAAATCGGATTATTTTATGCTTGGCGGCGGCATTGCAAACACTTTTTTAGCGGCTCAAAAACTGCCTGTTGGCGATTCTATTTATGATAAAAAAAGCCTGGAGTTTTTAAGAAAAACTTTTCTTAATAGTCAAAATAAACTTCAAAAAATTATTCAGCCCGTTGATTATCTGATTCATAACCGGCAAATTCTTGATATCGGCCCGAAAACAATTGACTTGTACTCGCGTTATATTAAAATGGCTAAAACAATAGTTTGGAACGGGCCGCTCGGTTTAATTGAAAAAAAGGAATTTGCGGCAGGGACAAATGCAATCGCAAGAATGATTGCCAATAGTAAAGCTTTTTCAATTGTCGGAGGAGGGGAAACTGCTGATTTAATAATCAAGCTTCGCTTGGATAAAAAAATAATTTTTTTATCAACCGGCGGCGGAGCAATGCTTGAATACTTAAGCGGCAAACCGATGCCCGGAATTGACGCGATAAAATAATTTTTAGGGATGAAAAATATTGTAATTTTATATCACAATAATTGCGCCGACGGTTTTGGCGGCGCCTGGGCTGCCTGGAAAAAATTTGGTTTTAGCGCAAAATATATAGGGATTAATCATCAAGAACCGCCGCCAAAAGGACTGAAAGGGTCTGATCTTTATCTTATTGATTTTAGTTATCCGTTGGAAATTACTAAAAAACTCCTCAAATCCGTCAAATCTTTAACGATCATTGATCATCACATAAGCGCCGCAAAAACAGTTGAACTGGCAGCCGTTAAACTTTACGATAACAGCCATTCCGGCGCCGTATTGGCCTGGAAATTTTTCCATCCAAATAAAAAAATACCGCGTTTGCTTCTGCATATTGAAGATATTGATATTTGGAAATTTAAACAACCATTTACCAAAGAATTAATAGCTTATCTTGATTCTTATGAACTTGATTTTAAATTATGGAACAAATTCGCCATTGATTGGGACAAACCTTTTCTAGTTAAAAAATATATAGAACAAGGACAGGCGATTGTCAGGTATCAGGAGCAAATTATTAAAGAAATAGCGGCTTATGCCGAAAAAGTAAATTTTCAGGGCTATAAAACCCTTGCTGTCAATTCCCCGATTCTTCGTTCGGAATTAGGTCATTTTCTTTATAATAAAAAACCGCCAATTAGCATTATTTGGTATAAAATCAATCGTCATATTGCTGTAAGTTTACGTTCCAACGGAACAATTGACGTTTCTAAGTTAGCGGTCAAATTTGGCGGGGGAGGGCATAAAGCTGCGGCTGGATTTTCCTGGTTATCGGAAAAATCATTACCTTGGACAAAAATAAAATAATTTCCGTGGTCTCAAAACAACTTTTTAACGAAGAAAAAATTATTGTTTATACCGACGGCGGCGCAAGAAGCAATCCCGGGCCGGCCGCTATTGGTGTTGTAATTGGCAATAAAAAATATTCAGAATTTATTGGCGTTGGCACTAATAATGAAGCCGAATATAAAGCTGTTATTCTTGCTTTAAAAAAATTGCGTCATCTTATCGGGAAAAAAGGCATTGAATCTCAAGAAATAGAAATCCGGATGGACAGCGAGCTTGTTCAGAAGCAATTAAGCGGCGAATATAAAATAAAAGAAAAAGATTTGCAATTGCTTTTTGTTGAAATCTGGAATTTGCGTCTTGATTTTAAAAATTTATCTTTTGTTCATATACCGCGCGAACAAAACCGGTTGGCTGATAAACTAGTTAACGAAGCTTTGGATGCAAATTAAATTTAATAAATTTGAGGTTGACAGAATTGATATTTTGTGTATAATAAAAACTTAGTTAAGAGGGCTCAAAAATGAATAAGCAAAAGGCCTTTTCATAGGCTCTTTGAAAACAAAATAACTATAAGGAGGAACTCGATGGAAACTATAAAAAAGTGGAATTTCCTTAGAAAGAAAGGATCTAAAGGAAACGTTAAAAACCTCGGTGCCAAAAAATTTACGCACTGTTTGGATCCGCGCTGTGCCGTTGATTATGTGTTGGGTATGTACTGGCGAGACGGCAGAATGCATCTTGGCAAATGTCATCTTGGTCCCTGCAAGCGATAACTTGCGTTTCCCTCTACAGTTTTATAACTCTTGCATCTTGAATTCTAATGGGGTTTGGCCTTTGCCAAACCCCATTTCCCTATATCGTAAAATTTAAAAATGGTATAATATTAAAAATCGGCAACTCAAGCGATTGCGTTCCGCGTAAGCGGGATGAGGAAAGTCCGGACTCCATCCTGATTTTATCAGGATAAAAAGATACGGGCTAACAGCCCGCCGTTGTAAAACGAGAGGTGCGAACAGAGACGGTTCGGTTTGAAAAGACCGAACAAGCCCAATCCTAACGTAGCTGGCTTAATTCCGCCATAAGGATAAAAAAGCGGAAGTGAAACGGCTAAATCCTTATTGGGTGCAAGGCCGAGCTATATATTCAACGTTTTGAATATATGGAGAGCCGCAAGAGCCTGAGAGCAATCAAAGGCCCAGACAAATAATCGCTAAAACAGAATCCGGCTTATGAGTTGCCGGTTTTTATTTTTTTCTCAATTTTTTCTTTTGCTATATTTAAACCAATAATTCGCGGATTAATATTGGTTTTCAGGCTTTTTATAAGAACCGATTTTGCCGCTTTGGTTATTTTTCTTTCTACCAGATCAAACATTTTTTTTGGATTGTATCCGCGATATTCGGCGTAAGAAGAAATTACTCCGCCGGCGTTAGCCACGAAATCCGGCACGATCATGATTCCTTTTTTAAAAAGTTCGTCTTCAATATTTTCTTTCATCGGGATATTGGCGGCTTCAACGATAATTTTGGCTTTAATTTTGTTTTTATTTGATTCATTGATAACATCCGTAACCGAAGCCGGTATTAAAATATCAACCGCTAAACTCCAAAAATCATTAATATTAATCCTGTTTTTTTCAAAAACTTCGATAAGCGCACTCCTGTTTTTAATCGCTTTTTTTACTTTTTTATCTTCAAAGCCGTTTTTAGAAAAAAATGCGCCGCTTTTATCGGCTAATGCGACAATTTTTGCTCCCGTTCCGGTTAAAAATTTATAAGTAAAAGTTCCGACATTGCCGAAGCCGTGAATCGCCACAGTAGCGCCCTTTATGTTAAAACCGGCTAATTTTGCCGCAATTTCCGTTGTTTTGGCAACTCCAAAGCCGGTACTGCCGAATTCATGAGGAATGCCGCACTTGTCCCGTAGTCGAGTTTTACTCGTACTGCGGGGTTTTTCTCCTGCCTTGCCGAATATTTCCATGCAAAGATTTGCCGGCTTGCCGGTGGCGCTTCGCCAATTACCAGTGGCTTCAACAAACCATTTCATTTCTTTTTCTCCGGTATTAACGTCCGGCCCGGCGATATATTTTTTCGGCGTAAACGGCTTGATAGCTCGGGCAAAACTTTGCACAAATTCTTTTTTAAGAGCTTCCGATCCGCCGGGTTTGTCCGCCGAAGCCTTGACGGAGGCGGGTTTATCCGCCGAAGCCTTGACGGAGGCGGGCCAAACAATTCCGGCTTTTGCGCCGCCAAAAGGTATATCCGCCAAAGCGTTTTTCCAGGTCATTGTCCTTGCCAGCCGGAAAACTTCTTCGGCCGTAACGTCCGGCGTCATTCTGATACCGCCTTTGCCCGGCCCTAAAACAGTATTATCAATCACCAAAAACCCTTTCATCCCGATTTTCGGGTCGTAAACTTCAACTATATATTCCGGACCGAATTCATCTTTTTTTAACATAACTTATATATTATAATAAAATTATTAAGTAAAAACAAAAAGGTCGCTGTTAAAAAGATTAATTTTTATGGAAATAATATTTTTAATCGGACGCGTGATTTTCGGGGGATATTGGCTAATGAGCGGATTCAATCATTTTAGAATGAAAAAGATGCTTGAAGGTTATACCGCCTCAAAAGGCATACCTTCACCGTCTTTTATGGTAATGTTCAGCGGGTTTTGGCTTTTAATTATAGGCTTTGCATTAGTTTTGGGAATTTATACGGATATTGCTTTATTGATGCTGGCGGCATTTCTTATTGCCGTATCAGTTTTCATGCATGATTTTTGGAAAGTTTCCGACCCGAACACTAAAATGATGGAAATGATTCATTTTATGAAAAATATGGCCCTTTTAGGAGCGACATTAATAATGTATATGATTCCGGTTCCTTGGCCGTATTCTGTTTGGTTGTAAAATAGCAAAGAAAAAAATAAAAGGCGGATTGGTATAATCCGCCTTTGAATTAAATAATTGATTTTTACTTAAGCATATTCATTAAAAACTACCATGTCATTCTTGTCACGGTAAATAACTATTACTTTTGTTTTGGCGCCAAGCTTAGCGGCCGCCTGTTCCATTTCTGCGCGAATAATCGGCAGAAGCTGTATTTCATCATACAATTCAATTTCCAACCAATATTCACCATACGGTGATTTCTTGATAGCATCTTTAATAAAACAAATCGGAGTTAATTTTTCTTTATTTATCCAGATTCCCCAAAAAACTTTCTTTTTTTCAACTTTATAGATTTTAAAATAAAAGCATGCGGGATTATTTTTATCAAAATTAACATTTATAAAATCAGAGTCATGATGAATTTCTAAGTCAAATTGACTCGTTTCTTTTTCACATCGCTCAACTGCCATTTGCACCGCTTCCCCGATGATATTTATTTGCTTTTTCAATTCTAATTCTGTTAAATTTTTTTCTTTCATTTAATCTCCTGCCTTTCCATTGTGAAATATCCCAAAAATCTAGGCTTTCCAAAAATCATATAATGAAATTTTCCTAAATACAGCTGTTTCGGCATTATGGTCACTATAGTGTCTTTAATTCTTCTTGATAGCCAGTTAGCCTTTAAGTCATAATCAATAACAGTAAAAAATGGCGAGACTGAAAGATAATGTCTTTGAACTTCAAAATAACCCCAACGAAACCAACCATTAAAAGAATTGCACCCAACCACGTTAAAATTGTATGGCGAAATAAAATGAGAAAAAGTTTTAATATGGCCAAGCCAAGATAAATTCGGAATAATCCCTGTCTGCATGGTAATCTTATAAATTCCTTTCAATTCAATCGGGTCAGGCGACGATCCGTTTTTATAAATCTCACTCAAAATTTCTTTATTTTTAAGAATTTTTTTGTCTTTTTTATTCATAAATTTCTCCTTTGGAGCTTAAATTACCTTTTAGAGTTTAGATTAAACAGGTTTTGCAATTCTTTAAAACTTTTCAAGGAATACGTATCGTGAGTTTCTTTTTTGTCAGCATTAAACAGCGTGTTGGTTAAAACCAGCAAACCGCTTTTATTTTCCATTGTTTTATAAGTATGCATAATAAAAGGCGGAATCCATAAACCCATGCCGGAATATAAATTAAACTCGCGTTTTTTTCCAAATAAATCTTCAAAAATCCAACAGATTCTGCCTGACAAATTAAAAATTATCTCCTGCCTTATGCGATGATATTCCATTCCACCAACTTCGCCTTCATTTAAATCTTTTACCGTGTATATTCTTAACCCTCTTATATCTTCCGGAATTCCACTTAATTCTTTATTATCGTATTTTAAAAATTTTTCCGTAAGAACATCAAACGGAATAGAAAATAATACCGACAACAGGCCTTTTGATTTGGTATTCCAAGGACCATCAGAACGAAATGTTTTTATTTCATAAATATTATGCGGACGTTCCGGCAAATCTTTAAAATCTTCCATTGCATCTCCTTTTTTAATTTTCAATTAAATAAAGCTGGAGATATAGTAAAATAAAAATCCTCTATTGTCAAAGAAGCCAATATAATATATTGTTATTCAAAGGGTTAAACCCTCGTATGGGGGTTTTTATTTTTAGTCTTTTATTTTTAATTAAAATTATGGAAATACGAAACATCGCCATCATTGCCCATGTTGACCATGGCAAAACCACCCTGGTTGACGCCTTGTTAAAGCAGTCCGAGACCGATTTAGGAAAAAGCGCCAACCAGGAACAAATAATGGATTCAAACGAGCTTGAAAGAGAGCGGGGCATTACTATTTTTTCCAAAAACGCTTCTGTCCAATATCAAGGCGTAAAAATAAATATCATTGATACTCCCGGCCATGCCGATTTCGGCGGGGAAGTTGAACGGGTTTTGAATATGGCTGACGGCGCTTTGCTTCTGGTTGATGCCCAGGAAGGCCCCATGCCGCAAACCCGCTTTGTCCTTAAAAAAGCCCTTGCTATCGGCCATAAGATAATCGTGGTCATAAATAAAATTGATAAACCGAACGCGCGCGTCAACCATGTCCTTGAAAAAGTAATTGAGCTTTTTATGGAACTTGGCGCAAGCGACGAACAGCTTAATTTTCCGGTTGTTTACGCTTCCGGCAAGTTCGGCAAGGCCGGACTTGAACCGAATCTTGATTCCATGTCCGGCATCAAACCTCTTTTTGAAAAAATCATTGAATATATTCCGGCGCCCGAATCGGATATCAATGCGCCTCTTCAGATGATGATTGTTTCTATTTCTTATGATAATTATAAAGGCAAAATCGGGGTTGGCAGAATTCATAAAGGCAAGATAACAAACAGCCAACCGATTGCGAGAATCACGCGTGAAAGTAAAATAACCAATCACAAGGCCGCATCGCTCATGGCTTTTACCGGACTCACTAAAACCGAAGTTAATGAGCTTTTAGCCGGTGACATCGCGATTATTTCCGGGGTGGAAAATATAAATATCGGCGATACTATCGCCAACGCTGAAAATCCGATGCCGCTTCCGCCTATTATGGTTGAAAAACCGACCGTTAAAATGATTTTTAGCGTTAATAATTCGCCGTTTGCCGGACAGGAAGGGGAATATTGCACATCGCGGAACCTGAAAGAACGGCTGGAAAAAGAACTGGATAACGATGTCGCTTTGCAGGTTGTCCAGGGAAAATCAACTGATGAGTTTATTGTCAGCGGCCGCGGCGAGCTTCATCTCGGAATACTTATAGAAAAAATGAGACGGGACGGATATGAACTTCAGGCATCCCGGCCGGAAGTTATTTTAATGGTTCGACAAGCTCACCATCAAACTGATAAAACAACATCTAGTGTTGATAACGCGCAAAATAATTTAATACCATATAACCCTGAGCAGGGTCGAAGGGAAGAAGAAAACAACAAGATTCTGGAACCAGCTGAAGATGTTTGGATAGAAGTGCCGGAACAGTATTCCGGCGCGATAATCCAAAAAATGAGCGTACGCCGCGGCGAATTGAAAAATATGAACGTTGAACACGGCATCGCTTATTTTCATTTTTTTATTCCGACCAGGGGACTGATTGGATTCCGCAACGAACTGCTTTTGGAAACCAAAGGGCTGGGAATTATTAATTCTCTTTTTGCCGGATATTTTTCCAAAGGCCCTGACCTTGAAACTAATCGCCGCGGGTCTTTAATAGTCCATGAAACCGGCGTTACAACCGCTTACGGACTTTTAAACGCCCAGGAAAGAGGAGTTATGTTTGTCGGTCCTGGAATTAAAGTTTATGAAGGCCAGGTGGTTGGAGAAAACGCCAAAACCATTGATCTTGTGGTGCATGTTTGCCGCCAGAAACAACTTACCAATTTTCGCGCCAAAACAGACGCGGTGACAGATGATTTGATACCGCCTCGCCAGATGAGTTTGGAGCAGTGTCTGGAATACGTCGCAAACGACGAACTGGTTGAAATAACTCCTAAAAGCATAAGAATCAGGAAACGGGTTTTAAAGAATAGTTTAAGGAAATAAGCTTCAGCGGTTTTTCTTTAAAGGGTTTCAAGATCAAGTACCTGATCAATTCTTATTTGTTTCACGAAATCCGGAACATGGCTTATAAGAATCATAGCTCCTTCGTAAAGGTTAAGCGCCTGAGCGATTATCGGAATATGACGAAAATTTATATGGTTTGTCGGTTCGTCAAGGATCAATAAACCCGGCCGCTCAAGAGATAATTTCGCAAAAGCGACAAGACCTTTTTGGCCTTCGGAAAGAGAACCTATTTTTGCCTTTAAAACTTCTGAATCAAGAAGAAAACCGGCGGCGCAGGAACGAAGTTCTTGTTCCGTTCCGTTCCACATTGCGCTTAAAAGCGTTTTATATACAACTTCGTCAAAATTCAACGTGGAAAAATCCTGGCGATAATAACCAATGCGAATACCTTGAGTAATATGTTCGCCTTTGGCGTGGCCGCTCGCCAGCATCTCAAGAAGTGTTGTTTTGCCAATGCCGTTCGGACCAGTAAGAAGCAAACGCTCTTTCTTTTTAAGCTCTACGTTAACCTTTTTTACAATGGGCTTGTGATTTTTTATAATGGAAACCGATTTTAACCGGAGAATACAGCCGCTCATATCTTCCTGGCATGGAATAGAAAAATTTCTGATGGTTTTATCGTCCCGCCTGACCTCAACCATATCGCTTTCAAGTTCCGCGATTTTTTTATTCATTTTTTGGGCCACGTCGCGCATATGTCCGCCTTTTTGGGCGAAAAAACCCGCCTGCTTTTTCCGGTTTTGAATGTCTCTTTCAAGCCGCACGTTTTTCATCCGTTCCCGTTCAAGCCGCGCTTTGATTTCTTTAATAACCAGAAAATAATCTCCCTGATACTGCTCGATTTTTTTCGTGAAGATATCAAGATAGAGAACGCCATGCGTGAAAGAATTCAAAAAATCAGCGTCATGAGAAATCACAAGACATGTTTTGGGATAATCAATTAAAAATTGGGTAAGATGGGCAATGCCTTGCTTATCAAGATTGTTCGTAGGTTCATCAAGAAGAAGAATATCCGGATTTTGGATTAACGCCTGCGCAAGAAGCAAACGCGCCTGCTGGCCGCCGGAAAGCTCTTTTAAAATTTTATCCTGCGGAACCGAAAGATAAACAACATCTAAAACTTTATCAATGCGCGGTTCAATGTCATAAATTTTTTTCGTAAACGCTCTTTCAAAAAATTCCCTCACAGTCAGCTTCATTTCATCGCGCGGAATAATTTGGCGCGCGGTTGCCATTGTAAGTCCGTCGGTAATGGCTATGGCGCCGGATTCAGGTTTTAAACTACCCATGATCAACTGAAAAATCGTGCTTTTACCGGCGCCGTTTTGCCCCATGAGAGTAATTTTTGATCCCTCGCGCACGGAAAAATCAGCTTCATTTAAAATGAGCCTTTTTCCATATTCAAAGGAAACTTTATTGAAACGGAGGATAACATTATTTTTTTGCATTGTTTTAGTCTGCTTGATTAAAGCAGACTTTCTTTTTTTATGCTAATTTTTAATCCGCTGACACTCTTTGTTTCCTTATATATACTTCTTAAGTTCTAACACCGCCGAAATAGTTGTTCCTTTTCAGTTTTTTGAATCATAAAGATTTTGCAATTAACCCGATTATTAATATCCCCGCAGAATTTAAAATAAATGACAATAAAAGAAAATATGAATTTTTCATCTTTGATAACCCAAGTATTGTTATTCCAATTTCATCGGGCAACGGCGAGGCTATTATTAAAGCTCCAATAAAAGGAATGCTCCATCTAAAAAGTTTTAACTTAAAAATTGGAAACAATCTCTCTAATTTTGATATTTTAATCAGATAATCAAAATGCTCCGAAACCCTATCTTTTACAAAACGGAAAATTATCAGATCTCCGATTAAAGCGCCTAATCCGCCAATAATAGCTACTATGATTACGGAGTTTGATTGAGCTATTTCTCCAAGAGCTACGATGGCGGGAGCGGCGGTAAAAACAGAGACGAATAAAACTCCCATGATAAAACTGCCGATAAACCTCATTTCTTGAGTTGAAGTAATTAGTTCCTTAAGGATTCCGGTTTTGGCAAGAATAATGGCAATAAAAACGCTAAGGATGATGAGAACTGAATCTCTTATCAACTTTTTTTTATGGTTATTCATTCTAGTGTGATTTTTTGTTTAGATAATTTTTTTGAAGCTGAGGAATACTCTTTAAGTGTCCGCGAATAAAGATTCAAAAGTTCATCTACAATAATGTCGCTTCTGAACTTTAATGAAGTTTGATACGCGCCTTCAGAAAGTTTGCGGCGCAATGTCTCGTCTTTTAAAATATTTTCAATAACAGAAATAGCCTCAATTTGAGACGAAACAAGAAAACCGTTCTCTCCATTAACAATTATTTCCGGCGCAACACCGACTCGATAACTGACCGGGATAAGACCTTGCGACATGCCCTCTATAAGACTAAGCGAGAATCCTTCGTAACGGGAGGGTATAAAAAGAATACTTCCCGCTTGCGCATCCACTACGTTAGGGATAAGGTCTTTTTTAAAATTGACGAACATCTGATGCCTCTCAAACCAAACCCTAAGCCAATCTTTTAACTTTTTATTTGAGAGCAGGCATATGGTAATTTTCTTTACCTTCGGAAACTTGGAATAAAGATGCACCAAGCGATCAAGGCCTTTTAATTTCAAGGTGAACGCGTCACCGCCAAGACGACCGAGAAAAACTATTGCAGGATTAGAAACTATCGGCTTTAAGCTTTTTTCAAACCAATAATCTTCTATCGCATTATGAATTACTGTTATTTTATCCGGATTTACGCCGGTTTCTATAAGTTCTTTTTTCACATTTTCAGAAACAGCAATAACCGCATCAGCTCTTTTAGCTACATATTCCTCTATATCTGCAATATCACGCATCGGTTTGCGGGATCTTACATTAAGTTCAGGCAGGATGCGATCTTTTCTTAATCTGTACCATAAGCGGCGCGTGTCTGAAAGCAAGTCTTTAGCTTGGGGAGTAGATTCTAAAAATCCTCTGGTAGTAGAGCCGAAATGGCTAACTACCGGAATATTAAACGCCAGAAACGGAAGAGGCGTATATGTCGTGCCTTGTACTAAATTAAAACGCATAATTTCATCTTTCTTTTCCAGTAGGGAATAGAAAAAAAGAATATTAGAAAGTCCTTTCAAATGCACCGGCGGATCGATAAGAGATGTTCTAGGATAGAAATTTTTGACATCTATCTCTTTTTCGCGAAGTTTAATGGCTAGGAGCTCATTTATGAAATGAGCTCCTGTACCTATTTTCTTATCGTTGTGTATGAAAGCCACTTTCATTCTTATTTTTATAATAGCAAAAACTTGACTCAAACCATAGTTAAAAATAAAACCGCCAGATTCGGTGGTTTTATGTTCTTGAATACGGCGCTAAGCCCTGCCTTTATTCGCCATCTCCGTAGAGTGACGAGATTACCCGGATGGGTAACTAAATCTATTCTCTTGAGGAGCAAGGATTAGGCTGCAGGCACGGTGATATAAAAAGTTGTTCCTTTGCTCTCCTCAGATTTAAAAGAAAGAAAGCCGCCCGATTCTTCAATAATTAATTTGGTAATGAACAAACCAAGGCCGTTGCCGGCTTTCTTGCCTCCGGTATTTGATCCTCGAAAGAATCTCCCAAAAATTTTCTTTTGATCGGCAAATGGTATGCCCATTCCCTGGTCTTTGACGCGGATTTCAACCATCTTTCCCGATCTTTCAGATTCGATCTCAATAGCGCCGCCGCTTACGCTGTATTTAACGGCGTTATTGACGATATTCCTCATTGCTTGTCCGAATTTAGATTCGTCAACAAAAATTTGGCAGTCCTCCGGAGGGCGCTTAAAATTTATTTTGAGATTATTGGTCTTGGCCAAAATCCCTTCTTCCTCTACGACGTGTTCCAAGAGCCGGAGTAAGGATATTATTTTTGGTTCCAGCTTGAATTTACCTTGTTCTATCCTCGATAAGTCTAAAAGGTCGCCAACAGTTTTTGAAAAGTCTTCCGTCGTTTCTTTGAGAGTGGCAAGAGCCTTTTTCTGATCTGCGTTGAGCGGCCCATCGGATTCAAGTAGCTCAAGATACCCTTTGGCTATGGCAATGGGAGATTTAAGCTGGTGCGAAGTGATGGAAATAAGCTGTTCGCGGAATTGGTCGGACAACTTTTCGCGATGCGAGAGAATGAGGCCGATGATTATTGCTACAGTAAAACTGAGGCCCACAAGTATCATAATTATCATCAGGAAATCATTCGCGGTTTTTTCAGCTTGTAATTTTTCGAACATTACGCGCGATTTGTTATACTCGATTAATTTACTCACGAGAGGAAAGAATTCCTCGGCCTCTATCATCTTCAGCTGTTTTTTGAAAATCAAAATTTCCTCGAGCGGTTTTTGTTTTTTACGCAACTCAACGATTTTATCAAGCAAAGAAATTGACTTTTGGCCGGCGGCCGAGAGATTTCTAAAGTCCGCCGTTTCTTCGTCGGTCAGAAAATACGGAGCGGTTTCTCTCTGAATCGCGTTGAAATTGTTTTTAAGATTTTCGATGATTTTTACTTGCTCGTCGGCGGCGCTGCCCCTAAAATCAATCAAAAGGAAAGTGGTCATCTCTAAAAGCATGGACGAATAAGATGCCCTAAGTTCGCCTAAGCTTATAATTTTGTGGCTTACGGACTGCTCAAGCTCGGAAAAAGAGCGGTTTATTTTGGAAAGGCTCCAGTAGGAAACTCCGCCAATCAGCAATAACAGCGCGGCTACCGCAACGAAACCATAAGCGATTTTGACGTTGATGCGTGAAGCAATAAATGAGTGTTTGATCATATATCTATAATTCTATCAAAAATTATGATGGTTAGTATTCTATATAATAACTTATAACAAGAAACCGCCGAATAGATACAACGCTCCCTCCTTCGACCAGCAAAAAAGTCCTTCGTTAAAGCTACGGGAATAAGACGCTTGTAGGCAAAACTCTTCCCCGAGCCCATTTTAAATACTGCTCAAAATCACGCACCTCTTTTTTCCGTGGCGAATCCTCCGTATCATATTAATTTCCACGGTATGCCAAATTTTGTGGATTTAACTTGTCCTGCGTTGTGCAAATTAAATCTTGCTTTCAAATCATTAGTTGATCCAAAATAACACCTGTGCGATTTTAAACTTAATAAAATATATGCGTAGTACATAGTCTGTTATTCCGTAGCTATCTTACGCTATTCCATAGCTACAGAGTAGCGACGGATAGCTTTAGCGAATGATAGCTGTCCCTCCTGAACAAAATCCGAACTTTTTACCAAACGAATCCTGACGAATGAAGCCAGCGGAATTTTTGGCGGCGTTCTGAAATAACTTGAAAATGATACTAATTCTTAGTATCGTTTGATGCATCTAAATTTTTTATCTATATTCATAGTTTTTTCTGCTAAACTAATTACCAAATAGAAAGAATATCCAGCTAAAGCTACATCGCCGAATAAAAGAGCAAGCATAAATGCATTATCGAGCAATAAAAAAACTATAAGAAACAGATTTAGTATAACAACAAAAAAACTATAGACACTGAATTTCAAAAATTTATCTAGCCCCAGTTTCCATCCATCTTCATCGCTTTTTAGTTGTTCTTTTGATTGGTCGAATTTACCAGTATTTCTATTTCGAATACCTTCAAATCCAAACGCAACCATTACTCCAACCAAAGCTACCAGAGCTATGAGCGATTGAGCGATTACACTAAACAATTCTTTTGCGCCATTATCTGCTTTAACTCCAAACTTATTTTGTAAAAACCATCCTGCCATAAACAATAATATCACCAACAAAGAAGAGCTAACTACTCTCCTTAAAGATCTTGAGTTGTTTTCTTTCATTAGTATTTTATAAATTAGCCAAGTAATTTCTTCCATGATTTTTCAAATAATTATAGTTTTCTTTCCATAAAGCATCGGCAAGGCGTCCTGTCTCATGCGAAATTTTGTGCCGTGATTGTGTCCAGTGCGAGCGTCAAAATCCACGAGGATTTTTCCTTCATCCAACGCCTTCAAAAATCCTTCAAAATTGAATTTCTGCAACATCATCACTTTTGTGTAGTGGTAAAATTCTTTTTTCCTTACGATTTTTACTTCGGCCTGAACATAAAACGCATTGAGCAATTTTGTTCCAGCCTTGTGTTCCAAATCGTCAAAGCCCCAGTATGGTTGCGGATCAAGTTCGCCAAGGCCGACACGCTTTTTTACCAACTCAACCCATGCTTTGTGGCGCAAGTCAGCACTCTTTGCGTCAAACGAAATTAAAATCTTTCGTTCCTTTCGGTCAATCACGACTTTGAAGCCACGATCACTCCGTGATTGTCCGTGAATTGTTTGCCTAAAGCTCATCTCTCCTTTCGGATATTTCTTCCCGTCCTCTTGGTATGTCCAACCGTATTTAGGCAGTAGGACTTGTGGCACGAAGCGAATTGCGCGCGGCGAAGGCTCAATATGGAAAAGCGTTGTAAGCGAAGTTGAATTGAGGCGTTGCGCTTTCAATTCCCATTCTGCGGCATTTGGAATCGGCAGATTATTTTCTCTAATACCAAGTAAATCCTCAAGAGTATTGCCGATACCACCGGCGTTACCTCGCCGCGCGTTAGGGATAAAGCCCATCGCCGATATTTCTTTCAGTTTGGCTATCAGCTCCGGTTTTGTATAAGTTTTAGGTTTATTCTTTACCATAGTATTACCAAAGTTTAACTTGTGCTTGGTGTTGTTTTATTCTCTTTCGCGCCATTTCGCAATACTCTGGTGAAATATCAATCCCGATATAATCTCGCTTGAAGTTTATTGCGGAAATCGCTGTTGTGCCGGAACCCATGAACGGGTCCAAAATAATTTTAGCGTTCGTGGCGGAAACTATCCGGTCAATTAAATTCACCGGGAAGGCGGCCGGATGTTCGTTATTCATTTCTTGCGTAAAATCCCAAACATCGCCATGCGCGTTGGCTTTTGCAAAAAGTTTGAATTTCGGTTTTGCAATAAGATAAATTACTTCATAAGTTGGCAAGAAATATCCGGCATTGAAATTCAGGCCGCCTTTCCGTTTCCAAATAATAATCTGACGAACCGGAAAACCGCTCACGATGTCTTGACG
>JACPKE010000045.1 GCA_016187205.1 Candidatus Brennerbacteria bacterium | reverse complement strand
TGGAGGTTTTTTAGTTTTATTGGCGCCGCCTCAAAAGCATGAACAGATTAAACAAGCGCTGAATTCTTATAAATTGACTCCAGTTAAATTAACCGAAGGCGGAAGCCAGATTGTTTTTACTGTTTAAGTCAAAATAACTTATGAAAAAATATATCAATTCGTTTTTAAACGAAGTAAACGGCAATATTGGTAAAGTATCCTGGACCGATGTAGCCAAGTCTATTAAAATTTTAACCACTGTTTATGAGCATGGCGGAAGAGTTCATCTTATCGGCAATGGCGGTTCTTCGTCTATAGCTTCCCATTGGGCCAACGATTTAAACAAGACCGTTTTGGGGCATGCCGGTCATAATAATCCTTCCCGCCGTTTTCAGGCAATCGCTTTGACCGATAATATTCCGGTTATGACGGCCTGGGCAAATGATGTCGGTTATGAGCACGTTTTTTCCGAACAGCTTAAAAATTTTATACAAGACATTGACGCTTTAATAGCCATTAGTTCTTCGGGTAATTCGCCTAATATAATTAAAGCCGCTGAATTCGCCAAATCTTATTTTGTTCCGGTTATCGGCCTGGTTGGTTTTGAAGGCGGCAAATTGAAAGAATTAGCCGATGCCGCCATTCATGTGCCTTCCAAAAAATATACAATCGTTGAACCGGTTCATTCCGCCGTTACTCATCTCATCACCGCTTATTTTTATGATTGGTTGCGTGGAAATCAGGAAGCGACAGTCGGTTTTTAAATTGATTTATTAGATAACGGTTTGCTATAATCAAGCCTTTTTGGTTATTTATTTCCCGCACTTTTAATTTTAAGGGCTTGCCATTTAGATCGCATAATGACAGGCCTGATTCTTTACAAAGTAAAAGACCGGCCGCCATATCATAAAAAGCCGCTTCTATCGCTATATATATATCAGTTCTGCCGTTAGCCGTAAAAGCAAAATGAACGCCGGCGCAGCCGTAATGGCGCGGTTCGGCTAATTGATTTTTTATCAAAAGAGGCAACTTGATAAAGTTTTGGGCGTTATGGCCGATGCCAAAACATTGAATAGCGAGACTTAAAGAGTTTTGCTTTGAGGGGCGGGTATTTTTATTATTGCACCAGGCGCCCTTGCCGGCTATAGCTAAATAAATCTCTTTTAAAGCCGGTAAATTGATTATTCCCCATTTAATAACGCCTTTTTCCACGCAAGCTATTTGTGAAGCAAACAGAGGATTGCCGGCCAGATAATTTTTAGTCCCATCAATCGGATCAATAATAATAAATTTTTCTTTGTTGATATCGCCTTCCTCTTGTCCCAGTTCTTCGCCCCAGATTTTATAATCGGGCATTAATTTATGGACGCCTTCTCTGATTTTTTTTTCTGCTTTTTTATCTAATTCCGAAACTACCTCTTTGCCTTTTTTATATTCAAAACGTTGAAAATTAATGCTGTTTCGCCATCTTAAGAGATCATTACCCACTCCTTTCATTAACTGAAGAACTTTTTTAAGATTCATAGTGTTATTATAAAATATTTTAATAAATAAAAAAAGGAATTGGTTGTTAGCCATCTCTTGCCTTTTTTGTTATCTTTAAAATTATGAATAATCCTGAAGTAAGTATTATTATGCCTACATATAACCGAGTTAATTTTATTAACCGGGCAATTGAAAGCGTTCTTGCCCAGTCATTTGGTGATTGGGAATTTATTATTATTGATGATGCGTCAACTGACAATACACCCGCTGTTTTAAAAGCTTGGCATGACAAAGACAAGCGAATTATTTATATAAGAAATGAAAAAAACAGCCAGCCGGATATTTCAAAAATTTTAAATCAAGGACTAGCTTTGGCTAAGGGCAAATATATTGCTCGTTTGGATGATGATGATAGATGGTGTTATAAGGATAAGTTGAAAATACAGGTTGATTTTTTAAAAACAAATTTCGATTATGTTGTTTGCGGTGGAGGAATGATTGTTGTTGATTCTTTTGACCGTGAATTGTTTCGTTATTTGAAGCCGGAATTGGATGCTGATATTAGAAAAACTGCGCTTTTCTCCAATCCATTTTCTCACACGACAGCTGTTTTTTCAAAGAAAGCGTCTGAGAAAGTCGGTGGATACGGTAATTGGCAATATGCCGAAGATTGGGATTTATGGCTGAAGCTTGGACAATTCGGCAAATTTTATAATTTTCCTTTGTATTTCACCACTTATATAATGTCTTTAGAAAATAAGTCTTTTGTTTATCAGCGTCCGCAAGCCGGAATGATTTTAAGCATTATCAGCAAACATTGCCGGCGTTATCCGGGATTTTATTTTGCTTTCGCTTTTAATTTTATTCAGTATCTTTATTCTTTTTTGCCGTTATTTTTACGCAGAGCGGTTCATGCCCCGCTTTCTTATGTCAAGCGAGCTATAGGCGGTATTTTAAAAGATATTATTTGATTGTAAACATTTTTTTAATTTCAAAGATTATTTCTTCTTTAAGATAATAAAGGATTATTAAGTATAAAATTATGGATGCAAGTATATTAATTATAAAATTTACTCCAATTAATTTAATAGTTAAAGTTGCCAAAATCATTAAAAAACAAGCTATAAATATTTTATAAAGTCTGGGTAGAATTTGAAAATAATTTATTTGTTTCATTTTACGCCAAATAAGACCATTGCTTAATAATTGGGCAATAATACTGGCGATAGCCGCGCCGTTTATTCCATAAGGCGGGATTAGTATTAAGTTAAAAATAACATTGCTTATCGCTCCTACCAAAAAATAACCCACGAAGCCTTTTTGCTGGTCATAAGCGAAAATAGCGCCGCCGATAAGCGTGCCCGGAAAAACAATCATTACTGTTAAAATTAGAATTTGAAAAGATAAAATAGCAGATGAATATGCGGTTCTGTATATAAGATTGATAATTTCAGGGCCAAGAATTAATCCTCCTGCGGTGATTGGCAATGCCCCTAAAAATAAGACCGTTAAAGCTTTTTCAAAAATTTTTTGTAATTTTTTGTAATTTTTTTGATGCGCTAAACGGGATAAAATTGGGAAAAGGGTTGATACCAGCAGTTGAGGCGCTATGTAAAGAAATTGAATAGGTTTTTGAGCCGCCGCGTAAAATCCGACCTCTTTCGCTGTTCTTAGCCATCCCAGCATTATCATGTCGGTATTTAACATAATAGACCCAAGAAAACCCAATAAGGCGAATGGCCAAGCTGTGCTTAAAATTTTTAATGCTTGGGTTTTTGAAAAACCGCCTATTATTTTTAACAAATCCTTTTTAAGAATTAAGATAATTAAAATTAGTCCCATTCCTGTGCCAATTGCATATCCTATGGTAATTGAGTAAGGTGTTGGCGATATTAAGAGTGCGATAAATCCTAAAATTACAACAGCAACATTCGTGAAAATACTTACTTCTGCTTCTATTTGCATTTTTTCCAGTCCTCGTACTAAAGCAGTGCCGCCATCGCGAAGAGTGTCAAAAATGAATAAAAGAGCGATTATTGGTATTAGGGGTACTACGTTTTTTATATTCGCAATTAAAGGAGCAATAAAAATGATTAATAACGCTCCGATCATTACTAAAGCAAGCTTTATAAAAAAAATAGTTGAAAAAAAATCAGCCGGCATATTTTTTTTTGCGATTTCACGGGTTAAAATGGCATTAATTCCTAAATCAGCAAAAATTACAAAAAACGCCGATAAGCCTAATGCATAAGAAAAAACCCCATAATCTTCAGCGCCTAAAATTCGCGCGGCATAAATAATTATAATGGCTCTTATAAAACGGCTGGCCATTTGTCCTATGCTTAGCCAGAAAGTATTTTTAATTATTGTTTGTTTTATAGATTGATTTTCAAAGAGAAAATCTTTAATTTTTTTAAACATTGTTTTGCGCTCTTTTATTTTATACCATACACTTAACTTATTATGAAATTTCCGGATATTAAAGTTATGATTTTAGCCGCCGGCAAAGGCACTCGTCTTGGCGCTATTGCAAAAAACATCCCGAAAGCAATGCTGCCGATCAAAGAAAATATGCCTTTGCTTGAGCATTTGATTTGTTTAATGAGAGGCCAGGGATTTTTGAATTTTATAATTAATCTTCATTATTTGCCGGAAAAAATTACCGGTTATTTTAAAGATGGCGGTAATTGGGCAGTTAAGATAGTTTACAGCGATGAAACTGGACAATTACTTGAAACCGGCGGCGCTATCAAAAAAGCCGAACCGCTATTAAGCGAAGATTTTATTCTTTTATACGGCGATCAGCTTCATTTTTTTGATTTTCGGCTGGCGTTTGAACAGCATTGCCAAACTAAAGCTCTGGCAACGATTATTTTAAAACGTTCTGACAGTCCGCAAGCCGGTGAAGTGCTGGAAATTAATCCTTTGACCAAAAAAATAATAAAATGTTACCCTCGTCCTCATCAAATATATAATTACAGCGGCAATCTTTTCGTGAATAGCGGTCTTTATATTTTATCAAAAAAGATTTTGGATTATATTCCGGCTGGAAAATCGATTAAGTTGGATATTGAAGTGATGCCCGCTTTAATTGAAAAAGCTCTCGGTGTATTTGGTTTTATTGCCAATGATGATATTTTGGATATCGGCACTCCGGAAAAATATCAATTTGCAAAAGATTGGTATGAAAAAAGAAAAAACCGCGCTGTATGAAAGCGCGGCAAATGTTTTTTAGGTTTTTTCTTTAAAACCAATAGTTAGAGACTGTTTTTTCCTGGTCTAAATACATCTCATTTCCCTCCTTTTATATATTTTGCGGTTTCCTCATGCGGCCACGGCAGGACAATTGAAGTGCCCTCCGTTAATCCCATATATTCTGTTCCTCCCCATTGGTTGAGAATTGGGACATATGTTCCATAGCATATTTTCCTTTCCATAAATCTAATTACTATCATATAATCAGGCGCCAGTCCTTGTTCGCTGGTAAATGATTTTTCGTAAATATGAATCAGCGAGGCAATCAAGTTTGCCATTTCTTCAATGGCCGTTGTGTCAAAATCAACAGGTTTTTCTTTGGGAATTATGTAGCATTGTCCGGCTCGTTCACCGCCAACATTTATCGTCCAATTATCGCTTTCAAATATTTCAGATGCCGGATTTTCTACGGCATATATTCCCAGATTCATTAAAGTTGCCAGAGGTTTTGGTTGGGGAACTTGTTCCAAAAAATGATAATGCAAATGACCGATAGTTTGGCCGGCGTATGGTCCGACATGGATTTGCAGTTGAATAAAGCGGTTTAAAGCGTCTTGAGAATTCAGCTCTATGCTGGCTATTTGAAGCGCTTTTTTAATTCTTGCTATCCCTCCCAATCTTCGTATTTCTTCTTTTGGCCATTTATTTTCTTCACCGCAGAGCCTTGGAATTACCATTTTGTGGTAAGGAAATGGCGTATAAAGATTTTGAATTAATTGCCATTTTTCGCCTTTATCATTTTTATATTCATCCAGCACTTTTTGTTTTCTAGTGCAAAATGGGCAGGTTTTCGGATTCATTTCTATATCTTTTTGCCACGGTCTGCTTAATTTAATCGTAGTTCTGTTTCCTCCTGAAATTGTTGTGATGCCGCTCGGCCAAGTTTCCATTTTCAGTTTTTCCATTCATTCCTCCTATTTTTGATTTTGATGATTATTAATTATATCCAATGCAGTTTGATGCAGATTTTCATTTGTAAAAATAAGATTAGCGCAATTAGACAGCGTTATTTCTTGTCCATTAAAATCTGTTACCCTTCCGCCCGCTTCTTCTGCCAGAAGAGCGTTTGGAAGAGTATCCCATGGCTTGCTTTCAATAGAGATTAATATATCGGCGCCATTGGGAAAGATTTCGCCTGCGGCAATTCTGGTTCCGGACCAGGAACTGGATATTCCGTTTCTGAATCGCCAAGTTTTCTCAATTAAGCGCAGCGCCTTTTCCGATAAAGTGTTTTTTTGTCCTTCTATCAAAAGAAAAGCCTCTGAAATTTTCTTTTTTTGGGAAACGTGAATGCTTTGCGTTCCGGTTTCGGTTTTCCGGTGAGCGCCTCTTTGAATGCCCGCAAAATAAATTCCTCTTCCTGAACATTTTTCTTCGCTTGGCAGAAAAACCGCAGTAAAGGTTGGCATGTAATTTTCTACTAAAACAATCGAAACCCCGAAAGCGTCAATTCCGGCAAGATAATTATGAGTGCCATCCAGCGGATCTATGAGCCAAAAATTTCCCATTGGCGGAGGCCAGGCTGTTTCTTTTTCTTCGCTTAAAATCGGCACCGGCAATATTTTCGGCAAAAATTCCATCAGTTTTGATTCAATAATTTTATCGGTTTCGCTTACCAGATCTCCGCCTTCTTTTTCAAAAAATTCCACCGGTTGATTTTGAAAAAAAACCGGCATTATTTTTTCTTTGAAAAATTGCGTAAATTTGAAGCAAGTATGCTGAAATTTCGTTTCATTATAATGAAAACCGGGAATATACGGTCTTTCTCCTGGAATCATTTTTTACTCCAATATTAAGGTTTTTAATAACCGTCAGTATTGTAGGTATTTTAATTGTATTTGTCAAAAATTTTTGCTATTGACATGGTTTTTGATGTTTGCTAGGCTGGGGATAATTTGTTGGAAACTTATTTTATTCAACATTGAAGCGGATATTATGAGCTTATTAAACTTATTAAATAAGAAATTTTTAATAATATTTTGCGGTTTTTTATTTTTACTTTTTGCCGGAGCCGGCATTTTTTGGTTTAGCGGAGGATATGCTAAATGGCAAGCGTCAAAGTCGGCGGAGCAAAAAGTAAAACAAGCGGAAGAAGTTCAGGCGCGCGTTGAAGAAGCTTACCGCAACGACACTTATGGCGGAAAAACCCCGCAGGAAACTCTGGATATGTTTGTGGCGGCTTTGCGAGCCGGCGATGTTGATCTTGCGAGCAAATATTTCGCTTTGGATGATAATTTGGAAAGAGGGAAGTGGTTAAGTTATTTACAAGAAATAAAAAATAAAAATTTATTAATTCAAATGGCTGAAGATTTTTCTAGAGCAGAATTTTATAAAAAAATTTATGAAGCCAATCAGCAATTTATTATTTATAATAGTGATAGAACAGATAGTTTAATTATAAATTTTTCACTTAATCCCATTTCAAAAATCTGGAAAATAGAAAGTCTATAAAATTAGCTTTTAGTTTTTAGTTGTTAGCTTTTAGAAAATTAAAGTTTAATAATAAAAATATTTAAAAAGTTTAAAAATTAAAATAAAATAATTTATGAACAAAAGGCTCAGGTTGTTCATTATAATAAATTTAATATTGATTTTTTTTGTTGGTTGGGAAATTCAAAACGTTTTTGCTTACAGCGTTGAAACGCACGCCGGCCTAACAAAGGAGATTTTTCAGTTTTACAACAAACATTCCGCTGTTAATAAAATACCGGACAGTTTGAAAAATTATCTGATTGAAGGTTCGCGTCAGGAAGATATGCCGCCGCGATGGTTTAATCATTATTACGACCCGGTTTATGGCCGCGGTTTAACCAGCGCTCTTTACGGCAATTGGGATCAGTCAAAAACCTGGGCCCAGGCGCCAAAACTTCAAAATCAATTGGTTTATAAAGTTCCGGTTGTAATTGCTTCAATTTTAACCGCTATTCAAGAAAAACAAATCAGCGCGATTACAAATGAAACTGATTTTACCTGGCAAAAAGCTATTGAATTTTGGAACCAGGGAGAAAAAGAAAAAGCATTATATGCGTTGGGTCATATTCTTCATTTAATTGAAGATGCGTCCGTGCCTGACCACACCAGAAACGACCCGCATCCGGCTCTTAATCATAATGACAGCTTTGGAACCGGTAGTCCTTATGAGCTTTGGACCGAGCAATTTACAGCTGAAAACATTGATTTATCCAAGAAATTAGCTGATAAAACCCTGATTTTGCTGGATAATCTGGATTCTTATTTTGATTCAATCGCCAGTTATTCCAATAATAATTTTTACAGCAAAGATACGATTGGGTTGGGTGAGTATAAGATACCGGAAGTTTTATACTTTGGTTCAGATAAAAGTTTACCGCCTGGCTATGTATATGGATTTAAAACAGATGAGAATAAAAATGATTATCATTTAGTTTTAACTAAAAATAAAAGTAATTTTTTATGGCTTAAAGATGTAATTCCTTTGCAAGGAGCATTATTAGACGATGAATTGATCCTCCAAGACTACTGGTCTCGCCTTTCCACTAAAGCTGTTCAACACGGCGCCGGCGTAATTGATTTATTTTTTAAAGAAGTTGAAAAAGTAAAAGGCCGGCCGGCCGCGCAGGACAAATCACAGTCTTTTTTCGCGGAGCTTTTAAATACAATAACTCCGAGCGATAATTTTCAGCCGGTTGCGGAAATTCCTTTAGAGAAAACCGATAATCAATCTAAGGAAGTCCCACTTCCTAATTTGGAAGTCAGACTTCCTGTGGATGCGCCAGCCGAGCCGGTTGTTGTTGCCGAGTCAGCCGCTATCGTCGAACCCTTTGTTCCTGCATTTCAATCCTGTTCTTTTAATACTTCGCAATCACCCAGCCGCCAGGATTTAATCATTAACGAAGTAGCTTGGATGGGCACAACTGTCAGCGCCAACGATGAATGGATTGAACTGAAAAATATTTCCAACAGCGCCTTAAATTTATCCGGTTGGCAGATTTTAGACCAAGCCGAACAGATTAAAATTATTTTTGAAAATAACATCATACCGGCCGGAGGCTTCGCGCTTTTGGAAAGAACCGATGATAATACTGTTCCAAATATCACAGCTGATTTTATTTATACCGGCGCCTTATCAAATACCAACGAAGGCCTGCGTCTTTTTAATAAAGACTGTGTTTTAGTTGATGAAGTTTTAGCCAACCCAGATTGGCTAGCCGGCAACAATACTGAAAAGAAAACATTGGAACGGGATGTTATCGGGTTTGGCGGTTCGACAGGCTCACCACTTAGCTGGCATACTTCGCTAAATATCAACGGCACTCCCAGAGCGGAAAACACCCAAGTTGTTGCCGGTTCATCCGGTGGCGGTTCCGGCGGCAGTTCGGCAAGCTCACTGCCAAGCAGCGGCGCCGGAGCCGCGCCTGTTGTTTCATCGCCCCCAGAGCCGTCAAATCAAGAACAGCCGGTTGCGCCGTCTTCTTCTGTTTCCGCGGTTAATCATCTTGTTATCAGCGAAATTCTTTTTGACGCCGAAGCCGCTGACACCGGCAAAGAATTCATTGAGTTGTATAATCCAACCGACCAAGCAATTAATCTTGAAAATTGGTCTATCCAGCATTTGTCAGGAACCGGAACATTAAGCAAGAAAAATTTTGAACCTGGAAATCAAATTCAGCCTAAAAGTTTTTTTCTTATTTGGCTTGGCGATGACGTTCGCGCCGATCTTCAATGGCAGAGCGGCAGTTTGAACAACACCGGCGCCACGATTTTTTTGGTAAGCGAAACTTTGCCAGTTAACAGCACAAGCAGTAATTCAGCCGCTGTCATTGACCGCTTGGCTTACGGAACAGGGGAACAGCTTCAGCCGGAAATGGTTGCTATGTCATTAACCGGTTTTATTCCGGGTCAAAGTTTGGAACGAAAAGCTTGGCAAAATAATAATTGCGTTTCAGCGCAAAACAACAACGAGTTTTTAGGCAACGGTTGCGATACGAACAATAACTCCGCTGATTTTGAAATCAGACCGATTCCTAATCCTCAAAACAGCGCCGGCCTTCCGGAGCCGCGTCAGGCTCCGACTGCGGCGCGGGATTTTAACGCTGAATACAATTCAACCACGCTTAGCGTGGTTTTAAGTTGGAGCCCGTCTCATGATTTTAACAACCAAACTTCAACTTTAATTTACAATATTTTTGAAATTAACAGTCCACCGGTTTTGGTCTCTACTACTACCAACACTTCGTTTGTCCGCGGCATCAACGAAATTGGACGAAATTACAATTTTGAAATTACGGCTGTTGACTCGGGCGGTTTATCGTCAGCTACGGCTTCAACAACAGCCGCTATTCCCGGTTTTTTAAATAACATTTATTTTTACCGCGATCCGCGGATTAATTCAGCCGGAGATTATCTTGTTGATCTGCATTATCAAAATTATCCTTTTGTTAAAAAATCTCTTTTCGGCGGAGGACCGGACGGCAGTTGGAAATTGGCGGTGTTTTATTTGAATAAAGACGCCGAGCAGATTCCTTATTTTTACAGCGACCAGCAATTTAGCGGAACCCCTGACAATGATCCGGTGAAATCTTACGGCCAGTGGGGAACTGCTATATCAGGCGCTTTAAAAATAAAATATGGAGCTTGCACTGGTTATGAATTTATCAGCACCTCTTTGATTTTACCCGATTCGCCGGCGAGATGTTCCGTAAATTACGGCGGTTATCGCAATCTGACAATGAGCTGGGGATATTTTAGCGAAGACCCGCATTTGCTTTTGAATTTTGACCAAAGCCAGTTCAGCGAACCGCTGACAAGCAATGATTACATTACCGCCGCGTTTTATTCTTACAGCGATTTTAACACTCAAACATTGGTTGCTGTTGACAAGAATAAATATTTTTTTCAGGAAAATGTTCCGTCTCACCAAGCGCCGCTGTTAAACGGAGAAATAAATCTGGATTTTAACCCGGATAATTCGCTGGTTTACGCGGATTGGCCGAAAGCAACCGACCCGGACACGGCTGATTCCGCCATCACTTATGAAGTTCAATACGTCCCAGTGGTGAGCTTGCCGAACCACGATTCCGGCATCTGGTATAATCTTGGCGCTAAAAAAAGCGCGGCAAGATTCGCTCTCCCTGAAACTGATTTTAATGTCAAGGTCAGGGCAAAAGACGATTTGGGAAATTACTCCGAAGAATTAACAGCTGTTTTTAACAGCGGGGATTTTGACAGCGTTGAGCCGCCGTTTCTTATAAGTTCTTTGACTTGCGGAGAAAATAACGACCGGTTTTCAAACAAGCTGGCTTTTAAATATGTTTCCGCGGCTGATGATGAAATTATAAACAGGATAAAGTTAAGCCAGCGTTATTACGATCGTGAACCTCTGGCTAGTGTTAAGGTTTATTCTTATGCCAATGATGTTAATCCCGAAGCCGGCGATTTACTTGGTGTTTCTAATGAGATTTCGGCTATCAGTCCCTACCCGGTTTATCAGGAATATGATTATGATTTTCCGGAAATTAGGCTTGGCGCTAACGGTTCTGCTGTCTGGTTTGTTGTGGAAAACGCGGCCGGCGGTAGCACTTTAGAAACAAAAACTTGCGAAGCTTTAGGGGAATTTTTAATTAATTCCGGTTCTTGGTTTAAATGGCCTTATAATAGGCAGTTTTGGCGTCAAGTATATTATAATTAATTTATGAGTTTA
>JACPKE010000040.1 GCA_016187205.1 Candidatus Brennerbacteria bacterium | reverse complement strand
TTTGAAGCCGGACGGTTTTACTATCGGCATTAACCACGGTGAAGCCAGCGGTCAGGCCGTTGATCATTTGCATATTCATATTATTCCGCGATGGAAAAATGACGGCGGCGGTTCAATCCACGGCGTTGTTAATAATCCGCCGAAGGAATCTTTGGAGGAAATTAAGAAGAAAATTTTGCATTCTTGATGAAGTTGAACTTTTTTTTAGTCTGTGCTTATATTAAATAATCGGTTTTTGGTATTTAGTGTTTAGAAAAACTTCTAAAAGCTAAAAGCTAAAAGCTAAAAGCTAATTATGGAACTTCATAAAAAAGAAGGAGAAAATTTATCAGGGCTTTTGTATCGCTTTAATAAAAAAATGCAGCACAGCGGCATTTTAAAAGAAGCGAAGAAAAGGCGTTTTTATAAGCGCGTCATAAATCGCAACAAAATCAAAGCGGCGGCGCTTTATCGTTCGGAGAAAATGAAAGAAATTCAAAAAGCCAGAAAAATAGGCGCTTCATTTTGATTTATGTCTCTCCAGTCACAGCTTAGCCTTGATTTAGTGAATGCTTTAAAAGCCGGTAAATCTTTTGAAACCGGAGTTATCCGTTTATTAACCGCGGCTATGCATAACCGCGAGATTGAAAAACGGAGCCGTGGCGGAAAAGACAAACAATTAACCGATGAAGAAGCGGTTGAAATTTTAACCAAGGAAGCAAAAAAAAGAAAAGAAGCTTTTGAAATTTATTCCAAAGCCGGCCGCGGGGATTTAGCGGAAAAAGAAGCAGCGGAGCTGGCATTTATTAAAAATTATTTGCCGGAGCCGATCAGCCTTAAAGCTGTTGAAAAAGCCGTTATTGAAGCAATTAAAAAAACCGGCGCCAAAGAAGCTAAGGATTTCGGAAAGGCAATGGGGGAAGCGATGAAAGCTTTAAAAGGCAAAGCTGACGCCGGAGCGGTAAGTGAAACCGTTAAAAAGATTCTTGGGGTATAAAATCAAATCTAATCAAATAACAGTTGTAAGCTTGGGACGGAGCAGGTCTTTCGGCGCGGCTTATAACAAACGGCGTTTAAAACTGGAGAAGGTTGTGAAATCGGCGGCCTTATCCGCCTTAAAAGTTTTAAAACAATCAAACGTTTATTTGGAAATTTATTTGGCTGGCGCGTCAAGAATGCGGATGCTGAATAAAAAATTCCGCGGCAAGAACAAAGCCGCGGATGTTTTAAGTTTTCCGGAGCCCGAGGGATTTCTATGCGGTGATAAAAGTTTGAAACCCTTAGGCGAGGTTTTTTTAAATATCGTAGAGTTTAAGGACGGTAAACGAGTTGTTTTTCTTTTAGTCCACGGCATTTTACATTTGCTGGGCTATGACCATATTAGAAAAAATGATAGGATAAAAATGGAGAAAAAAGAAGCACAACTTATAGTAAATAGCCAGTAGCTAGTAGCAGGCAAGAAACTACAGGCTACTTATTACCGGCTACAACCTAAATAAAATGTACACCGCCCTAGATTTAGGAACATCAAGTATTAAAGCCGTTACTGCCGAAGAAAAAAACGGCAAGCTGGCGATTTTGGGCGTCATTAAACAGCCGTCGGCCGGATTCAGGAAAGGCGTTTTAGTTGATCCGGAAGCGGCGGTTAACGTTTTAAGAAAAGTTTTATCAGACCTCCGTTCCATTTCCAAAAAAGCCGTTCATAATATTTTTGTAAATGTTAACGGCGCCAATGTAAGGATTCAACCGTCGCGCGGAGTGGCGGCGGTGTCCAGGGCAGACAGCGAAATCAGGCAAGACGATGTTGATAGGGCGCTTCAGGCTTCGCAAGCGGTCAAGCTGGCGGTTAATTATGTAGTTCTGCATAATATTACTCGCGAGTTTTTTGTTGATGAAATAGGCGATATTGCCGACCCTCTGGGAATGAATGGCAGCCGTTTGGAGGTAAGCAGTCTGATAGTCGGGGCTTTCGCGCCTTTTGTTAATAATATCGTCAGGTATATTGAAAAAGCCGGCGGTTCGGTCTGCGGTCTTGTGTTTAATCCGCTGGCGGCCAGCCGGGCCGCTCTCTCAAAAAATCAGAAAGAGCTTGGTTCTGTTTTAATTGATATCGGTTTCGGAACGACCAGTTTCGGCGTTTATGATGAAAATAAAATTCTTTGCGCCGGCAGTTTGCCGATAGGTTCTTCCAATATTACCAATGATATTGCCATTGGTCTTAAGATACCGGCGGACGCGGCAGAAAAAATAAAATTGCTTTACGGGTCCGCTTTATCAAAAGAAGTTTCCCGCCGCGATTCGTTAAATCTGAAGGATATAGACA
>JACPKE010000003.1 GCA_016187205.1 Candidatus Brennerbacteria bacterium | reverse complement strand
CCATTGAAAGCGAGCGAAGATAGGGATAGTATAAAAAGACATAGAAAGGCGTTTGGTTTTTTGCTTTATGTTTGCGACACATTCATTATACCAAGAAATCCAGCGCCTTTTATGATATTGAGTATTATTCACCAAGCTCAAAGAAAATAAAAAAGGCGGATTGATATAATCTCGCACCGCCTAAAGAAATATGGATTAACTATATAGCATCAGAAGCGTTTCCAAAAAAAACTTCTCCATCCCGTAATTCAGAATGATTCCTATTTACTGCTGACGTCTTCATCTAATACCTCCATTTTAAAGATTTTATTGTCAAAAAAATTATCGTAACTCCTGAATTCTATTATGAATATATCATACTACTTCTATAAAGTCAATAGCAGATGATGCTGTTCGGAAACTAAAAATTTAACTATACAATATCAGGTCATCACAAGACCTAAAAATCTTGCGATGACCTGATATTGAAACTATTTTTAAGGTTTCCGAACAACGCCATACATCGTTATATGGGGTATAAAAAGTAAATAACCCCTTCTGCGATGTTTTGCAGAAAGGGGTCAAGGGGTTGAGGAAACAAGAGGTCACGAAACCCCAAAGTTCCCAAGTTTCAGGAATTGCGAGAAAAGACCTGGTAGACGACGCTCCACGTGCGGCCACCCAGGTCAAAGGCACCCGCGCCCCAACCGCAGCCGCACCAGCGGACGACGACCGCGCGGAGCACCCCGTTCACGTCGCGGACGTAGAAGATGTTCGCCCATCCGTTCACGAGCAGGACACCTTTTTTGCCGTTCGTCTGGCGTTGCATGAGCCGCCAGATTTCTCCGAGGGTGATCTCCGCCTTTTCCTCGCCGCCGAGGTCAGCGATGATTTCGCTGTCATACGCGCTCTGCGTGAGCACGAACGGCACGAGCATTCCTTCCGGTGCTTCCTTCTCCACCTTTCCGGTGAACCAGGCCGTGAAGTTGCTGCCATGCGGCACCATCTTCACGATGGACTTCTTGTTAAAGAAGCTGTCGTCAGCTTTGAACGGGCGGGTTCCGACTGGCTTTGGTGCGACCGGTCGGAGGATCTTGTAGCTACGTTCGGTTTTCGGAGCCCCATTCGTGCGACTCTTGATTGCCGTGACGCAGAGCGCGGCGGCATCCTTCGGGTTCTGGATCGCCCACTGCGCGTCTGCCGTAGATAACGGATTGAAGTGTTCTTGGTGTTCGACGAGACGCCCCATGAGCATCACTGTCTGTTTTGCGGCCATAACTGTTCTCCTTTCTGACCGTGTTTACAGGATTAACTGCTATTGCTGTTGGGCTTGGCCTTTATGGTTTCGCCGCAGCTCATAAGAGCCTGATTTTTAAAACTCCTATGAGCTGTGGCGAACTCTCGCTATTATCAATCTGCTATGCCTATATTATATAACAATAATTACCAGTTCTGTCAAAAACAAATAACATAAAAAAAGAGGATTATCCACAGATTGCGGATAATCCTTAAACCTTAACTGGTTTCTAGAAAAATTTTTAAATTTCTTGTTTTTCTGAAACAACAGGACTGCAGAAAATAATGAAGCTCCGCGCAGCAGAGCTGAGCGGTATCAAGCGGAATTCTTCCGTAGCCGAATATCCTCCTTCGTCCCGCTTAGCGGGACTTCGGAAGGGTTATTCTCCTCGCCTTCATCCTCACAGTCCAGCCTTCGCAGCCGAAACGGCTGCTTCGGCGGAGTAGACCAAGCTGCGGGGTATTCGGCGAAGGAGAATAAAAATTAAACGATAGTTAACATTTTATCAATAGCTTCCTTTGATTTTCTTGCCACGGATTTCTGTATATGAATAACTTGCTCATCCTCATAAGGATGTTTGGGATCGCAGCAATCATCGCATAAAACAATTTCAAGACGATCTTCCATAAGGGAGCGAAGAAGTTTATCAAAAGTATTCGCTTTCATAAACCTGCATTCCGCTTTTTCCGATATCGGAATAAATTCTTTTCCGGGAATTTCTTTGCGAAGACGATACACCATTCCTTTTTCAGTCGCGACAATAAATTTTTTAGCATGTGAATTTCTGGCGTGCTCAACCATTTGTTCGGTAGATAAAAAATACGCTTTAGCATTGGGAATCTCCCCTGTTTGAAGTTTATAAAGACATGAAGAAGCGCAACCGCACTCGGGATGAATAATAAGTTCGGCGTCATTATTTTCCAACATGGCAATCTCGGCCGCATCGGGACCGATTTCAGCATGAACATAGCATGCGGCTCGATATTCTCCCTTAAAGTATTGGTAAATATCAATCAGGTCCTGGTTGATATTCATGCCCTCATTCTTTAAAATCTCAATGGCTCTTGTTTTCATCACAAAACCCAAAAATTTATCCGGCAGCACTAAAATCTTTCTATCCGGATAAAGTTTTGCGGCGTAAGCAATAATTTTATCGGTATTACGCGATGTTGATATAAAATGGCTTATTGATTTCGTATAGACATCGCTATTTATATACGTTATCAATATTCCTTCAGGATTATTTTTTTTCCAATTTTCAATCCACTGGTAATCGGTGCCAAATACCAGCGAACATCCAAGAATACTTGAATGATCGGCTGTAAAAACTTTAGCGGAATCGCCGACAATTATTTTTGCCGTTGCCCCCATAAAAAATACGCTTTCAAAATCAATTCTTTTAGCGCAAGCTTCGCGAACCGTGAAGCTAAGACCAAGCGAATCGCCGACTTTATCCGCGATTTCATGAAATTCCGGATAAAGATAATTATGGACCGCAATAAACGATCCTTTCTCTTTAGCAAGACGTTTGATTTCCAATCCCTTTTCGGCTAATTCAAAACAGGTTGTTAAAGTATATCTTCCGGGATAAAGATCTTCGGCATAACGGGAAAAAAGCTCATGCCATTTAACAGCAATTGTTTTGGCATTCATAATAACCTCCATTATTAATTTATTAAGTGTTCTAATTACACTATATCATATTACCCCAGTAAATTGTCAAGCCTTTTTTATTTGACGAATAACTAATTTTATGATATTATATAATCAGAAATTTAATAATTTATTATAAACGGAGAAAAGATGAAAAGAATATTTTTAGTGAAAAATGAAGTTTTAGGCGTGAGTAATGTCTGGTCATTTATTGATTATCTCCATCTAAATACAAAAATCGTCAATAATATTAAAGATGCGGAGGTTATTTTGGTTATTGGCGGCGACGGAACAATGCTCAAAGCCATAAGAAAATATCAAGTTTATCAATTGCCTTTCGTCGGATTGAATTTCGGACATGTTGGATTTCTTATGAATAAAGCCGAAATTACCATAGTTGATGAAATAATAAATAACCATATTAATTTCATTGACAACATCCGAATGCTGAAAGCTGAAATTTACGATCAAAATGAAAAAATGATCTCTGAAGAACTTGCTTTTAATGATTTTTATTTTGAAAGAACAACTTCGCAGACCGCGAAATTTCAGATAAAAATTAATAACGAAATAAAGTTTGAGTCTTTAATTTCTGACGGCATTATCGTTTCAACTCCGGCCGGCTCAACCGCGTATAATGCTTCGGCTGGAGGCATAATTCTGCCGATTGACAGTAATTTAATGATTATAACGGCTATTTGCCCGGCAATTTTCCATAATTGGCGAACAGCTCTTTTGTCATCAAATTCATTAATTACCGTTGAATCGATTGAAACCGACAAAAGGCCGGTAAGATTTTTAGCTGACGGCTATGAAATTAAAAACGCCTTAAAAGCAAAAATCAGCTATTCCGATAGTAAGGTAATTCTAGGATTCGCGAAATCAAATGATTTTCGCGAAAAAGTGGTAAATTTTCAATTTTTTAAAACAATCTGAATGAATTAAAAGGAGGAATAAATGAAATACATAATTGAATCAAGGCTGGATACGGATTGGTATAAATTTATAATGGGTCAGCTGGTATTTGATCGTTACGCCGACATATTAGTGAAATATTCGTTTAAAAATAGAACAACGGGTATTTTATTGACGAAATATATAGATGAAAAAGAACTTCGTGATGAATTAAATCATATAAGAGAGTTAAAATTTAAAAAGGAAGAACTTAATTACTTGTCTTCTTTAAAAAATGAAGCGGGTGAGAAAATATTCACAAATAATTATTTGAAATTTTTTGAAAATCTAAAACTGCCGGCGTATGAATTAGAAAATCTCGGAAATACTTATAGATTGGAATTTAAAGGCTTATGGGCCGAAACAATTTATTGGGAAACTCCAGTATTGGCTGTGATTACTGAATTATATGGCAGGGAAGCGCTGGAGCAAATGGAAATTACTGATAAACTGGCCAATCGCGGCATTGGCCAGTTAAAATTAGCTATAAAAGCCGCTAATCTTGCAGAATATCCGAATATTCTATTTAGCGATTTTGGCACCAGACGGAGATTTAGCAAACAATGGCAAGAAATTATAGTAAAAACATTAATGAAGATAATGCCAAAACAGTTTATTGGAACATCTAATGTTGAGTTGGCTATGAAATATAATCTTCAACCAATAGGAACAATGGCTCATGAGATGTTTATGGCTATGTCAGGTATTTTTCAATCTCGCACAAATCCCATTTTTGAAAGTCAAAAACGAATATTAAAAGATTGGTGGGAAGAATACGGAACAAGCTCGGCTATAGCGCTTACTGATACTTTTGGAACTGATTTTTTTCTAAAAAACTTTTCAAAAGAAGAAGCGCGAAAATGGAAAGGATTAAGACAAGATTCCGGCGATCCATTTGCTTTCGCGGAAAAAGCCATAGTTTTTTACAAAGAACATGGCATTAATCCCAAAGAAAAAATAATTGTTTTTAGCGACGGATTGACAGCAGAAACAATAATTACTTTGCATCAAAAATTTTCCGGCCGCGTTCAAACCGCTTTTGGCTGGGGAACGAACTTAACAAACGATCTTAACGTAAAACCTCTTTCCTTAGTTATTAAACTGGTTGAAACTGATGGCTGTCCGGTAGTAAAACTTTCTGATAATATCGCCAAAGCCATAGGAGATCCGGAAGAAATTGAACGAATTAAAAAACTCGTGAATTATAATTCCGCTTATAACCAGGCATGCGTTTATTAATTAACGCGCTAATTTTAATCCCCTATTCTATATAGGGGATTTATTTTTTTAAAAAACTGCCTCTTAATTTAAGAGGCAGACATTTTAAAAGAGCTAAAAAATCAAAGTTATTTTGTGCGAATAGACCATATCTCGCCGTTTCGTATATAAATCACTCTATTTCCCCAATTTGAAAGAAGCATATTAGTTGCAATCTGATTGTCTTCCACTTTTGTTATATTTCCATTAACCGGAACAAAAATATTCAACTCTCCGTCCTTGACGATGGTAGCGCAAACGCCCTTTGGAAGAATAGCAAGATTTAACTCGGAACTATCAACAGCGCCAATCCACGTTTTATAGGCGCGATATTCATTATCAAAAGCAAGTTCAATCTTGCGATAATCTCCTTTTTTATCAAGAGCGATAAAAGACGCGAATCGAATACCGGCTTTAGCCGTGACGATTTGAATACCATCAAGTTCGCGGGTCCGAATTTGCGCCACTGCATTTTCACCGAACGGCGCAATTATAAATTTCGCGCCCATTGCATCTAAAACTCCAATCCCGCTAAACCATTTTGTTGAATTCACAATAATGCCCCAGGTTTGGCCTGCTAAGGCAATGAAACGTTCGCCGAAAAATTTTGATTTAATTTCAATTAAACCGCTATTTCCAACGGCAAACATGCGATTTTCATATCCAAGGAGTTGATGGGCTTGCACCCGAAATTGAAGGGTCTCCGAAAGCAGATTACATTCATTTACATAAATGAATGTTGCTTCCCGATTCTCTATACTGCCAATAAGCCATCCGTTGTTCACCCGTATAACTTCGCAATTCGTTGACGAGACAATGGCAATTTGCCGTTTTGTTGCCAGATCAATAAGTTTATTGGAAGCCAAAAGAACAACGCCGCAATAAAACACGCGAACAGCCGGATTTTCCGGATATGCTAAAAGTTTCTCAAATATCAACATGCCTGTCTTTTCCGTAATAACGGCGCGAAAAACACGAGCTGATATCGGCATGACTTTTCCGGTATCTAACGGCGATGGCGGCTGAATGCGTTCTCCTTTTTGAAAAGTCGCTTCATACCAGCCAAGAAGCGAACCGGGAATGCAAGAAAAATCCCGCACTGCGCGATTAAGTCTAACACCCGGAGTAAACACGGACGCATTTTCCTTCATTCGCTTTCCATATCCCCGCGATCATAACCATCAAGCGTTCCTTTAAATGGATGGATGCCGGTATAAATTTGAAAAGTCACAACTGCCCAAGAAAACCAATCGCTTTCAAAACCGATTTTTTTTGCATGCCAATCGCGGATTGAAGGCATAACCGAAACAGTAGATGGCATTGGTCCTATAACCCATGAATCAACGTCAATAATGCGCGGTTCGGGATTTTTTCTTACCGACAGCGCAAACCAGTTAAGTTCATTTGGGTCGACCAATATTACGCCGCGATCATGAGCGAAAATAACCGTTTCACGCATGCGATCAACTAATTTCGAAGCAAGTTTTTCCGTAAAACCTTCGCTTTGATAAAAATCATTAGTAAATACCCGTGAAAGCGGATGACCAACTGGAGGATCTTCTATATATGGTAAGTAATGCCCAACCGGATCGCCTGAAGACGTAACCGCAAGCCCTATTGGAGTCACAATATACGGATGTTTTAAGATTGACGCTAATTGCCGAACTTTCTCCGGTATTCCGCGTTGTTTCATTTTAACCGGATTAAGATATATCTTAACGGCAATATCCGAAATCCGATAAATTAAGCCTTCACCACCAGTTGTGACATGGTCACTAGGACGCAATGTTACCGGACCTCTCCCCTCAAGAATAACTTTAATGCTTCCTCTTGCGGTTGCAATATTCATTGCGTATCCTCCTTTCCAACTCCATCTGTTTCAATGTGAATAACGGCGAAAGAAATGTCATCAATCGGCCCATTGCCTATCCTATGCATATCTTTAATGCCGCGAATCATGCGCCGTTTTGCAAATTCCCCAACATTATTTTTAAATGAAAGAAATTCCGTTACGCCGCGCCGCCAATCTAAAAGATTATTGCCATTAGGCAATGATCCAATCTGCGAAACGCCATCCGTAAAAACAGCAATAAATTCAATTATTGACAAATCCTCCGCGGAAATTCTAAAAATAAATCCGTTTCGTCCTTCACTGAAAGAAATTTGAGAAATTTCTTCTTTTTCAAATATACCATCCGGACTTCTCCAAAACCGAACATGCGACATTACGGCCGTATCAAAAATCCCTTCATGAAGATTAATAATATAGACTTTTTCTTCCTCATCGTTGTATGAAGGATAAAAGGGAGCATTTTTTGCCCAATCAAACCGATGCATATCAATCCAACCACTGCGATATTTAATACCAATAACACCGTCGCCTTGAATATGAATTAATGCGCCAAGCCGGGTGATATAGGCATAAACGCACGTTGCAAGCATATCGCTCCGGTTCAATCCAAGCATCGGTCTTACCGTTTCAATTAATTGCTGCTGTCTGGCGACAATACTGATGACTGCGGTATCCAATGATCCATTAGATGCTTTTGCGTGATCGCGGATAGCTTGTAATGTTCCAAATGCGAGTATGCGCGAGCCGACATCTGTATTGCCGCCAGTCGAACATCCATCCGAAACAATCGCGCAGGCGATTATTTCGCTTGACCGCGAAAGCGCGTAATCCTGACAAGGTTTGCCGGCTACATAATGCGAGTGGCCAATTTGAAAATAATGGTCGGTTAAGAATCTCATTCTTTTCTCCTTTCTTTAAAATAAAGGGGCGGTATTACAACCACCCCTTCCTTCTGAATCTATCAGATCGTTGCCTGAATGTTTTGACTCGGACCGCCGGTTCCCAATGATTGCGATTGACTTGAAACCGATTGAGAAACAAATTCAGCGAGTTTTGCCAGCTTACCCTTGGTAACATCTCCAACATCAATATATTTCATGCCGGTTTCATTCGCGAGAGCATCAAGTCGATGTTTAAATTCACCAGCATTAATACCAATAATAACTCCGATTAATGACTCAATTTCCTCTTTCCTGGCGCCGCGAATAATTTCATCTTTAATCATTTTCATGGTTGCGGAAGAAGTATTATCGTCGCCGTCAGTAATAATAAAATCAATGCCATTAGCAAGAAAGTCTTGACTCATTAATTTTTTGGCGTAAGCATTTGTCGCGCCAACAGTAGAATATACGGCATCGTAAAGCGGCGTCATACCGTTCGGATTGAATACAGGATATTTTTGAGGATCAATCTCATTAAGCGGCTTGAAACCGTGGATTTCCTCAATGCCATTATTCAAAGATGATGAGAAAATAATTACCCGTAGCAATAGATTATCTGAGCGTGGTGATTTTTTGCATGATTCCACGGCTATAATCAGACACTTACGAAGGTCATCGGCAAAATTTCTGGTAGAGCCTGTTACATCAATCGCAATGGTAACAAGCGTATATTCAGTCGCCCTCGCCTCAAGATGCTCAATGCGGATCGCGGAAAATTTAAAAACTTGCGCGCCGCCGATCTTTTCAATTTCCATCATATCATTCATTAATCTAGGCATAATTTTCTCCTTTCCGGTTCTTTACGACAAGAAGTCGGTTGAGGTTGTGATTGTCATGCCGCGGCTTTTCATTTCACGTAAAAAAGCCTCGGCGATTTTCGGAAAATCAGGTCCACCGGGAGATGCGGGTACCGGAGACATGCAGTCGCGCAATAAATGAAACTTCTTGATATGTGTGTCGCCGATATTATCAGCAATCTGTTGCACAGTTTTCAAAACACAATGGCTTGATGCTTCTCCCGCAACAGCTACGATGTCAGCCTCCGCAATTATATCCAGAAACGAGGTGTTAAGTCCTGTTGATGGATCATCCGGATCCGGTACTTCGGCCATAAGAGCGCCATAATGCTCTGTCCAGGGATTTGAACCTTTAGTCACATAATTAACCATAGCGTATTCCCTATCCGACCATCTTTGCAATGCTTCATTGAGTTTTGAATGGACGTTATGTCCCCACGTTCCAATAAGGCAATGAACCGGCCACACGAAAATTTTGTAATGGTCGGGCGTTGATTCTAATACGCGCGCGTAATTAAGGGTTTTCTGCCGAAAACCCGGATTGCGCGGCGTCCAAATACCAGCTTCAATATCAGCCGCCGAAATCATAGTAAAGGGATTCGGCTGATTGCCATTTTGGTCCATCCACCATGCCGGATGCATAATATCAATTAAACGATGGCTATCAAGCGTAATATGAACGTCATCCAATTTATGGCCAACACGATTGATAAATCCAGCCAACCGTTCCATATCGGCATTGGCTCCCGCAACAGGTAAAGCTGCTCCGGGTAAATCACAGAAATCGTTCTGGGGGTCAATAACCACCAGATGAACCTTTAATCGTTTTACCATGATATTCTCCTCTTCTTTATATTGTTTTTAGCAACTCCAAATAAGGTTTTCCAACCCTCCGGCAATATTACTATTTAAAGTTGCTAATTAAAGTATAGCAAAACATATAGTGTATTGTCAACACTATATCCTTGTTATTTAATCTTGACAATACACTTATAAATTAGTGTTGTTTTTCACCCACGAGCCGCATATTTGTATATGGAAATTTTTCTGAACGTAGGTTGCTGTTATCACAAGCATACAACCATACCTTTCCTTTATACTTATTTTCTATAATATAGGGATTATAAAACGGTTTTGACCTCTCAATAATCTTAAAACCTGCCTTTCCAATTCCTCAATCCAATGTTTAAAAGTGTAGAATCCGAATTCTTCATGCATCTCACTCTCCCAATTATCGGTGTAATCCATCTTGCTTATATATTCATATGAATTTCGCCGCGATATCTTTATAAATTTATTGCCGCCAATACTTTCTTCTGAAAACGTAATTTTCTTTGGTTCAAAGTCTTTTACAAAACGGAAAAATTTTGCATAAGTGGATAATTGATCTATATTGCCTTCGGATAGGCCGTTTTTATCGTTCAACTTCATTAAAATTAAATCATCGGGGCGGTCAGGACCAACAACGTCTCTTATAATAATCCGGCCGCCGTAATTTAATTGTTTATAGGTATTTTTCAAAACTTGCCGAAGCGTTTTTTCGCCAAGATACGAATAGACTTCATGCATCACTGAAGAATAAATAAATGTATTTATTGTATTTTCTTTAAAATTTTGATTAGTAACGTTTCTGCGGTAAAAAAATACAAATGGGTTTTTATACTCCTGTGTTTTGCAGTATTCATAAAATCTTCTTACCGCTTCTATGCCAATAATATCCGATTCATGAAATTCTTCCGCCAATAATTTGATTAGAGAACCCGTCGAACAGCCAACGTCAACGATTTTACCTTCTACAACGAAAGGCTTTATATCGCTGAATTTCACGTTTGCCGCCATATCCATGCCTTGAACGTAAGTATGATAATCCCTTGTTTCCGTGATATCGGCGTCTTCGCTTAAAAGCGAATCCTGAAACACTTCAATAATAAGACTGCCCAATGCGTAGTCTTTATAAACTTTCACCGTTGCCGAATAAGCATATTTATTCCATTCCGCGGAATTTTTTCTCCAATTCCCGCTAGCCCTCACAAGAAGATCTATTATTTCATAAGGACGCAACGCAGAATAAATGTTTCTTTCAGAATCAACAAGCTCGACGGGCGTATTTTTAAATCCAAGCTTAAGGAACAATTTTATAATCGGCGGCGTCGAACAAGCAAGTATGGTGTTTTTAGAAGTCAATTTTTCTCCACTTTGATAAAAAATCTGTCGCAATATATATTCAGCAAATTTATCAGTTGGTTTGACATCGTTCACGGGGTAAATTTTAAAATCACATTCCAGATCTTCGGCAAAGCGGTCTATCGCAAGAGTACGAAGATACAAAGGAATCGGATTACGCCGCGTATTTTCATGATTAGCGGAAGTAATCACAAAAAGAATCCTTTGAACTTTTTGCCCGTCTACCCCCTCTCTAACCAACTTCAAAAGATAATCATGCTGAAATTTTGTCAGCATATGGTGGCGTCCAGGAGATAATATATTTAAACCCATTTAAAATACTAAAAAAACTTTTTGAGTTCCGCCGATTTTCTTGATATGAATTGATAGAGGCGCGCCGGACGTTGACGTTCCCCTTTTAAAATTTTTAATGTCGGCCTAATAAGCTTTAAAAGCATGAATTTTTTTCTAAAATTTCTTTTATCAAGTTTTCTATTTAAAATAATTTCATAGGTTTTCTGCAATTGATTAAAAGTAAATAATTTTGGCAAAAGCGATAAAACCACATTTGTATATTCAAGCTTGGCCCGAAGTCTTTTTATGGCATAAACTAAAATATTTCTATGATCAAAGGCTAATTTAGGTATTTTTTTAACCGAATAAAAAGTCGGATTTTGCAATTCTTTTCTCTTTGTAAAATTTAAATTTTTATGAGAAACAAGCGCCATATAAGCAATGGTAAGAACATGACCCCTGGGATCTCGAAATGGGCTGTCAAAAGTATAAAGCTGTTCAAGATAAGAAACTCGCGCGCCTGCTTTTTTATGAAGCACCCGATAAGACGCTTGTTCAGCGGTTTCATTCTTAAAAAGAAATCCGCCAGGCAGAGCCCATTGCCGCCGAAACGGTTCGTTCTCGCGCCGAATTAATAATATTTTAAGGTCGTTACCTTCTATGGTAAAAATAACAACATCAACGGTGGTGGCTGGAGGTAAAAATAATTTCTTAGTCATATTACGACTTTATTAATTTTTAATAGTGTTGATAATAATCTAATCATAGCATAAAAAAATTATTGATATATAATCAATACAAATGGATATAACTTGTCTTTCTTGCCATAAAGTTATTTCCGATTCAGCTAATTTTTGCCCGCAATGCGGAATAAAATTAAAAGAGCCGGCGCTTTCAACGTCAATAGGAAAACAAATCCTGATTTATTTTATAAGTTTTTTTCTGGCTCCATTCGGCCTTCACTATGCGATTAAATATATTAGACAATCCGACCATAAGGTCAAAATAGTAGGCATTGTCTCGTTTATATTGACGGTTTCCGCCATAGCGCTGATGTTCTGGATTACAAGCTCGTTTATGAACGCGCTTTACCAGCCTTTAAATTTTAACGGGTTTTAAT